>DATCTM010000108.1:0-20630 GCA_036567945.1 Vicingaceae bacterium
GCTGATGCAACAATTACTGCTGCCGGTCCTTTTTGTGAAAATGCAGCTTCAGTAACTTTATCAGCTGTTGATCCGGGGGGAGTTTGGAGTGGAACAGGTATAACCAACACTTCAACAGGTACTTTTGATCCTTCTACTGCCAGTGCAGGAACCCATCAAATTATTTATACTATTTCAGGTTCTTGTGGTGATGCTGATACTATTTCTATTGTAGTTAATGCGCAAGATGATGCTTCTTTTAATTATTCTCCTACCACTTTCTGTACTACTGATCCTAACCCTACTCCTACTATTACAGGTACTAGTGGTGGTACTTTTACTATAGACAACAGTGGTGTAATTAATGCATCTACCGGAGAGGTTAATATTTCTGGAAGTGGAACTGGTAGTTTTAATGTAACCTATACAACAAATGGTACTTGTCCTGATACAGCTACTGTTTCTATCAATATAAACAATTGTACACTTCCTCAACCTGTTGCTAATTTTTCTGCTTCTCAAACTAATATTTGTGAAGGTGATTGTATTAATTTTACAGACTTAAGTACTTCATCAGCTACAGGAGGAATTACAGCGTGGAGTTGGAGTTTCAATGGTGGAACACCATCAACTTCAAACCAACAAAATCCAACTAATATTTGTTTTGCAACAGCCGGCACTTATACTGTTTCATTAACTGTTACAGATGCTAATGGTAGTGACGACACTACTATGACAGCCTATATTACAGTTAACAATTGTTCAACACCAACAGCAGCATTTACAGTTTCTGATGATGAAATATGTGCAGGAGATTGTGTAGATTTTACAGATATGAGCACAGGGGCTACTTCGTGGCAATGGACTTTTAACGGAGGTATTCCATCTACATCAACCGACCAAAACCCTACAAATATTTGTTTTGGAAGCGACAGCACTTATACTATTGAATTAATTGTTTCAAATGCAAATGGGTCAGACACCATAACATCTACAATTACTGTTCATCCAACTCCTATAGTAAATGCAGGAAGTGACGTAAGTATAAAACTTGGAGAAACAACCCTACTAAATGCAACTGGTTCTAATGGTAATTATTCATGGACACCTCCTACTTGGTTAACTTGTCCTTTATGTCCTACAACTAATAGTACACCGGAGGAAACTATCACCTATACTGTAACGGTAGTAGATTCTAATGGATGTAGTGCCTCAGACCAAATAACAGTTATAGTTGATTATGACTATGTAATTTGGGTGCCAAATATATTCTCTCCAAATGGCGATGGCAGTAATGATATACTTTATGTTAGGGGAAAAGGTGTTGCTGATTTAAACTTTTTTGTTTACGACAGATGGGGAGAAAAAGTATTTGAAACAACTAGTTTAGATATTGGATGGGATGGCAAGTTCAGAGGAAAAGATATGAATAAAGCAGTTTTTGTATATTACCTCGAAGCTACTTTTATAGATGGCAGTAAAATAACCAAGAAAGGAGATGTAACTTTAATAAGATAAATAATTATGAAATATAACGTATTCTCAAACACCCGAAAAATAAACTACTCTATGGGGAAAAAAATAAGCTTCCTTATTGCCCTATTTTGTCAAGTAGGTATAATTTCAACATCGAAATTAAAAGCTCAAGATATACATTTCACTATGTATGATGCAATGATAATGACCACAAATCCGGCAACAGCAGGTGTATTTAATGGAGATTTTAGAAGCGTATTAAATTACAGAAGCCAGTGGGGAAGTATTTCCAACCCATACAGAACTTACGCTGTAATGTTTGATGGTGGATTATTAAAAAACAAGTGGAAAAATGGCTATTTAGGAGCTGGGATAAGCGCCTTTAAAGATATTGCCGGTACAACTAATTTTGGAACAACTAAAATTAACCTTGCTCTTTCTAGTGTATTGTTTTTAGATGATAAAAACTCTGCTTCTGTTGGTTTAATGGGTTCTTGGGGACAAACAAGTATGAGTCCAAACAACCTAGAATGGGACTCGCAGTTTAATGGACAAAGTTTTGATGCCTCATTAAGCTCTAATGAATTGTTTGCTTTTGAAAGTAGTAATTTCTTCGATTTTTCAGCAGGTGCTTTATGGTCTTATGGCAAAGGTGCAAAAACATTAAGTTCTCAAGATGAGTTCAATATTCAATCTGGAGTAGCTTTTTATCACATTACACGCCCAAATCAACAATTAGAATTTGGAGAAGTAGATAAACTATATTCTAAATTAGCTTTTCATACCGAAGCTCATTTAGGCATAAGCAACAGCAAGTTAGCTTTTAGACCAAAAATATTGGCTTATTTCCAAGGACCTGCAAGACAAGTTTTAGGAGGTATAATGGTCAGATATACGCTTCAAGAAGAATCTAAATACACTGGTGCTTTTAAAGGTGCTGCTGTTTCATTAGGTACATACTACCGTTTTGGAGATGCTTTTGCACCTGCTATAGAATTAGAAATTGCTAGCTTCTCTCTTGGATTTGCTTATGATTTAAATATGTCTGGATTAACTGCTGCAACCAATGGAAATGGTGGACCTGAAGTATTTATTCGTTTCATTAACCCCAATCCATTTACAGCAGGAAGAGGAACAAAAAGTAGTGCTAGGTTTAGATAAGCACTTTATAACTTAAAAAAAAGTGGTTATTTAAATTAAATAACCGCTTTTTTTTTATATTACTTTACTTCTTAATAAACAATTGAGAAACGCCATTAACATTAACAATGTAAGCTCCATTTGGGAATGTACTTACATTAACTCTTAACATATTTTCGTTAGCTGTTTGAGTAAAAACCACCTGACCTAAAGTATTTGTAATTTCTACTACGTTATTAACTAAATTCATTTCTTTTAAATCAATAGTAATAAACTCTATAGCTGGATTAGGGTAAATCAATAGTTCTATATTGTTTTTAGCAAACTCATTAACACCCACAAATGTGCTACAATCTTTTTGATTAGGATTTTTAAGGTTACTAGGGTTACAATCTAAAATATTATATAAGAAAGTAGTTAAATTAGTGTTTGTCGTATCCAATATAGGTGTAGAATTAGCAAATGGAGGATGGTCGCTTCCCGTATATGGATCTAGATGATTATAAATACCTTGACCATCCATTCTAGTATTTATTGGTCCACTACCATAAAGGTTAACAGGTGTAAAACCGTTTAGAGGTTGTCCATAATCGTATAAAACCGTTTGATCTCCGAAAGTATGACAGGCATACAGAGGTACATCATCACCATTTATCCATGCCGTATCTGCAACCCCTCCTGCAAAACCAAAAGTTCCTGCAGCTCTAGAGCAATACCCCGGTGTTCCACTACTACCCTCTAATCCACCAATTTCACCTAACCAAGTTTGCCACTGAGCAGGTAATTTATTTACATCATCACCATAAACCAAATTAAATGCTAATATTCCTCCTGCAGAGGTTCCTCCAATAAAAATTTGCTCTTCATCAATTTTATAAAGATTAGCATTAGCAGCATCAGCTCTAAAATAACGAATAGCAGCTTTTCCATCCTGAATTGCTGAAAATACCACTTTAAATGTAGTTTCTTCTGCTAATAGTGAAAAAGCACTAGGTGCCAATCTATAGCTCATAGACGCACATACATAGCCCTTTTTAGCTAACTCTGTAGCAAAATGAACTAATTCGGGAGACGTTCTAGATCCTCCTGAAAAAGAACCGCCATGAGCTAAAATAACCAATGGTCTTGATGTTGCGGTATCTCCTTGTGGTTGATAAATGTCCATAAACAAATCAATCACATTATTATTTAAATCCATATTACTACCATATTGTACAGTAGTTACGTCTACAGTTGTATAAATATTAGTTTGATATCTTCCATTACATTGGGCAAAGACCTCTATTGAACCTAAAATTGCTATTGTAAGTAAAGTGTAAATTTTTTTCATAATTTTTTGTGTGTTTAAAATTTGCAACTAAAATAAGTTATTTTTTATAAAAATAAGCCATGTAATACATTTATTTTATTTCTTAGTATTTTTTTATTCTTGAAAAATAATTTTACTTTGCCTTCTTTATAAACTTCTAAAAATGAGTTGGTATAAAAAATTAGGACCAGGGTTACTATATGCTGGAGCTGCAGTTGGTGTTTCTCATCTTATTCAATCTACACGAGCTGGAGCCGATTTCGGATATCAACTCATTTGGGCAGTTTTAATCGTTATTATTTTAAAATATCCTTTCTTTGAGTACGGCCCTCGTTATGCTGCTGTAACTGGTAAAAACATACTTCATGGCTACATGAATTTAGGTAAATGGTCTGTAATTTTATTTT
Organism: Vicingaceae bacterium; assembly: GCA_036567945.1. Lineage (GTDB taxonomy): Bacteria > Bacteroidota > Bacteroidia > Flavobacteriales_E > Vicingaceae > BRH-c54. The sequence goes on from DATCTM010000108.1 coordinate 4,312, forward strand.
TCTTAATTACATTTTTTGGAATGTTTATCATACAATCTGCTGTTACCATAGTTACCGCAGGAATTGTTACCGAGGTTTTTCATATCAATTTACCAGTATGGAGTATAGCCTCCCTAGTACTTTTTGTTTGCTGTTTATTTTTAATGATAGGAAAATACAAAGTACTTGATACCAGCATGAAATTTATTATAACCCTATTGGCTATAGCTACCATCAGCACTTTTTTAATTTCACTTTTTGGAAATTATCAACAAAATAATGCACTAAAAACAATTTTTTCTTTTTCTAATAAAAATCATGTCCTATTTTTAATTGCTCTTATGGGTTGGATGCCGGCTCCATTTGATATTGCTGTTTGGCATTCCATATGGACTACTGAAAAAACTAACCACAATAAAGATACATCTATTAGCTATAAAGACATTATGTTTGATTTTAAATTGGGTTATTGGGCTACTTTAGTATTAGCTTTATCTTTTTTAGGATTAGGAGCTGTAAGTATTTACGGTACTGGGATTGAGCTTTCTGCTAATGGAAGTAAATTTACAAAGCAATTACTTGAAATTTACACTTCCAATATTGGTGAATGGTCTTACACAATTATTGCTATAGCTGCACTAACAACCATGTTTAGTACGACATTAACTTGTTTAGACGCACAACCAAGAGTTATGGTAGAAACTTCTGCGATTTTATTTAATAAAACCAAAAAGACCAATTCATTTTATTGGTTATGGTTGTTTTTGTTAGCTTTTGGTAGTATTGTTATTATAGCATTCTTCTCAGCAAACATGAAAACGTTAATTGATTTTGCAACAGCAATTGCCTTTTTATCTTCTCCTATTTTAGCTATACTCAATTATTTAGTTATTACCGGAAAAGATATTCCTAAAGAAAAACAACCCTCTACTCTACTTAAAACAGTGAGTGCTATCGGAATACTTTTCTTTATCTATTTTAGTATTCATTACCTATATGTTTACTTTTTCTAGGTGTTTTTGCCTATTATTACTAGTAATTTAAACTCATTTTTAACTAACAACACACTGTTTATTTCATTTCTATTTCAATAGTTTAAATCTAAATAATTGCACTATTTTTGAGTGTATTTTTTTCAATACTGAATATTGTTTATATATTTACGCTCAATTTAAAAAGTAACATGAATTTTATATCAACCAGTTATATTTCAAAGGTCTATTTATTAATTTGCACATTGTTGTTGCTTAGTAATTCAGCCCATAGTCAAAAATCTTCTACCGAAGTTGAAAAAGCTATCTCTAAAGCAAAATTCAATATAGAGGTAAATGATTATCGTGGTGCATTAGCCAATTTAAAAGAACACTACAATAAGGATAGTACTGATGCAAACTTAAATTACCAAATGGGAATTTGTTATTTTAACTTACACGAATACGAAAAGGCAGAAAAACATTTTAATCAATCTGCAACATCAGTAAGTTTAGAACTGTTCAGATATAAAGCTGCTACAGCTCATGCCAACGGTAAGTTTAAAAAGGCAACTAACTTTTATAATGGATATAAATTAATTGCTGGAGAAAAAGAACTTACTAATGATGATATTACACGCTATATTAATCAAATTTCTTATGCAGAACTTGCTTTAAAAAACAAGAGAGACATTTCAGTAGAAAATTTAGGAAGTGCTATAAACTCTGAATTTGATGATTGTGCTCCGCTAATAAATGCAAATGCATCATTGTTATTATTTTCTTCTAATAAAGAGAATTACATTCATAATATTTATCAAATAACTGATTATAATAAGAGTAATACTCAAATTGATAAACTAAATAATAATATTAATACCGACCAACAAGAAATTACTGCAGGCATGTCTGCTGATGGTCAAACTCTATTTTTTCAAAGAAATAATAAATTTCTTATTGCCGGAAACCTACAGGTTACTCAAATGGGGTTAGAAGAATGGGAAACTCCGAACGAACTTCCTGCAGAAATTAAATCAGCATTTAATGAAACTAGTGCATCAGTCACAATAGATAATACAACCATTTATTTTTCGAGTAACCGACCAGGAGGCTATGGTGGAAAAGATATTTATAAAGCTAAGCGATTACCGGATGGGACATGGGGAAAAGCACAAAATTTAGGGCCAATCATTAATACCCAATTTGATGAAGACTATCCTTTTATTTTTAGTGATGGAAAAACGTTATATTTTAGCAGTAAAGGACATCAGAACATGGGAGGGTTTGATTTATTTGTTTCTACGGTTTCTAATGAATCTTGGAGCAATCCCGAAAATTTAGGAGCACCGATAAACTCTGTCAGAGATGAGTTTTCTATTGTTTTAGCAGCCAATGGAAAAAATGCATTCTTTTCTTCAACTAGAGAGGGTGGATTAGGTGGTATTGATTTATATAAAGCTTTTATAAATGATCCTCCTACAAACTTAATAGTACTAAAAGGAATTGGATATGATAAATCTTCTAACCAGTCTATCCCAGTGAAAGCAACCTTAATAGAAAACAATAAGTCCGTTGTTGGTATCTACAATGCAAAAGCAAGTACAGGTGAATTTGTAATGATTGTTGCTCCTGATAAAAATTACAATATTTTAGTTGAAGCCGATGGATATTACCCTATATCAGAGAATATAGATTTCAATATAAAAAATCAACAACCAATCGTATTTTTATTAAAAAAAAAATAATTAATCTTTAAACTATTTATATTATGAAAAAAATATTATTCATACTCATATTATTTATATCAAGCAACATTTTTGCACAATCTAAAACAGAGTTTACACTTACCCTAAAAGATGGAAATATTGTAACGGGAACAACAAAAGTTTCTAATGTATTATTAGAAACCGACTACGGTAAACTAAATGTTCCTATAAAAAATGTTTCTTCTATTACATTAGGCATTCATCCTGATAATAGCTTGAAAAACACGATAGTTAATTTAGCAAAACAACTACAAAGCACTGTAGAAGAAGAAAGAAAAAAAGCTTACAACCAATTGGTTAATTTAAAAATAGGAGCTATTCCTGTTGTTGAAGAAGTACTTTACCAAGAAACAGAAGAAACAACTGTTCATCATGATTATTCTCTAACTACAGCTTTATCTGAACTAAAAGCAGTACATAGTGTTGGAAATACTTATTCTACAAAAGATGTAATTACTATTGATTACGAATACAATATGGGTGGAAAATATGATTTTTCTACGGTGAGTTTAAAAACAGAATATGGTGATTTAACCATTCCTAGAGAAAAAATTGAAAAAATTGATATTTTATATACCGATGGCTCAACTGATAGTAAAACCTTTAAATTAATGGCATCAACCCATATCAGTTCTAATCAAAATGGTGGCTGGTTAAAAACAGGCATAGTTGTAAAACCGGGGCAAACCATTTCTATGACAGCTTCAGGAGAAGTGATACTGGCAAGCTTATCAAACAATGCTTACAAGCCAGATGGCTCTGTTAAAAATAGTGGTTCAGATAGTTATGGAAATAGCAGTAGTTCTACCAGTCCAGCTTATGGAAATGTGGTGTTTAAAATTGGTGATACAGGAACAGTAACAAAAGCAGGGGCTAAATATAATGGCAAAGCAACTGCTACAGGAATGTTGTACATCTCTATTTATGAAACTGTTTACAATGCTTCAAACACAGGTTTTTATGTTACCAATGTAACGGTAAAATAAAAACCATTGGCAACTAAAAACAAATACCTATTTTACGTTGCACTATGCTGTTTTCTCACTGCCTCTTGCCAAAATAATACTACAAAAATTGACACGTTAATTATAGATAGTGCTGAAAACAATAGTTCAGTTGTAGATACTATTGTTTATAACTATGCTTGGTTTAATAAATATAAGTATAAAGAAGCTTTGTGCAACAATATTCCTGTACCATTAGGTTTTAAGAGAACCGAAGTTAATCACAACTCTTTTGGCGATTGGCTCAGGCATCTTCCATTAAACTTAACAGACAATACTGTTTATTTACACAACGGTGAACAAAAATATAATCAATCAGCACAATTTGCAGTCATTAATATAGATGTTGGAAATAAAGATTTACAACAATGTGCCGATGCTGTTATGCGACTTCGAGCTGAGTATCTTTTTGCTACTAATAAAACCAATCAAATTAAATTTAATTATACCAATGGAACTCCCATTCCTTTTAAAAAATGGAGCGAAGGATTTTATCCTAAGCTTCAGGGAAATAAAGTAGTTTGGGTAGCTTCATCAAAAAACAATACCACTTACCACAGTTTTAGAAAATACATGGACAATATATTTATGTATGCAGGAACTGCCTCATTAAGTAAGGAATTAGTTAACTTCAATTTATCAAGTATGAAAATTGGTGATGTATTTATTCAAGGAGGTTTCCCAGGACATGCTGTTATTGTTATTGATATGGCAGAAAACCCTACCACAAAAGAAAAAGTTTTTATGTTGGCACAAAGCTATATGCCAGCTCAGAATATTCATGTTTTAAAAAATCCTAATAATAATTCATTATCACCTTGGTATTCAGTTGCTGACTGTAAAACAGAAATTTCAACTCCGGAATGGACATTTACTCCTAATCAACTGATGAGATTTAATGATTAATTTTGTCTAAGATGAAAAAAGTATTAATCATAACCTATTACTGGCCTCCGATGGGTGGTGGCGGAGTGCAACGTTGGGTAAAAACCACTAAATACCTCAGGGAGTATGGCTGGGAACCTATCATCTACACTACAGAAAATGGAGAAATAGCCATTCAGGATAAAGAGCTGTTAAAAGAAATTCCAAAAGGTATTGAAACCATAAGAACCAAGATTTGGGAACCATTTGGCTTATATAAAAAATTATTAGGCAAAAAAAAGGATGAAGCTCTTTTACCCGGAATGAGCCAATCTAACGAAGGAAATTCATTATTACAAAACCTTTCTTTATGGGTAAGAGGCAATATTTTTATTCCCGATGCCAGAAAATTCTGGATTAAGCCATCTTCTAAATTTTTAATCAATTATTTAAAAAACAATAAAGTGGATGCCATAATTTCTACAGGACCTCCCCACTCTACTCATCTTATTGCAAAAAATGTGGTAAAAAAACATAAAATTCCATGGTTGGCAGACTTTAGAGATCCTTGGACCTTAATAGATTTTTATCACAAACTTAAACTTAGCAACTGGGCAGATAAAAAACACAAACGATTAGAACAAGAAGTCTTACATACAGCAAATGAAGTTACTACTGTAAGTTGGAGTTGTGCTAGTGATTTTGAAGAAATTTCAGGAAGATTACCTGTAGTAATTACAAATGGCTACGACCCGGCAGATTTTACTACTATTGAAAATGTAGTGTTGGATAAAAAATTCACATTAACACACACAGGATCATTAAATGAAGACAGGAACCCTCATGCTTTATGGAAAGTACTTGCCGAACTTGCTCAAGAAGATGAACAATTTAAAAATGATTTAGAAATAAAATTTATTGGTCAGGTAGCTGCTGAAGTAATTCAATCTATTAACCAACATCAACTTCAAAACAACCTAAATTTAATAGGAAGCTTACCTCACAACCAAGTAATTGAGCAAATGATTAGCTCTCAATTGTTGCTAGCTTTATTAAATAACACGCCCAAAAATGACGGTATAATTCCAGGTAAATTATTTGAGTATATTGGAGCTCAACGACCAATTGTTGCTATTGGAAAACCTGAAGGTGATGCTGCTAAAGTGATAAAAGAAACTCAAGCAGGAACATTAACCGGATTTGAGGAGGTTGATTCGCTTAAAGAAATTATTAAACATCATTATGCAGCTTATAAATCCAACAGTTTAAAAGTAAATAGCAAAGGGTACGAAAAATTTAGTAGAAAAATTCTTGCTAAATCATTCGCTGATGAACTTAATAAAATAAGCACTAAACAATAATCATTTTTGTAATATGTTCAAGTTTCATCTTTTTCTTTTAGCCAAATTACCTAGTGCATTTTTTGCAGGAGTTAGATTAAAATCAATATCAGACAATGCTTGTTCATCAACCATTAAACACCGTTGGATAAATCAAAATCCTTTTGGCTCTATTTATTTTGCCGTTTTAGCCATGTCAGCAGAACTTACCACAGGAACCTTAGTACTTCAAAAAATAAGAAACAGTAAGCAACCTATTTCCATGTTGGTAACACAACAAAAAGGTACTTTTCTTAAAAAAGCCAAAGGTAAAATAACCTTTACTTGTAGTGATGGGAAAATTATAGATAATGCCTTGCAAAACACTACAACAAGTTCTGAAGGTCAAACTTTTTGGATGGAGTCTGTAGGGAAAGATGAACAAAATGAAACGGTTGCCATTTTTAATTTTGAATGGAGTATTAAGTTGAAAAACCCAACAAACTAACAATCAAATAGATATTTAAATTATTTTTAACATTGTTTTAAAATTAATTTTATGTTAAAAATTTTAGTGTTTTAAAACCCTCCAATCGAGAAAAAGGGACTAAATTTGCATACCTATCAATTCACTTTTAAAAGCATCTCGATGAGACAATTAAAAATTACTAAGTCTATTACCAACAGGGAAAGTGCTTCGTTAGACAAGTATTTATTAGAAATTGGTCGGGAGGAACTTATTACTGCTGAAGACGAAGTAGAATTAGCTCAACGAATAAGAGAAGGAGATCAAATTGCTTTAGAGAAATTAGTTAAAGCCAATTTAAGATTTGTGGTGTCTGTTTCAAAACAATATCAAAACCAAGGATTATCCTTACCTGATTTAATTAATGAAGGTAACTTAGGATTAATTAAAGCTGCTCAACGCTTTGATGAAACCAGAGGATTTAAATTTATTTCTTATGCTGTTTGGTGGATTCGTCAGTCTATTTTACAAGCAATAGCCGAACAATCCAGAATTGTACGTTTACCACTTAACCAAGTTGGTTCATTAAGCAAAATAAAAAAAGCATTTTCTAAGCTAGAACAAGAGTTTGAAAGAGAACCTTCTATAGATGAAATTGCCAATTTACTAGACATTAGTATAGACAAGATTGATGGTTCTATACAGGTTTCGGGCAGGCATGTATCTGTTGATGCTCCCTTTGGAGATGATGAAGATTCAGGAAGTTTATTAGACGTTTTAGCTGATAATGATGGTACAAGAACAGACGTTTTGTTAATGCAAGAATCTCTACATCAAGAAATTTGCAGGTCATTGTCAAAACTATCCGACAAAGAAAGATCGGTAATAGAATTATTTTTTGGCATAGGCTGTAAACAACCCCTTTCTCTTGATGAAATTGGTGAATCGTTTAATTTAACTCGTGAGCGTGTTCGCCAGATAAAAGAAAAAGGTATTAAGAAATTAAGAACATCATCAAAAAGTGATTTACTTAAAGCCTATTTAGGGTAAAAAAATATAGTTATATAAATATACATTTAAAAATCAATTAAAAATTTATCATGGAAATTCTTGACAAAAACAAATCCTACGAAGAAAATCTAAATGAATATGTAAGGAGAGAAAAAGCTGCTGTTAAACTTATTAGTTCAATCGGGCATTTAATGTACGAAAAATCTATTGAGTTAGTACTTTTCAGAAACCCTTTGGTAGATAAAAGCATCTCTGATGTTTTAAATCTACATTCAAAAGCAAAAAGTATTGCTTTTAACCCTGTTGATATTTTTGATAGTTCTTCTTTAGCTAAAGAATTAGAAAGCTTAGACATTGCTCCTTCAAAAATAGACATTGGCAGATTAGCTGCTGAATGGCATAACGAAAAAGCTAACTACGCATCCCAAACCGACTTCTTAAAAGATAAATTAAAAGACTTTATTGCTGCTGACGGACATCAACTACAACCAAAGGATGTTGTTTTATTTGGATTTGGAAGAATTGGAAGATTAGCTGCCAGAGAATTAGTAAAACAAGCCGGAAAAGGACAACAATTAAGATTAAGAGCTATTGTTACCCGAAAAGTAACTGATGAAGAAATTATTAAAAGAGCTGCTTTATTAAGAAATGACTCTGTACACGGATTATTTTCAGGAACTGTAGATGCTGATGTTGAAAATAAAGCCCTTATCATTAACGGACAAATTGTAAAATTAATTGAGGCAAATAATCCTGAGGATGTTGATTACACCGCTTTCGGAATTAACGATGCATTGTTGATTGACAATACCGGTGTTTTCTCTAACCGAGAACAACTCTCAAGACACATAGAAGCCAAAGGAATTAGCAAAGTATTGTTAACCGCTCCGGGCAAAGAAGTACCTAATGTTGTTTATGGAATTAACGAAAACACCTTAGACTTGGAAAATGAAAATATCTTTTCGGCAGCCTCTTGTACAACCAACGCCATCTCTCCTATCCTTTATGTGGTAGAAAACGAATTAGGTGTAGTTAAAGGACATATAGAAACAGTTCATGCTTATACCAACGACCAAAACTTATTGGACAACATGCACAAAAAACCAAGAAGAGGTCGTTCGGCAGCTATTAACATGGTAATTACTTCTACCGGTGCAGGAAATGCGGTAACTAAAGTAATTCCTTCTTTAAAAGAAAAATTAACTGCAAACGCAGTAAGGGTTCCCACTCCAAACGGTTCTTTGGCAATTCTTAGTTTAGAAGTTAAAAAAGAAACTTCTGTAGATGAAATAAACGAATTAATTAGAAAAGCAGCTCTTCAGGGAAGTTTAGTAAATCAAATTAAATACGAAAACGATCCTGAATTAGTATCTACAGATATTATAGGAAACATTTGTTGCTCTGTTTATGACAGTAATGCAACCATCGTTTCTAACGACAAAAAAAATATAGTACTTTATGTATGGTACGATAACGAGTTTGGTTACACTAAACAAGTAATTCGTTTGGCTAAATATATTGCAAAAGTTAGAAGGTTAATTTATTATTAATACCAACTTTTATCAAAAAATAGGGTGGATAAATTAGTTTATTCACCCTATTTCTTTTAACTCATTTTTACATCACTCTAATTTATTTACTATGGCAGTAAAAAGAAACGATAACAAATTCAACAATATCATTAAAGATTTACAAGGGAGCGACACCCAAAAAGTATTAACCGCTATAAAACAACTCCGAAAAAGTGGTAAACCGGAAGCTATTGAGCCACTTTTAGATGTTTACTTAGTAAATAAAGATAGTGAAGTACAACAAGCTATTACTGAATTATTGTTTGACTTAAAAGCAGAAAATACTACTCAAGCAATTATTAATGCCATAGAAAATGACAAGTACTTTTCTATAAAAGCCTTTTTAATATCTATTTTTTGGCAATCCGGATTAGATGCAAGTAATCATTTAAATAACTTAGTACAAGAAGCTGTAAATGGAGATTTTAATGTTTGTCTAGAAGCATTAACAGTAATAGAAAATTTCGATGCTACTTTTGGTGAAGATGAAGTAAATGATTTAATTTTTGATGTAGAAGAAACCATAGATATGGAAGAAAATGAGGAAAAACAGAAGCTGTTAATCAGTTTGAGAATGGTTTTACAACAGTTAAATGTTGAGTTTTAAGAAAATTACAAAAGTTGCATAATAGTTGTTTTATAATTTATTAACTTTCTTTGCTAAACTTTTTACTTAAATTTGTTAGCCTCACTTTATACTAAAATTATGACCATAAAAAAAATCTCACTTCTGATAATAACACAGTTTTTTGTGTTATCTATTTTTGCTCAAAACCTAGTTACACCGGGCGGACAAAAAATTGAAAACTTACTTCAACTTATCAACTACGCTTATGTTGATTCTACAGATGATGAAAAAATAACCGAAGCAGCCATTGTTGCTTTATTAAAAGAATTAGATCCTCACTCTGTTTATATTCCCCAAAAAGAACTCAAAAAGATGAACGAACCTTTAATCGGAAATTTTGAAGGTGTAGGAATTCAATTTAATATTTTACACGACACACTTGTAGTCGTATCTCCTATTCCCGGTGGTCCTTCCGAAAAAGTAGGTATTCAAGCGGGCGATAAAATTATTGAAGTAGATAAAGAAAATATTGCCGGAATTGGTCTTCAAAATAGTGATGTGCAAGATAAACTGAGAGGTAAAAAAGGTACTAAAGTAACTGTTGCTGTTAAACGTAGAGGAGCAAAAGACTTATTAAAATTTACCATTACCAGAGATGAAATTCCAATTTTTAGTGTAGATGCTTCTTATATGGTAGATGATGAGATTGGCTACATAAAGATAAATCGTTTTGCTGAAAAGACCATAATTGAATTTCGTGAAGGTTTAAAAAAATTAAAAGAAAAAAATGTAAAACATTTAATATTAGATTTAAGAGGAAATGGCGGAGGCTACTTAAAGTCAGCTATACAGTTGGCAGATGAATTTCTTAATGAAGATAAACTGATTGTTTACACCGAAGGATTAAAAAGCCCGAAACAAGAATATTTTACCACAGAGAAAGGTGGTTTTGAGAAAGGCAAATTGGTCATTCTTATTGATGAAGGCTCTGCATCAGCTTCCGAAATTGTTAGCGGTGCTATTCAAGATTTTGATAGAGGATTAATTGTTGGAAGAAGATCTTTTGGTAAAGGATTGGTTCAAAAACCATTTTCTTTAGTAGATGGTTCTGCTGTTAGGTTAACCATTGCAAGGTATTACACGCCTTCCGGAAGAAGTATTCAACGACCTTATGATGAAGGCAAGGAAGAGTACTACAAAGAGCTTACAAGAAGGTACGAACACGGAGAATTAGTTACTGAAGATAGTATTGCATTCCCTGATTCATTAAAATTTACTACCCTAAACAGCAAAAGAACGGTTTATGGTGGCGGAGGCATCATGCCTGATGTATTTGTTCCTATAGATACCAGTATGATTTCTGATTACTTGAGTAAAGTTACCAGAGAAGGGCTGGTAAATGAATTTGCATTGGAATACACACAAGATAACAGAGAAAAGCTAATGGCAACTTACCCTACCGTAAGCGATTTTAAAAATAATTTTGATGCAGAAAAAGAGCTGCTAACTGCATTTGTCGACTTTGCCACCAAAAATGAAGTAGAAAAAAATGAAGAACAAATTAACACTTCTAAAACATTTTTACTTACTCGTTTAAAAGCGACCATTGCCAGAAACATGTGGAATAGCTCGGCTTATTACCAAGTTATTAGCGATATAGATAATACATTATTAAAAGCAGTTGAAGAAATAAAAAGCGATACCTTTAAAAAAGAAAAATTAGTATACAAATAAGTTTTGTAAATTTGTCATCACATTAAAAATAAAAAATAACTAACTATGAAAGAAAATTTAAAAGTTGCCTTATTGGGCGTAATTGCTTTAACCTTAATTGTAGATACCTTCTTTATGGACGATAGACCGACAAGAAGAGATTATAATGCTTCTGAAAGCATTGCTACTTCTCCATCAGTAACCACTAATACGGGTAATGTAAATGATTTGAATCCTATTAATCCAATGTCTCCTACTCCAACTAATGAACCAGCTCCGGCAGCACCTGTTTTATCAGAAACAAGAGCTAAAACATCTATTCAGTTTGCTGAAAACAGCCATAACTTCGGAAAAATTAAACAAGACTCTAAGCATACCAAAGTTTTCAAATTTACAAACACAGGTAAAGAACCTTTAATTATTGAAAATGCTACAGGAAGCTGCGGATGTACCGTTCCTCAATTCCCTAAAGAACCAATTAAACCGGGAGCAACAGGAGAAATTGTAGTAGAATATAGCCCTGGAAAACAACAAGGAGCTCAAACAAAAACAGTTACTATTACGGCTAATACAGACCCTATTATTACTACACTTAACATCTCTGCAGATGTGGAAGTAGCTCAATAATACCAACAACATAATTATTATAAAAAAAGCTTGTCAGGAACCTGACAAGCTTTTTTGTTAGGTAAAAGTTAAGTTAAGTTAAATAGAATTACTACATTTAGGATAAAAATACAGTACTGATAAACATAATGGTACGTTTATTCGATTGTTGGCAGTAATTAAAATGAGACGAATCCTAATCATACTAACAATTGCATTAATTGGTTGTCAGACGGAAAAACCAGAAACTTCCATTGACTTCAAAATAATTGTTTTCAATTTGGACAGCCCAAAAGATTCAATCGGTTTTTCGGATTGGCAGAAAGCTCATTTATTAAATCAAGACAACAAAAAAATTGACACCTTATTTTCACAAGACACCATTCCAGTTGGTAGACTTTATTATTCTGACGACCAATTTTTAGTCTATGGATATTGCATGGGAGAATTTGGGGGAGCTTTGATGTTTCAAGACAAAGATTCAAGGGACTCAATTTATTACCTTGAATGCACTTGTCCCGTGATGATAGACAAAAGAAATGATGGCTATTACATCACGGAATCACTTGCACATGGCAGTGGATTTGGTAAAGTTCAGTTTTTTAAATCCCCAAAAGAGTTAGTGAACATTCATTTAGACAGTCTTAAAACAGAATGGAAAGTTAAAAAATATCCTGACCTAACCGAGCATGAAATATGGAACAAACTTGAAAACCAAGGAACAATTTTAATTGACACTATTGGATTAACGTTTAGTATGTTTTTTCCATATAATTATGAGAATTACCTGATTTTTTCTGACTACCAGAACACCTACCTCGGGCTATTAACAACTGACAGTCTTAAAACTATAGACACTTTAATAAACTTGCCAACTTGGAGATATAATAGCCCACTAAATGACAAAGTCAATGGATATTATCATTACAATTTCAGACGAAGAAGTGGTTACAGCGATGACAAAATAATACGGAAAACCGTTTCTTCAGGAGACATATACGTAAAAGGTGATTCAATTGTAATCGCTTATAAATTTAATGAGACGACTGAAAATAAATAAAAACTACCGCCAACAATGGCTAAAAAATCATAGCTACCCTGCCGGACAGCAACGCTTTTTAGCCTGAATGTTGTATGTAATTAAAACAGAATGACAAGAAAGGAGTTTATAAAAATTTGTGGAATTCTTGGTATAGGACTGCCAATTCAATTTTCATTCACACCTTTTAATGAGAATGAGACAGAATCTTTTAATGGAAAAGTGATAATAATTGGTGCTGGTGCTGGAGGATTATCTGCAGGTTATTTATTACAGCAACTAGGTATTGACTTTGAAATATTAGAAGCCTCACAAAATTATGGTGGCAGAATGAAGATAAATACAAACTTCGCAGATTTTCCAATTCCACTAGGTGCTGAATGGTTAGAAACGAATACTAATATTTTTCAGGAGATTGTAAATAATTCTTCCATTAACGTTAATATCCAAACCTTTAATGATAAACCAGACCGAAAATTCCAAAATTATTCTTGGTTTAATTTTTTTGAAGATTATATCGTACCTTCTATTTACGATAAAATTACTTTCAATTCCATAGTGAAATCAATTGACTATTCAGAAAATCAAATAGTTATTTGTACTCAAGACGGAGAATATATAGCTGATAAAGTAATTGTTTCTGTTCCACTTAAAATTCTTCAAGATAATGACATTAATTTTAATCCTAACCTTCCACAAAAAAAATTAGATGCTATAAACAATACTGTTATCTGGGATGGATTTAAAGCCTTCTTTGAATTTTCTACCAAATTTTATAAAGATGAATACGAGTTTCAAACAACCCCACCAAGTAACGGAGAAAAATTATACTACAATGCTTCTTTCGGCCAAAACACCTCTAAAAACATTCTCGGACTTTTTGCGGTAGGCACACCCGCAAAAGACTATATATCTCTATCAAGCAATGATTTGAAAGACTTTATTTTGAGTGAGCTAGATGGTATTTATTTAAATAAAGCAACCCCGAATTATTTAAATCATATTACGCAAAATTGGAATAACGAACCGTTTATTAAGTCCGGATATATGACAGATTATGCCGACTGGAAAACAGTAAGAACACTAGGAGAATCCTTAGTAGACAAAGTATATTTTGCTGGCGGAGCATATACAGATGGAGAGAACTGGGTATCTGTTCATACCGCTGCACAATCTGCTAAAAAAGTGGTTGAAGAAATAATTAATTAATAACTACTCATAAATAAACCCAACTAACATGAAAAATTTTGACTGGACTACCTTTACAAGAAAAATAGCAGTTAAAGCAGCACTAGCTGACATTTATACCGCTTGGACAACAACATCAGCAATTGAAAAGTGGTTTTTAAGTAAGGCTGTTTTTATTGATACTAACGGAAAACCCGTAAATAAAGAAATACCTATAGAAAAAGGATTTAGTTATGAATGGAATTGGTATTTATATGACGAAACAGAGCGTGGTAAAATTACGGAGGCAAACGGAAAGGATTTTATTCAGTTCACTTTTGCAGGAGATTGTTTAGTGGATGTGCAACTTTCTATATTAGACGATTATGTAATCGTAGAACTAACACAAAAAAATATTCCGACAGATGATAATTCAAAGCAAAATATCCGACTTGGTTGTCACACAGGTTGGTCGTTCTATTTGGTTAACTTAAAATCTGTTTATGAAGGTGGTCTGGATTTAAGAAATAAAGAAACTAAGCTAAAAGTAATGATGAATAATTAATTTTCATCCTTCCGTAATCTTAAAAACAGCCGTTTTAATTCTTTTGGTGTTGATGCTTCCTACTTTTTCTTCTAAAACTAAAGCCTTGGCTTTATCCTCTTCAAAAACAGTTTTAACATCTTTAATTATACCAAACGGAATGTTGGCTTTATGGAATTTTTCTTGAAAAGAGGACAAAGAAATTTGGTTAAAATAGTTTTTTAATAATTCGTCTAACAGATTTCTATTTTCAACTCTTTTAACGTTGCTCGAGAATCTTTCATCATCCATTAACGCTGCTGCACCAATAATAGTTAACATATGGTTAAACTGCTTATCAGTGCCAATTGCCAATACAATCCATTTACCATTTTTGGTTTGATAAGTTTCACCGTAAGGAGCAATATTTGGATGTAAAGAACCTAATAACTTGGCATTCTCGCCATTCATTAACCAGTTAGTCGCTTGGTTTTTTAAGGATGATAGTGCTGCATCATACAAAGCAACTTGTACATAAGCTCCTTTTCCGCTTTGTGTTTTATTAAGTAAGGCTACTAAAATTCCTTCTTTTAATTGGTGGGCAGCCAACACATCTATCATGGCTAAAGGCATTTTTAAAGGACCTGAACTTACTGTACCATTCATTGCCATAAAACCTGTTTCAGCTTGTAGCACCACATCATACGCTACTCTATTATCACCCTCTCCAAAACCATTTATTTCTCCATAAATAATGGTAGGATTGATTTGTTTAATGGAATGATAATCTAAAGAAAATTTTTCCGCATCACCGGGTTTAAAGTTAGCAATTACAATCGCAGCATTTTTCAATAAATCAGTAACTTGTTTTTTATCGCTGGCTTGTTTTAAGTCTAAAAAAAGATGTTCTTTATTCCAATTTACTGATGAAAAATAAGCAGAGATATTCTCTTGGTTGCTTTTTTCTGAAGCTATTCTCCATTGTCGGGTTACATCTCCGTTGGTAGTTTTGTTTTCTACCTTAATCACCCTTGCTCCCATTTCGGCAAAAAACATTCCTACATCGGGCCCTGCCAAAACACTTGCTAACTCAACAACCACTAAATCTTTAAACATCAACTTATTTTTTTATCATTTTTATAAAAAGTTCTCTTCCTGCTCTAGGCGGTATAGAGTTCGTTGCCGTTTCCATAATGGCTACATCAAAATACGGAGAAAAATAACTTAAATATTCTGCTTTATTGCCGCCAAATGGTGGATGGTCTGTATTTAACACATCATCAAACAAAAGACCTACTAATTTTCCTTTAGACTTTAGTAATGATGCTGTATGCTCAGCATATTTTGCTCTCAAACTCGGATGTAATGCACAAAAAAAAGTTTGTTCCACCATCAAATCATAAACACCTTGGTGCTTAAAAAAATCGTCACAAATTAAATGATGTTCAGGAAAAGTAGGAACACGTTGCTTAAATTGTTGTAGTGCATGTTTAGAGAAATCTAACACTACCACATTCTTAAACCCTAATTGATTCAAGTATTCTGCCTCATAAGCATTTCCACATCCCGGAATAAGGATTTTCATTTCCTTATCCGTAAGCTGATCAAAATAATCCTTAAGTGGTGTGGAAATATCACCTATATCCCACCCTGTTTCACATTTCTCATACCTTTCATTCCAAAAATGTTCTGATAACGCTTGTTCCATTATTAAGGTTTTTTAATGCCAGATTTTTTTATACCGGGCTTGCT
>DATCTM010000109.1:0-3986 GCA_036567945.1 Vicingaceae bacterium
CCCTACTTTTATTATTTCAAGTGATAATTTTAATTTGTTTTATAAAGACAAAAACATCCCTTATTATTTAACCTTCTTTAACAAGAATTTTGATGTGAGCATAAAATAAATATGCTAATTTTAGCCACGTTTTAGATTGGAGCAAAAACAATTTTTGAATGTAAAAGAATAAAAAATTACCTTTGTTCGCTGAAAACTTAATTTATTAACGTAAATAATGTTTACCAAAAACTCAAATAAGATGGCAAAAACACAGGAAATAACTAGTCCGGAAATTAATATTATTCAGAAAGGAACTGAAATTACAGGAAATATTACTTGCTCAGGCGATATTAGAATTGATGGTGCTTTAAATGGAACATTAGTTTCTCAAGGAAAATTAGTTGTTGGTAATTCGGGAGTAATAGAAGGAGAAGTGAAATGTAAAAATGCCGATGTTTCAGGAAGTATTAATGCAAAAATATATGTTGAAGAATTATTACAATTAAAATCAACATCAAATATAGTTGGCGAAATCAATACCAAAAAGCTTTCTATTGAACCAGGAGCAAACTTCTCAGGAACTTGCAATATGGGGAATGGAAACAATACTCAACTAAATGGAGCCAAAAAAGAAGCCCTCCAAGAAGCGGCAGCAGTATAATACCTATTTAAAATTCTCTGGTATTGCTATCCAAATGGGAGCAATTATAGGTTTAGGAAGTTGGGCGGGGCATCTACTAGATGAAAAATACAATACATCTAAACCCTATTTCACATTAGTATTAGCATTAATATCAATAGCTGCGGCTTTGTACCTTATTATCAAAGAAGTTATAAAAACAGGAAAAGACGATGAATCAGCTGAAAATTAATTTATACTTCTTCGGATTTTCTCTATTATTATTTGCAGCACATAATGCCATAATTACACAATGGATGTCTGTTCCGGACTTAAGTGTGTTTGTGGAAAAAACGCATATTTTTCTTTTTATCATAACATTTGCAATTGTAAACTCTCTGTTGTTGTTGCATAAAAAAATCCCTGTTTATACAGGCTTTGTTTATTTAGGGTTTGTGCTTGTTAAAATGGCATTAAGTGTTTTTTACTTATATCCTCACATTTCAAAAAAAACAGATAGCTTAAAAACATTTGTAGTAAGTTTTTTTATAGTCTTTTTTTTATACCTTATTGCAGAGGTTTTAATACTTTTAAATGTGATTAAAAAAAGTGAGTAATAATTTCATTTACAAAACATTACAAATAGCTAGTTTTAGAAGGCTAAAATCAATATTTTTTCGATAAAAATACAATGTGAATTATTATTAAAATAAATGTAAAAAAATCATTGCCAAAATAAATAATTCATATACATTTGCAAACCGTTTTAAGAAGGTATTGAACAAGAAAAAATATGTTGAAAAAATTAGCTTACAAGTCGATTGTACTGGCAATTCTTACCATCACAACTGTCGGTAATATTTTTGCAGAAAATAATCATTCTTCTGAAGAATCTGAGAAATTTAATCCTGTGCCTGTAATTATGCATCATATTTCTGATGCTCATGAATGGCATTTGTTTGGAGATGTTTCTGTGCCTCTTCCTGTAATTTTATGGACAGATAACGGGTTGGTTACTTTTATGTCTAGTGCGTTTCATCATAATGATGATGGTACTTATGTAGTAGAGAAAAATGGAATGAATTTCGTTAAAAATCACGAAAAAATTTATCAGTTAAACGAAGGAGAGACTGAGGCGAAGTTTGATGAAGAACATCATATTACTAACGCAGCAAAACCAACCGATATTTCTATTACTAAAAATGTTTTTGCAATGATGGTTTCGGTGTTAATTATCTTGTTGGTGTTTTTTAGAGTAGCAGGATTTTATAAGAAAAACCCAAACAAAGCACCAAAAGGTATTGCTTCTTTTATGGAACCATTAATTATATTTGTTAGAGATGAAATAGCCTTGGTAAATATTGGAGAGAAAAAACATTTAAAATTTGTTCCGTTTTTATTAACAGCATTTTTCTTTATTTGGTTTAATAATTTGTTAGGTTTAATTCCCTGGATGCCAGGTGGTGCTAATGTTACGGGTAATATAGCGGTAACATTGGTATTAGCTTCTTTCACTTTAATTATAACTAATATTAACGGAAATAAAGAATATTGGGGTCATATTTTTTGGATGCCAGGAGCACCATGGCCAGTAAAATTATTATTAGCACCAATAGAATTAGTTGGAGTATTAACTAAGCCTTTTGCTTTAATGATTCGTTTGTTCGCTAATATTACGGCAGGTCATATTGTTGTTTTGAGTTTAATATCTTTAATTTTTATTTTTAAAAATGTAGGCATGAGTGCTGTTTCAGTTCCATTCACACTATTTATTTCTGTGTTGGAGTTGTTAGTAGCATTTTTACAAGCTTATGTATTTACTATGTTGTCTGCCTTGTTTATAGGTACGGCAGTAGCAGAACATGAGCACCATTAATAAGTAATTTTTTGTTTAACTAAATATAATTAGATTATGTACGCAGCAATTGGAGCAGGTTTAGCAGTTATCGGTGCCGGATTAGGTATCGGTAGAATTGGTGGTTCAGCAATGGACGCTATAGCAAGACAACCTGAAGCTACATCTAAGATTCAAACAGCAATGATTATTGCAGCTGCCCTTGTAGAGGGTGTTGCTCTTTTCGGTGTTGTTGTAGGTCTTATGGGGCTTTAAAAACAACAAAAACAACTTGCAACGATTGGTTGCAAGTTGTTTTTTAAACAAAAAATAAAAAATATCATAAACAAAATTTAATAATAAAATGGACAATCCTTTAGTAACCCCCGATTTAGGTCTTATTGTTTGGACAACAGTTGTGTTTTGTATTTTGTTGTTTTTACTTGCAAAATTTGCATGGAGACCAATACTAAATGCTGTTAAGCAAAGAGAACAATCTATTGAAGAGGCTTTGAATAAAGCTGAAGAAGCCAAAAAAGAAATGGCTCAATTACAATCTGCTAATGAAGATTTATTAAAAGAAGCTCGTGTAGAAAGAGATGAAATGTTGAAAGAAGCTCGTACATTAAAAGATAAAATTATTGCTGAAGCTAAAGCTAAAGCTAGTGAGGATGCAGATAGAATTATTGCTTCTGCAAGAGAAAGCATTCAGCATGAAAAGATGGCTGCTGTTACTGAACTAAAAAATCAAGTAGCTATTTTATCTATTGAAATTGCTGAGAAAATATTAAAACAAGAACTTTCTTCAGAAGCGAAACAATCTTCTATGATTAGTAGTGTTGTAGATGATATTCAATTAAATTAATACCTGAAATGTTAGATTCGAAAGTAGCATCAAGATATGCTAAGTCTTTACTAGACTTAGGAATAGAACAAAATGCTTTAGAGGCTTTAATTAAAGACATGTCTTTAATTAAAGAAGTTTGTAACGAAAACCCTGATTTTATTACTTTACTTAAAAGTCCTATTGTTAGAGGGGATAAGAAAAAAGCAATAATTACAGAAGTTTTTTATAAGTCATTTAATTCTGAAGTAACGAAAGCTTTTATAGAAATTATTTTAAGAAAAAAAAGAGAAGCTATTCTTTATGCTATTGCAGTTTCTTTTGTTAGCTTATACAAAAAACATCATAACATTAAAATAGCAAAAGTAACTACTGCTGTTCCTCTTTCTGCCGACCAAAAACAAAGTATTATTGCTCAAATTAATAAAACAGAAAAAGCTACAATAGAATTAGAAGAGGTAGTAAATAAAGATATCATTGGTGGCTTAATTCTACGCGTAGAAGATAAACAATTGGATGAAAGTATCAGAAGAAAACTCTTAAATTTAGAGATGGAATTTGATGAAAACCCTTATGTAAAAGAATTTTAAAAACTATAATAACGATAAAATAATATAAAATGGCCGAAGTAAAACCAGCTGAAGTATCAGCAATCTTAAGACAACAATTAGCCGGATTCAAAACAGAAACTCAACTTGAAGAAGTAG
>DATCTM010000110.1:0-2612 GCA_036567945.1 Vicingaceae bacterium
GTTTCGTCTAGCAGTAAGTGGTAAGAATTTACATCGGCAGTAACTTTTAATCCTTTAGCCTTAGCTTGCTTTATCAGTTCTACCGATTTTTTTGCAGAAATATTGGTTAAGTGAATCGCTGCATCACAGTATTCAGCTAAATAAATGGCTCGTGCCACTTGCAGTTCTTCCGCTAAAGACGGAATGCCTTTCATTCCCAGTCGAGTGCTTACCACTCCTTCGTTTATTTGTCCGTTATTAAATATATTCTTTTCGTTAGGAAATTCCATTATTAACCCGTTGAATGATTTGGTGTAGAGCATGGCTCGGGTAAGTAAACTTGGATTTTCTATGCTTTTTTTATTGTCGGTAAAAACTACTGCACCGGCATTATGCATATCGTACATTTCGGCAATTTCTTTTCCTTCTGCTTTTTCAGACAAACATCCGGCAGGATAAACATTTACAATGGCATTGGCGGTTTTGTTAATTACATATTCAATTCCGGATTTGCTATCGATAGTTGGATAAGTATCGGGCATGGCAACAACACCTGTAAAACCACCTAAAGCAGCAGCTTTTAATCCACTGGTAAAATCTTCTTTGTGTTCATTTCCCGGGTCGCAAAAGTTAACTCTGAAATCGAACCAACCAATAGAAACGTGCAAATCAGGATAGGAAAGTTCCTTGTAGTTCCCTGAATTTTTAATGGATTTAGCTATTTTAACGATAATTCCTTTTTCAATAAGAATGTCCATTTTTTGCCCATTCAAATTTGAGTTGTTGTCAACGATTACTGCCGATTTGATTAGTATGTCCATGTCGTAAGTTTGAAGTTTGAGGTTAATGCAGATTATTCAATAATTCTCACATTTTTATTTCCATAATTTTATCAAAGCAATTTCTGCTGCTAAGAAAATAAGTGCTAAAATAACGCAAATTTTCCAATATTTTTTCCCTGATTCAATTTCGTTTAGTGCCGACTTAAATGAAACTTCGTTGGCGTTAACAATGTTGGCGTTTAGTCCATATTGTGTTAGTTGGGTGGTTAGCTCACTTTCGGTTAAACAGGCTAAATCAGATTCTTTTCTGTTGTAATTAAAAGCAATACCCATTTCTATGGTTTCGTTGCTAAGCAAATAATTGCCTGCTGTGGTAATTTCGTTGCCAAAGAAAATGGAGGTAGTATTTTGTTCGCTTTTAATTTTTGGAATAATCTCCATGTTGTCATTTTTCAGATGGAAAACATTGTCTTTAACATTGGTGTTGATATTGATGACATTGTTTTCTCCAATAATAAAATAATTTGGATAGGTTGGCTGACTTAAAAAAGCAATGTTGTACAATACCGGAACAAAAAGTGCATGATTGGCAAAGTTGGTAGCAGTTTTGTTTAGACTCGAAGCACAAAGATAAACATCTCCTTTATTGATTTTAAAATCACTAAGAAATGGTGTTCCGTTGTTAAGCGTTAACACATCACTTCTGAAAATGGTATTAAAATCTGCCAACGCATAATGATTTTTAACCAACGGAAGATTTAGTTTTTCAGCTTCTTTTTTCTCAAAAACATTATTAAAAATAGGATGTTCGTAGTTAATGTCTCTTACTTTTAATGACGAGGTATCGTTGGTTAAATAAGGATTTATCTGAAAAGCAGTTGCCAGTAATTGATAGCTTTCTAAATTCATTTCTTCTGCAGGAAAAACCAATAAACTTCCGCCATTTTCTACAAAAGATTTTAATGTTTGAACCAATCCACTATTTAGTTCTTTAAGTTCATTCAGCACAATTAAATTAGCTGTTTTTATGAGTGAATAATCCAGCTGACCAATAGCTCCCGATATAAAATTAAATAAGCTGTCGGTTTGGTAAAGAGCAGGGATAGCCTTGCTTTCAGCAGCTTGTTTGTCGTGAATTTCTAAAACAGTTATCTGACTGGCAATTTGATAGGAAAAATGAAAAGCATCATCGGTAACAACAGGATGGTCACGTAATTCAATTTTTCCTTGTTGTATGCCTTGTTGTTTGTTTTGGTAGTTAAAAGTGATGGTAGTTTTATCGTTAGCTTTAACAGAAACACTTGTAGGCGTAATTAATTGCTCATTGATAAATAATTTGACAGGAATATTTTCCACATCTTTTTCGCCTTTATTCACTACAATGGCTTTTAATTCTTCCTGCTGATTAAACAAGTGAGTAGGCGATTCGAACCAACAACTATCGATGTATAAGTTATCCGTTTGATTTCCGGTTACAGGAATTAACAACCAATTGATGGTACTGTCTTGTTCCAAGTTGTTAAAGTCGCTAATGGTTTTTTGGAAATCGGAAAACAGGTAGAAATATTTATTGGTAATTTCTGCATTGTTAATGCCTTCTGTAGCTCTGGAGTAAATGGCAGAAAGGTTTTTAGTCTGCGGAACAATTTCTATTTGTTCTATCTTTTCTATGGCCTGCTCTTGCGAAAGCAAACGATATTCGCCTGAGCCAAAAGAATTGGTATAAACCAAAAACTTATCGGAAGCATTGTAATTATTTATTACTTCAGCAGCATTAAGTTTAGCTTCATCAAGCAAAGCACCTAAATTTCCTGTGCTTTCCATGCTAAAAGAATTATCTACATAAATGCC
>DATCTM010000111.1:0-12087 GCA_036567945.1 Vicingaceae bacterium
ATTGTCAATTGTATTCATAAAAAATGGTCGATGTTTAAAAGGTTTAATTTTTAAGTTAAGTAAACTCGAAAAATTTATTTGTGGCAAAGGTAAAATTTCTTCTTAATTTAGCTCATATTTAAAGTGTATAAATTAGCATTACCATGTTATTCAAATATATAGTTGGACATCAAGCCATTAAGCAAAAATTAATAGCTATTATTAATAGTGAAAGAATTAGTCATGCTCAACTTTTTTTAGGAAAAGAGGGGAGTGGCAATTTAGCTATGGCATTGGCTTATGTTCAGTATTTATATTGTTTAAATAAAACGGAAAACGATGCTTGCGGCACTTGTTCATCATGTGTTAAAGTTAATAAACTTGTTCATCCTGACATTCATTTTGTTTTTCCTGTAGCCACTAATGATAAAGTTAAAAAAGACCCTGTAAGTAACAACTTTATTGAAAGTTGGAGAGCTTCATTTATAGAAAATCCTTACATGAGTTTGGAAGAATGGCAAGAAATAGCAGAAACAGGCAACAAGCAATTGCTTATAAGTTCTAAAGAAAGTGCTGAAATTTTAAAAATACTTAGCCTTAAAACGTATGAAGCACCTTATAAAACCATGATCATTTGGTATCCTGAAAAAATGAATGCTGCCTCTGCAAACAAATTACTTAAAATATTAGAAGAGCCACCCCAAAAAACACTTTTTTTACTTGTTGCTGCTGATATAGAAGAGCTTTTGCCAACTATTATTTCAAGGGTTCAAATCTTAAAAATTAATGCGGTAGATGAACATGAATTAGCTCAATATGCTATGGAAAAATATCAGATAGATGCTCAAAAAGCAAAAGATATTGCTTTAATGGCAAATGGAAGTGTAAATGAGTTAAAACAGTTGTTAAATCGGATGGACAATTCTACTTATTTTAGAGAAATGTTTATTCAGATGATGCGTTCTGCTTTTGTAGCGAATGTTCCTGGTTTAATAGATTGGACAGATGAAATGGCAAAAATCGGAAGGGAAAAACAAAAGCAATTTTTGAATTATGCTTTACACTTGGTGAGAGAAAGTTTAATGATGAACTATGGTAGCAATGCTGTTGGTAAAAAGACGTCTCAAGAAGCTCAATTTTTAGATAAATTTGCTCCTTTTGTGCATGGTGCCAATTGCTTAGATATTATTGCTTTGTTTGATGAAGCTGCTTACCACATTGAAAGAAACGGAAACCCCAAACCTATTTTTTTAGATGTTGCTTTAAAACTTACCAAATTGTTACGGGTGAAACAACCTGTATTGGATTAGGGTTGGATATTAAATTCTAACACCTATAACACACACATCATCTACTTGTTCTATACTTCCTCTCCAATTTTTAAAGTGCTGTTCCAACACTATTTTTTGTTCCTCCATCGTTTTATTTTGAATAGATAAAAGTAATTCTTTGAATGGTTTATACATAAATTTTTTGCCTTTAGGACCTCCGAATTGATCAGCAAAACCATCTGTAAAAACATAAATAGTATCTCCTTTTTGGAGTTGTATTTCGTGTGTTGTAAACGAAAGTGGATTATCAGTTTTTCCAATAGGTTGTTTGTTAGGTTTAACTTCTATAAGTTCATGTTTTCTAATAATCCAAAGCGGGTTATTAGCTCCTGCCCATTGCAGTGTTGCATAACTTCCTGAAAGCTCGAGGCAACAAAGGGAAATGTCCATCCCGTCTTTTACATCGTCATCACTTTTTTCAAATTCTTGAACAACTATCTCTCTGGTTTTATTTAGAATTTCAGCAGGATTGGTCAGCCCATACTCTCTAACTGTTCTATTTAAGGCATTATTACAAACCACGCTTACCATAGCTCCCGGAACTCCATGTCCGGTACAATCGGCAGCAGCAAATAGTATGTTATCATCTTTACGCTCTAACCAATAAAAATCTCCTGCTATAATATCTTTTGGAAGATAAAGTACAAAATTATTAGGCAAATATTCTTTTACGGTTGTATCTGATGGCAGTATCGCATTTTGAATACGTTTGGCATAAGTAATAGAGTCTGTTATTTCCTTATTTTTTTCTGCTAATAATAAGTTGGATTTCTTTTTTTGTTTATAGCTTCTAAAAATAAAAAATGCCAATAAAAGCATCAAAAAAAGTCCAATTGCCATAGCAATTTTTTGTGTATTTTGTTTTTCGATTTCTGCTTCTTGCAATTTATTTATATTTTTTAAATTGTCTAACTCTAGTTGACTTCGTTCATTTTTAAAGGCATTTTCCATTGCCAGCAATCTGTTATTTGAATTTTCTTTATTGATAGAATCTGTTATTAAAATATGTTTAGATTGATAAGCATGTGCTTGAGCAAAATTTCCAATAGCCAAATAACTATTCGACAAGCCTTTGTAAACATTGCTTTTTAATGTTACAGAACTGTTTTTAGAATACTTATCTAACCCTTCAGTATAATATTTAATAGCAAGGTTGTATTTTTTTTGTTGATAATAAAGCTCTCCATAAATATTGTAAACTTGAAACAAATCGTAAGGACTATTTACTTTAGTAAACTTTTCTTCTGCATCTTGAAGATATAGTAATGTTTCTGCATAATTGTTTTTAGCTAATTCACTTTGTGCTTTATATAAAAAAACGTTAGCTAATAAATATATATTATCTTCTTTTTTTTTAACTGATTTAAAAGCTTCTTCAAGATAGTATTCAGCACTATCTTCTTGATTTAAAGATTTATAAACTTTTGATAATGATAAATCCGTTTTTACTTTAGAATCTATTCTATTTAAAGCTTTAAACTCATTGTTTGAGAGTAAAAAATATTCTTTTGCTGTTTTAAAATTTTGTAAATGTGCATGAATATTAGCTATATTGGCATAAGCACTTGCTATTCCATCTTTTAAATCATGTTCTTTATTTATTTCAATAGTAATATTATAATACTTTAGGGCTTCATTATACATTCCTAAATCAGCATAAATAGTTCCCAATGTATTATAAGCTTTGGATAATCCTTTATTATAATTAATTGCTTTAGCTTCTTTAACAGACTGTAAAGCATAGTCAATTCCTTGTTGAAAGTCATTATAACTAATGTTCCAAGCTATAACATTAAGCGTATTTACTTTTTCTTGTTTATTTGTAATTGATGGTAAACTATTAATTAAACTGTCAATTTGTTGCTGAGGAATTTGAGCGGATAACGAACTACTGAAAATAAAAGAAATAATTATATAGTATAGATATTTAAGGTTCATTTTGTGGGTTTTGAGGATATATATACTGAGTAATGACTTTTTGATTTTCTTAAAATAGGTTATTTCTTAAAATAAACTTTACATCATATTCTAACACCAATTACACATACATCATCCACCTGCTCTAGGTTACCTTTCCAATCTTCAAAGTACTGTTCTAACATTGTTTTTTGCTCGTTCATAGTTTTGTCTTGAATAGAAAGCAGTAGATTTTTAAAAGGTTTGTACATTAGTTTTTTACCTTTTTTACCACCAAATTGATCAGCAAACCCATCAGTAAACATATAAATAGTATCACCTTTTTGTAGTTTAATGGTATGTTGAGTAAATGGTTCCGGATTGTCGACCTTACCAATAGGTTGTTTGTTAGGTTTGATTTCTACTAGTTTTTCTTTATCATTTGTTTTCACCATATACAGAGCGTTATTAGCTCCAGCATATTGTAATGTAGCTACCGTTTCCGATTCATTTAACCCGGTACTTGGAATTTGAAACGTTAAACTACAAAGTGCAATGTCCATTCCATCATTCACCTCTTCTTCACTTTTTTCAAACGTTTCAATTACTAATAACCTCACTTTATCTAAAATTTCAGCGGGATTGGTTAGTTTAAATTCTCTTACAGCTCTGTTTAATGCATTGTTACAGACTACGCTTACCATGGCTCCGGGAACTCCATGTCCGGTACAATCGGCAGCAGCTAAGAAAACAGCCTTTTCTAATGCTCCATTTGTATTTATATTAGAACTTTCCATCCAATAGAAGTCTCCACTTACCACATCTTTTGGTTTATAAAGAATAAATCCATTTTCCAAGTTTTTACTTAAAACTTCTTTGGGTGGTAATATGGCTTGTTGTATTCTTCGAGCATAAATTATAGAATCTGTAATTTCTTTATTCTTATTATCTACAATAATTTTTTGCTGCTCTACTTCAAATTTTTGTTGCTCTATCAATTGTTTTTGTTTGTTGGAGTTTTTTAGCGACTTATAAATAATGAATGAAATGATTATTACTGCTAAAAGTACAACTGCCAAAAACACTAAAAATAATTGTTGTCTTTTTTGTTCTGAAGCTGCTACAGCGAGCTCTTTTTCATGCTCTGCTTGTTCTATAGCTTGTTTTTTTTCAAATTCAAAATTTACTTCTTGGCGAAGAATTTCTTTTTTATTTTCTTCATTAAAAATACTGTCTTTATATGCCATGGCTAAACGTAAGCTTTTTAAAGCTTCTTTATCTTTTCCCATATGTTCGTACAAAGTAGTTTGTTTAGAATATGCAGAGTACAAGCCATTTAATGAACCTAATTGTTTGGATAAGTCTAGTGCTCGTTGAATATATTTTTCAGCTTTTGCATACTTACCTAAAAGAATGTATAAATTTCCTATATTCTGTGATTTTATTAGAATGCCTTCTAAATCATTTTGTTGTTCACTTATTTCTAACGCTTTAAAATAATAAGTAATGGCTTCTTCATAATTTTTTAAATTTTTATGAATCACTCCTATATTTCCTAGATGTCTTGATTGTCCATCAATGTTGTTATTTTTAGTATCAATTTCCAACGCTTTTCCATAATATTCCAACGCTTTATCAAAATCTTGAAGATGTTTATATACTACACCAATATTGCCGTAGTGTAATGAGGTTCTTGCTGTGTCACCTCTTTTTAAATCAATTTCTAATGCTTTATTGTGAAACTCTAAAGCCTTATCTAATTCACCTGTATTTTTATACAACACCCCCAATCCCGCATACATTACTGCAACTCCATCTAAGTTATTTAGTTCTTCATGAATGGCTAAAGCATTATAATAGTATTCAATTGCTCCGGGGTAATCCGATTGAATAGACTTACATGTGGCTAAAGTACCGTAAGCTAAAGCTTCTCCTTTTTTCCATTTTATTTTTTTACTAAGTTGTAGAGCTTGTTGAAATATTGTTGTAGCAGAATCTACTTGCCCATTTCTCAGTTTTTTACCTAGTTTTATTAAAGCTTCAACTTTGGCAGTATCTTCAGGAGTAGAATTTATATAGTTTGATAAAGAATCTAGATTAGAAGCTTTAGATTGAAAAGAAAAACACGCAACAAAAAGTAGTATATACAGTATGTTACGTGTTTCCATGAAGTAAAAATACATTTTTTATTATTTCTGCCTAATAAATTGGAGGATATTTTTGTGGATTAGCCTCATTCATAACAGTATATGCTGCATCAAAAATATCTTCTATACTTGGTTTAGAGAAATAATCTCCATCTGTTCCATAAGCCGGACGATGCGCTTTTGCAGTAAGTGTTGTCGGTTCAGCATCTAAATGATAGTAGCCTTTTTGTTCTTCCATAATTTGTTGCAAAATAAAAGCACTTGCACCACCAGGAACATCTTCATCTACAATTAATAAACGATTTGTTTTTTTCAACGACTCTACAATAGAGTGGTTGATATCAAATGGTAATAATGTTCTTACATCTATTAATTCTGCTGAAATTTCAACTTCAGCCAATTGCTGTACTGCTTGTAATGCTAAATTGCAAGTAGAACCATAGCTTACAATAGTAATATCAGTACCTTCAGTTAAGGTTTCAGGAATTCCTAAAGGCGTTGTAAATTCTCCTAAATTAGATGGGATGTGCTCTTTAGTTCTATATCCGTTCAATGGTTCAATAACAATTGCAGGATCATCTCCTTGAATAAGTGTATTGTAGAAGCCTGCTGCTTGCGTTAAATTTCTTGGTACACAAACATGCATTCCTCTTAGAGAATTAATAATCATACCCATTGGCGAACCTGAATGCCAAATTCCTTCTAATCTATGTCCACGAGTTCTGATGATTAACGGTGCTTTTTGTCCGCCTTTAGTTCTATATTGTAAGGTGGCTAAATCATCGCTTAACACCTGAATAGCATACAATAAATAATCTAAATATTGAATTTCTGCAATAGGGCGTAAGCCTCTCATTGCCATTCCAATTCCTTGTCCGATAATAGTGTTTTCTCTAATTCCGGTATCGCTAACACGAATTTCTCCGTATTTTTCTTGCAAACCTTCTAATCCTTGGTTTACGCCTCCAATTTTTCCTGAGTCTTCACCAAAAATTAATATTTCGGGATAAGTAGCTAATAATTTATCGAAGTTCTCTCTCAATACGACTCTACCATCTTCTTTTTGGTCGGTTAGTTTTGCTTTTACCTCAGTAACTCGCATTGGCGAGCTAGGAAATTCCGAAAGCAAAGTGGAATTATATCTGTCGTAATTTGCTTTTGCAGCACTATCTAACCAAGAAATTAAAGTATTTTTAGAAGCCATACTTTCTAATCGCACCATTCTTAACACTTTTTTTACTGTTGAAACAATATCTTTTCTAATCGGTTCGGTATTACTTTTTAATGCTTCAATCATAGGAGAGATAAATGCTTTATTAGCACTTTCATCCGCTAAGCTTGTAAGCATGGCAACCACTTCATCTCTTTCTTTTTTTATTGGATTTAAGTAAGCTTCCCAAGCGGCTCTTTTTTGAGTGCTTACTTCTTTCTTACCCTCTTTTTCTAGAGTATCCAACTCTTCTTTTGTAGCAATATTGTTGGATTCTATCCACTCTCTGAATTTTCTTACACAACAGTATTCTGTTTCCCAAGCCAAACGCTCTTCTGATTTATATCTTTCGTGAGAACCAGATGTTGAGTGTCCTTGAGGTTGAGTTACCTCTACCACATGCACCAACACCGGACAATGTTCTTCTCGAGCTATTTTAACCGCTTTTTCGTAAGTTTCTACCAATGCAGGATAGTCCCAAGCTTTTACTTTAAAAATTTCGTAACCATTATTTTTCCCTTTATCGCGTTGAAAACCTTTTAAGATTTCAGAAATATTTTCTTTAGTGGTTTGGTATTTTTGTGGAACAGAAATTCCATGTCCATCATCCCAAACCGACATTACCACAGGAACTTGTAATACTCCAATGGCATTAATAGCTTCCCAAAATGGACCTTCAGAAGTACTAGCATCACCAATGGTTCCAAAGGCTACTTCGTTTCCTTTGTTAGAAAAATTGGTAAAAGAAACTAACTCTTTATTATTTCTATAAACTTTAGAAGCCTGAGCTAATCCAACCAAACGTGACATCTGACCTGCTGTTGGGGAAATATCTGCAGAAGAATTTTTCATTTTGGTTAAGTCCTTCCATGTTCCGTCAGGATTTAAACTTCTTGTTCCAAAATGCCCATTCATGGAACGACCTGCTGAGCAAGGCTCTGCTTCTACATCGGTATGAGCGTATAATTGAGCAAAAAATTCTTGAATAGTTAGCTGACCAATAGCCATCATTAAAGTTTGGTCTCTGTAATAACCTGAGCGAAAATCTCCATCTTTAAACTGCTTAGCCAACGCTATTTGTGGCAATTCTTTTCCATCACCAAAAATACCAAACTTAGCCTTTCCGGTAAGTACTTCTTTCCTTCCTAAGTAAGAAGTTTCGCGGCTCATATAAGCTAGTTTATAATCGTTTAAAACGGTAGCTTTAAATTCTTCTTTTGAGATTTTTGCAGCCGTTGATGTTGCGGTTTCGTTACTCATACCCTTCTTTATTTGTTACTATTTTTAATAAACTGTTGTAAGATTTGCTTAGTGTCTTTTTCTTTTCAGAATTCTAAGCCGTGCGAAGTTAATAATTTATCTTTAAAAATAAGTCAGATTAAATCATAGGAAATAACATAAATAAATATAAGAAAGATTTTATCTCACAAAAGGCATTTCTAGCAAACCAATATTTCCTACATCATCTGTTACTTCTAATTTTAGTGTGTGTTCGCCATTTGGTAACTTATCAAAATCGTGATAGACCACACCTTTCTTTGGTTCAAATTCTAGTAACATCCACTTTCCGTCTATATATAAATTATAGGTTTTAATACCACTTAAATTATCCGAAATAGAAAAAATAATACTGGAATTATTACTCATGTTTTTATTAGGATAAATATTTACTGGTTTTATAATAGGTGGAACCGTATCTAACATTACCGCAAAACCACCAAATGTTTTTGATGTAGTTTCTAAATAATTATTTCTCCAAACACCACCTTTGGAATACAGCCTGTTGTTAGCATCTATATTTACAACAACTGCTTTTTTGCGGTGTTCATCAGAGATTCTACCTACTTTAATTCCAACAGTTATGGGTAAGTGCAATGGCGTATAATCGTTATGAATTTGATATGTTGGAGTTAAAGCACTGTGTAATTGTTTTCCCTCACCAAACTGAAATGGTAGATTTTTATACAAGGCATTTTTAGGAATAGCCACCCGAACCATTTTGTTTTCATAATAATTACTGTCGGAGTAGCTAAAAAGAGTGTCTACAGTACCTTTTATTACCGGGTTGGAAGATGTCGCTGCTTTATTTCCACTAATTGCAAACTCTAACGTAGATTTATTTTTGTAGGTGTCGGTAATTTCATACTTAATAAGGTAATTTTTTCCGTCTTCAATTAATATATTTCCATTATTTGTTCTTCTTCTGTAAATAGACAATTGATTATTGGGATCAACAAAACTTTTTTGAAAACGATTTTTTGTTTTTAAATAATATTCATAATCGATTAAAGAGTTTAACGCCCTGCTTTCATCAAAACTAAATTTGTTCATTTCCGAATAATAAATCAAGCTATCATTTACAAAAAGTTTCACCTCATACACCCCGTTTTTGTTAGAGACACCATTTAACTGATCTATTACATCTACACCAATTCCGATAGTACCAATAGCTGAAATTGGAGTGGTTGATGCTAATCTGTAATTTCCCCCACTGCCAACAACAGATAAAATTTCTTTGGTGTTTTTTTGGTTGACAAAACTGATATTGTTTAACGGATAAACAGCCATTTTTCTGATATGTGGAGCAATATTGTCTTTTACATCAAAACCTAATAAAAGTGGATTAATCGGATGTTCTGATTCAGTTTCTCTAATTTCAAAATGTAAGTGTGGCCCACCCGAACTACCTGAATTTCCTGAAAGAGCAATTACCTGTCCTTTCTTCACTTTTAATAAGGTATCGGGCGGATAGTAATCTATTTCCCAAGTTTGGTTGGCGTATTGGTATTTTTTAATTTCTGTAGCAATTTTGCCACTATATTTTTGTAAGTGAGCATAAACAGAAGTATATCCATTAGGATGATCGATGTAAAGAGCATTGCCGTAACCATAAGGAGAAACTTTTATTCTAGAAACATACCCATCTGCCACTGCAATAATTTTATGTCCTTCTACTCCTTGAGTTTTAATATCAATTCCTGAATGAAAATGATTGGAACGTAATTCTCCGAAGCTTCCTGACAAATAAAGCGGAATATCTAAAGGTGAACGAAAATAATTAACGGGTAAGGTATCTTGTGCAAAAAAAGAGAGCGTATTTGCTGAAAGAATAAAAAGTAATATGAGTTTTTGCAATGCTATAAAATTTTGAGTTTGAATAAGAAATATCAATAACAATGCAAAAGTAGGTTTGATATGACTACAAATGATGAAAAAATAGTTCGTTTATCCACAATATTTGGTGTAAAAAAATTACATTTGTCGAGAATTAATTTTTTCTCATTGAGATTAAAATGAAGAAAGATGGGAGATATAAACACTCTGGTTAATAATCTAAGGAAGAAAACCGAACGATTGGTTGAGAAACATCAACACATCCAAAGTGAAAACGAACAACTTTCTGCTAAAGTTTTAGCCTTAAAAGAAGAATTAGTTCAAAAAAGTCAGCAAATTGAAGCTCTTGAAAATAATTTAAAATTATTGAAATTAGCCAAAAGTGTTGACAAAGAAAGTACCAAAGATGTGAAGTTGAAAATTAACGAAATGGTACGGGAAATAGATAAATGTATTGCTAAAATTAGTCAATAATTAAACATAACTCATGGAAGAGTTGTCCATAAAAATAAAAATTGCCAACAGGGTTTATCCGCTGACAATAGAACCGAAAGAGGAAGAAGGAATAAGAAAGGCAGCAGATAAAATAAATGAATCGATTAGTGAATACAAAAAAATGTATGCTACTAAAGATTTACAAGACTTGTTAGCAATGGTGTTGTTAGAAATAGCAACGGACAATTTGGAAATAAAAAACAAAGGTATGCTTATTAATACCTCAGTAGAAGATGATTTAATTAAGATTGATGAACTCATCAGTCAGCAACTATAACGTTCTTTAAATATAGAGCAATATATTATATTTATCGAGAATTTGAAATATAAAAATTCCCGTGCAAATTTATTTCGTTTGATAAACTAACGTTTTACTTAATTAAAACTAGCTCAAAAGCAGATAAAAACAGGCCCCTTGTAACTCCTTTATGGATATTCGCTTAGCGGACACGGGAAGTTTGATAACTACTTGGCAGTTTTATTTATATATTTTTTTGGGGTTTATCCAAGCCAAATTTGTGCGGGTTTTTTTATGCCTTAAAAATTAGTAAAACAGCTTATCTTCAATATCACTCAGTGGTACATAATTAACATTATTAACTAAATAAATTATGGACGTAATTAGTATTATTATTGGTATTGTAGTCGGTGCAGGAGTTGGCATCGGACTTACCATAGCCTTTCTTAAAAAAGGTATCGAATCAAAAAGCAAACAAATAATTGACGAAGCCAAAGCAGAAGCGGAAGTGCAACGAAAAGAAAAATTGCTTCAAGCAAAAGAAAAGTTCTTACAACTAAAAGAAGAACACGAAAAAATCATTAATGAAAGAACTCGTAAGGTTACTAATCTTGAAAACAGTGCAAAGCAAAAAAGTGATGCTGCTTCTAAACAACTAGAAGAGGTAAAGAGAAAAGAAGCAGAAATTACTAAGATTAAAGCTAATTTATCTCAGCAATTAGAAATTGTTACTGCAAAAGAAGAGGAGTTAGAAAAAAGTCACCGTAAACAAGTAGAAAGTCTTGAAAAAATTGCAGGAATTACTGCAGATGAGGCTAAAACTCAGTTGGTAGAAGCCCTTAAAGAAGAAGCTAAAACCAATGCATTAGCACATATTAAAGATATAGTTGAAGAGGCTAAAATTAATGCCAACAAAGAAGCTCGTAAAATTGTTGTGCAAACCATACAACGGGTAGCTACAGAACAAGCTATTGAAAATTCTGTTTCTGTATTTAATATTGATGGTGATGATGTGAAAGGTAGAATTATTGGTAGAGAAGGAAGAAACATTAGAGCTTTAGAAGCTGCTACAGGTGTTGAAATTATTGTTGATGATACTCCTGAAGCTATTATTCTTTCTTGTTTCGATCCGGTTAGAAGAGAAATTGCCAGACTTTCATTACACCAATTGGTAACAGACGGACGTATTCACCCGGCAAGAATTGAAGAAGTAGTAAAGAAAACGCAGAAACAAATTGAAGATGAAATTATAGAAATTGGTAAAAGAACTACTATAGATTTAGGCATTCATGGTTTACATCCTGAATTAATCAGGATGGTGGGGAGAATGAAATACCGTTCTTCTTACGGACAAAACTTACTACAACACTCGCGAGAAGTGGCTAACCTTTGTGCTACTATGGCATCTGAATTAGGACTGAACCCTAAATTAGCTAAACGTGCAGGATTACTACACGATATAGGTAAAGTGCCAGATGAGGATCCGGAATTGCCACATGCTATCTTGGGTATGAAAATAGCTGAGAAGTATAATGAGAAACCAGACATTTGTAATGCTATTGGAGCTCACCATGATGAGATTGAAATGACTACCTTAATTTCTCCAATTGTTCAGGTTTGTGATGCTATTTCAGGAGCAAGACCGGGAGCAAGAAGAGAAGTAATGGAATCTTATAT
>DATCTM010000112.1:0-6217 GCA_036567945.1 Vicingaceae bacterium
GTAAACCCATTGCCAACAGTAACTGCAAATGCATCTGTTTCTTCTATATGTAATGGAGATCCAGTTACTTTAACAGGAGGTGGGGCTTCATCATACACTTGGGATAATGGTGTTACTGATGGTGTAGCTTTTAATCCTACAGTAACTACAACCTATACCGTTACTGGTACAGATGCTAACAACTGTCAGAATACTGCTCAAGTAACAGTAACTGTTACAACAGTTGATGCTACAACTACAACGACAGGAACTACCATTACTGCAAATAATAGTAACGCAACTTACCAATGGGTTGATTGCGATAATAGTAATCAGCCAATTTCTGGTGCCACTAGCCAAAACTTTACACCAACAGTTACAGGGAACTATGCAGTTATTGTAACAGAAAATGGTTGTAGTGAAACTTCTGCTTGTGAAAACATTGTTATTACTGGATTAAATGAAATGAATGCCAACAACAATATTTCTGTTTATCCAAATCCTGTTAATGATATTTTTACCATATCATCTTCAGATGATTTAAGTGGAACAGTTGTGAAAATTATTGCTATTACTGGTCAGACTTTAGTAGAAAAAACAATAATTTTAGGAAATACAGCTACTTTTGATATGAGTGTTTATGCTACCGGATTATATTTCGTAGAGATTAATCAAAATGGAGTTTTAAATACTTTAAAAGTGATTAAGAAATAAAAAATAATTTAATTTTTACAGAAAACCCTTTTAGCAATTTTGCTGAAAGGGTTTTTTATTTTGTTCTGTACTTTTGTCCCATGCAATACCAACAACCTCTACCAATTCCACTTCAGCAAGTTAAGCTTAATTTTCTTGAAGAAAAGAACATACAATTACATGTATTGCGTGAAGATTTAATTCATCCTACCATTTCCGGAAACAAGTGGCGAAAATTGTTTTACAACCTACAAGAAGCCAAAAATGCTGGAAAAAATCAATTATTAACTTTTGGAGGAGCTTATTCTAACCATATTGCTGCAACGGCTGCTGCAGGAAAAGAATTTGGATTTAAAACCATAGGAATTATTAGAGGAGAAGAGCACCTACCTTTAAATTTAACTTTACAACTTGCTATAGATAATGGGATGCAGTTAAGATATATGTCGAGGGAGTTGTACAGAGATGAAAAATATAACGCTTCATTTTTACAAGAAATGAAAGCTGAATTTGGAGACTTCTATCTTGTGCCAGAAGGTGGTTCTAATGCTTTTGCAGTTAAAGGTTGTACCGAAATTATTAAAAATATTGATATAGATTACGATATTATTTGTTGTGCCTGTGGAACAGGAGGAACTATTGCTGGAATAATAGCATCGGTTGATGAAACAAAACAGGTATTTGGCTTTCCTGCATTAAAAGGAGGAAATTTTCTAAAAAATGATATTCAACAACTATTGGCAGACTATCAACAACAATTTGTGGTAGAAATAAATAATAAAAATTGGCAGTTAATTACAGATTATCATTTTGGTGGATACGCAAAAACAAGTAGTGAATTGATTGACTTTGTTAATAATTTTTATCAAAACCAAACCATTCCGCTAGACTTAATTTATACAGGAAAAATGTTATTTGGAATTTTACATCTTGCCAAAACGACAGCTTTTTTTAATGGCAAAAAAATTGTTGCTATACATACGGGTGGATTACAGGGAAATAAAGGATTTGATAAAATTAAATTAATATTTTAAAATTTGGGTTTATTAGTTTCAGTAATCAATAATTAACTGTTAATATTTTTAGAAAAATAGCAATAGATTGGTTGATATTGCTGTTAACTTTGCAATTATTAATGAATTATCGTATTTCCATATTAATAGTAGTAATGCTTCTGACAATAAGTTCAGTTGCACAACCTGCCGAACGCAGAATTACACGTTCGGAATATATAGAGACCTATAAAGATGACGCAATTAGAGAAATGCATCGTTCGGGAGTTCCTGCCAGTATTACATTAGCTCAGGGAATTCTAGAGTCGGGAGATGGAAATAGCCCCTTAGCCATGTATGCTAATAATCATTTTGGTATAAAATGTCATTCGGGATGGAAAGGAAAAACCATGCATATTGATGATGATGCCAAGAATGAATGTTTTAGAAAATACAAATCAGTTTATGAATCTTTTGAGGATCATTCTGATTTCTTAACATCACGTTCTCGTTATGCCTTTTTGTTTGAATTAAAAGTTACCGACTATAAAGGATGGGCTAAAGGGTTAAAGAAAGCAGGTTATGCTACTAATCCAAAATATGCTGATTTACTAATAGATTTAATTGAAAAACATCAACTTTATGAGTATGATAGGTATGCAAAGGTACCTTCCAAAACACCTAAAAAAGGTAAAACATCTGCAGCTTTAGCAAGCTCATCAGCTAAAAAATATACTGTTAAAATGCATAATAATATTAAACATGTTATTGTGAAAAAGGGAGATACCTTTTATAGTATTGCGAAAGCCTTTGAAATGAATGAATGGCAATTATATCGTTACAATGATTTAAACAAAAGTGATGTGTTGGAAGAAGGACAAATATTATATCTTCAACCAAAAAGAAATAAAGCTCAAGAAGATTTTCATATTGTTAGAAAAGGTGATAGCATGAGAAGTATTTCTCAGCAATATGGAGTAAAGCTTAATAAACTTTATAAGAAAAATAATATGATTATGGGAACTCAGCCTATTGAGGGTCAGAAAATTTCGCTTAGAAAGAAAGTTAAAAATTAATCCAACGATATCAAACCTTTTTTTATTAGGGAAATGGCAATTCTTGATTAAATTTGCCCTTTTAAAAAAATAAATCGATTTGCTAAAGAAAAATATTTTTGGTCAGTACCTATTTCTTAAAAAATTAGTGATAAGAACTTTTGCTTTTATTACTTATATAAGGTTTAAGAGAGTAAATTATCCTAAAATAGGAGGTACTGAATTGTTTAGAGATTTATCCAAACAGAATGTGCTTTTTGTTTCCAACCACCAAACGTATTTTGCAGATGTGGCTTTCATGGTTCATGCTATGGAAACAGCTATTTATGGCTATCCGAATGAAATTAAATTGAGAGGAATTTTAGCATGCCCTTTTGTTGATTTTTATTTTGTTGCTGCTGAAGAAACCATGAAATCAGGGTTGTTGCCCAAAATTTTAGCTTATGCCGGAGCTATTACCATTAAAAGAACTTGGCGAGAAGCAGGCAAATCCATTAAAAGACCCGTTGATCAAGCTGATACGGAAAAAATAAAAATTGCTTTGGCAAATGGCTGGGTGGTAAATTTTCCACAAGGAACTACTAAGGCTTTTGCTGAAGGTAGAAAAGGAACAGCTCACATCATTAAAAATTATAAACCTATTGTTGTGCCTATTACCATAGATGGTTTTAGAAGAGCTTTTGATAAAAAAGGACTTTTTATCAAGAAAAAGAATACGGCTTTACAAATGCAAGTACATCAACCATTAAAAATAGATTATGAAGATAGCGTTGAAAATATCTTAAAGCAAGTAATGGTTGCTATTAAACAACAAGATGGATACGAAAAATATAAAAGTCAATAAATCATTTTCAAATAGTTAATTTTGCTGCTTTTAAAAGAAATGGAAGAGAGTTACAATAAAAATAAACAATTACGCTACGATTTGGCCTATTTAAAAATGGCCAAAGAATGGTCTAAATTATCGCATTGTATAAGAAAACAAGTGGGGGCATTGGTAGTTAAAGACAGAATGATAATTTCTGATGGCTATAATGGTTCGCCAACAGGCTATGATAATTGCTGTGAAGATGAAGATGGAAAAACATTGTGGTATGTGCTTCATGCCGAAGCAAATGCGTTAATGAAAATTGCAAAATCTACTAATAATGCCAATGGAGCAACGCTATATATAACGCTTTCGCCATGCAAAGAATGCAGCAAGTTAATTTTGCAAGCAGGTATAAAAAGAGTAGTTTATTGTAATGATTATAAAGACAAAGATGGTCTTAATTTTTTAGAAGCATCTGGCATAGATGTTACTTTTATTAGATTAGAAGATTATCCCTAAATGTACAATATGAACAAATATAACATTAAAATATTTCTACCATTATTGCTAACACTTAGTGTTGTTGTGGGTATTTACTTAGGTTCTTATTTGTCGTCAACAACAGGCAATAAATCTATTATTTTTTCAAAATCAAATTCAAAATCATCTACGGGTAAGCTTAATGAAATACTTAATTTTATTGAAGAAGCTTATGTAGATTCGGTAGATAGCAAAGAATTGCTAGAGAACTCAATTAATTCTATGTTATCGAATTTAGACCCACATTCTTATTATATATCTCCAAAAGATTTTAATGATATGAATGATCCAATTGAAGGTTCTTTTGAGGGGATTGGTGTTGAGTTTAGAATTAAGGATGATACTGTAATGGTAGTAGCAGCAATAGCAAACGGACCTTCAGAAAAACTTGGTATTCAGGCAGGAGATAGGATTATTAAAGTAGATACAGTAAATATTGCAGGAAAAAACATCACAAATAATGATGTAATTAAGCTGTTAAAAGGTCCAAGAGGAACAAAAGTGAATGTTTATGTTAAAAGAAGAGGGACAAAAAAATTGCTAAAGTTTGCTATCGTAAGAGATGAAATTCCTATTTATAGTGTTGATGCTCCTTACATGATAGATGATAATATTGGATATGTTAAAATATCAAGATTTGCAAGAACAACGTACGCTGAATTTTTGACTGCTGTGGCTGAACTTAAGGAAAAAGATATGGAAAGTTTGATTATTGATTTAAGAGGGAATGGAGGTGGAGTACTTTCTTCTGCTATAAGTATTGCTGATGAAATGTTAGATAAAAATCAGATGATTGTTTATACAAAAGGAAGAGCAAGAAAAAAAACAGAATATTATTCCACTTCAAAAGGAATATTAAAAGGAATTAAAATAGCTATTTTAATTAACGAAAATTCAGCTTCGGCAAGTGAAATATTAGCAGGGGCAATTCAGGATAATGATAGAGGAATTATTTTAGGAAGACGTTCGTTTGGAAAAGGATTGGTTCAAGAACAAATACCTTGGCCTGATGGGTCGGCAATAAGACTTACTGTTGCCAGATATTATACACCGTCTGGAAGATCAATTCAAAAACCTTATGAAAACGGTTTAGATGATTATAATTTAGAAGCTTACAAACGTTACGAAAATGGTGAATTATTGGAAGCTGATAGTATCCATTTTCCTGATTCGTTGAAATATTTTACCAAAAAAGGTAAGGTTGTTTACGGTGGTGGTGGAATTATGCCTGATATTTTTATTCCGTTAGATACTGTAGGAGGAACAGATTATTTGTATCAACTAAGGTATAACGGTATTATTCAAGAATTTTCGTTAAACTATATCGATAGTAGAAGAAAAAAAATGTTAGAAACGTATCACGATGCCGTTCAATTTAAAAGACAATTTAAAGTAAGTAATCAATTGTTTAATAATCTGATAAAATTTGCTACTGAGTCAGGAATAGAAAGAAATTTAGAACAAATAAAAAAATCTAAATCTTTAATTGAGCAAGGGTTAAAAGCAGATATGAGCAGACATCTTTATGGTAATTTCGGTTTTTATGTGATTGTTAATGAAAATGACAAAACCATAAGTAGAGCTATTGAAGAAATTAAAGAGTAATAAAAAATGATAAAAGATATTCCTCAGGAAAAAGTTACCAATGTAGCTATTGCTGTTGTTCAAGAAGGTGAAGATTGGAATGTATATTTGGTTAATTTAAAAGATACGGCTTTAGAAAATGTATTAGTGTCTTCCAAAGGATACATTACTCATGAGAACGGTTCTCAAACTAAAACTTCTGAATTGAGACATGCATTAGGTAATGTTCCCCCAAAAAGTTATGCTAAAATAGAACCCATTATTGAAAATGTTTTTGGGCTTCATAATCAGTATTGGGTAACTTATTTTTCAGATAATCAGTTGTTGGATAAAAAATACATTTTTTTAGCCGAAACAATTAAAGAAGAAAATTTTGTAAAAATTCCTATTCTTAATAAGAAAGGAGTAATGATATTATAAACAAACAAGCCTCGCAATGCGAGGCTTGTTTGTTTATGTATAAATAGGCAAATTATCTAATAAGTGATACCGTACCTTTTTCGAAGAATTGTTGTCCATCAATACCTTCAGCTTTAATGATAAAGAAGTAAGTACCATCAGGC
>DATCTM010000113.1:0-5775 GCA_036567945.1 Vicingaceae bacterium
TAGTATTACCGAACTACATGAAGAATTATACCATAACGAAGTAGAAATTATCTCCGATTTAGAAAGCACTTTTTACGATACCATAGAATTTACCATAGTAGATGTGAATGGCTATATTTTGACTTTTTCTGAGGAGAAATAGAATAAAAACATTACCTTCGTTGGTTTAACCCATGATTCTTATGAAGAAAATATTATCAATTATAGCTTTAATTTATATAGGTGCTTTTTCATTAAACGCTCAATTTTCCCCACCTGTTAACCTCTCTACTTCATTTCATCAAAAGGCAAAAACTTTTGCAATTGATATTGATAATGATAGCGATGAAGACATAGTCGTTTTTGATCAATATAAGATTGTTTGGTTTGAAAATTTTGGGAATGGAGTTTTTGATTCATTCGGTCGTTACAATTTTATTGAAAATACAAAAGGAGGGAATTCTGTTGCATTTTTTGATATGGATTTAGATGGGCATATCGATATTGTTTGGAATAATCAAATTGAAGTAGCTTGGAATAGAAATTTAGGAGGAGGTAATTTTTCAGAGAAACAAATAATTGCAATAGCTAGTACTAGTTTTTATCCTCATAAAGTTATTACTAATGATTTTAATTTAGACGGGTTTCCGGATGTGGTTGTATCTTCATATTTATACACTAGCAATGAATTAGTTTGGTTTGAAAACTTAAATGGTCAAACACTAGATACTACAAAACAAATTATCTCCAATATTAAAACTAAATTCTTTAATGTAGCAGATATAAATAATGATGGGTTAAAAGATGTGTTATCTGCCCCTCATAATATTCATGGATTATATTGGCATATCAA
Source organism: Vicingaceae bacterium (assembly GCA_036567945.1). Lineage (GTDB taxonomy): Bacteria > Bacteroidota > Bacteroidia > Flavobacteriales_E > Vicingaceae > BRH-c54. Next base: position 833 of record DATCTM010000113.1, read on the forward strand.
CATGGGAAATGGAGTGTTTATCGATTCTGTCATTGCTTATCCTAACTTAACTGCAGTAAATAAAGTAATGACTACTATAGATATTGATAATGATGGAAACTTAGATGTCGTTCACAATATATATGGTCTTAGATGGGTTAAAAACTTTGGTAATGGACTATTTGATTCTATTTCCAATTATATTGACACTTCTTTTAGTTTTTCTAATAATAACTTTGAAGAATTAATAGCGAAAGATGTTGATAATGATGGTTATGAAGATTTGTTATTTGCTGATGGTTTAAGAGTCTTTTTGATAAAAAATTTAGGGGGATATTTTGCACCAACTCAAGCAATAAGTAATTCAGCTGGTTTTAACGCATGGGGAGTTTCAACAGGAGATGTAAATGGTGATGGAAATATAGATATCTTACCAAGTAAATTAATGAGTTCTACTGAAAATGATAAAATTATTTGGTTTAATAATTTAGGAAATGGAGTAATTGATTCTTCATTTAACACCATAGCAAGTAATATTACACGTGATGCTAACCAAATTAAATCATCTGATATGGATAATGATGGCGATGTTGATATTGTGCTAATAGCTGGAGATGGTCTTGTTTGGTACGAGAATTTAGGGAATGGCAATTTTAGTCCATTAAAATTTATTATAACTGGATATGGTAATAGCCCTTACCTTGAACTTGGAGACATAGATGGAGATGGACTTACAGATATAATCACTAGTATTGGTGGTTTTGATAAACTTGAATTTCATAAAAATTTAGGAGGAGGTCTATTTGCCTCCCCCATTAATGTAAATATTCCTCAATCATCTTGGCCAGGAGGTTCTGGTGGTAATATTCTTGGACTTAATTTAATTGAACTAGCAGATATAGATAATGATAGTGAATTAGATATACTATTTTGTTCATCACATTCAACCTCAAGTAAAATTGGTTGGTATGAAAATTTAGGTGGAGGAGCATTTGATTCTACAGACCAAAACATTATCTTTCAAGAAACTTCTTTTGTATCAACAAGTGCCATAAAATCAAAAGATATGGATAATGATGGCGACAATGATATTGTTGTTATTTTAAGAACTCCAATAAATAAATTATGTTGGTTTGAAAACATGGGCAATGGATTGTTTGGAAATAGACAAGACATAGAAACCTACTCACAACAGAGAATAGATTTATTTATTTCCGACATTGATGGTGACGGTGACAATGATATTGTTGCTTGTGAGAGCAATAAAGTTGCTTGGCATGAAAACTTAGGTTCAGGTAATTTTGGAGCTGGACAAGTAATCTCAACTAGTATTGTTAATCCCTCACATATTTTTTGTATCGATTTTGATAATGATGGAGATAATGATGTCATTGTAAGCTCAGAGACTGATAGTATAATTGTTTGGTTTGAAAATTTTGGGAATGGCAATTTTAGTACACACAAAACTATTGCAACTAATCTTAGATATCCAGCTTCAGTTTATGTAGATGACATAAATAATGATGGAGTTCTTGATATCTTATCTACCTCTAAACAACACGGTATTATCATAAAAAATCACTCTCAATCGCCATACAAATTAAAAGGAAAAGTATATTATGATGCTAACCAAAATTCGATTTTAGATAGTAATGAGTTAGGTTTACCCTTCATACCAACACAACTTCAACCCTCTAGTATGGGATTTGCTACATACGATGGTAATTATATATATGCTGTAGATACTGGTATTTATACTATTAATCATTTACCTGTTAACAATTGGAATTTAAGTTCAGATTCTGCCTCATATACAAGAGAAATTACAACTCAAAATATTTCTGAAGACAGTCTTGACTTTGGTTTTTATCCTGATTCTATCATAACTATAATCCAACCAGATATAACTGGAGGTTTTCCTAGGTGTAACACCATTGTTAATTATTGGCTAAACATTCAAAACTTAGGAACAACAATTCCAAGTGGATACTTACATCTAACTTTGCACAATTCTATTACTTTTGTTTCATCAGACTTAATCCCCGACTCCATAAATGGTCAAAATATTTATTGGAGTTATGATTCACTTTTTTTCTATAAAAATAAAAAAATTAACCTACAAGTTCAGATGCCTAATTTTACTCAAATGGGAAACATTATAACCTCATACCTATCAGTTTATGAACTAGACAACAACAATATTGTATATTCTAACTCCGATAGTCTTAAGCAAATTTTAGTATGTGCTTACGATCCTAACGACAAAACTGTAACACCTAAAGGTGAAGGGTGGCAAGGTTACGTTTTAAATAACCAAGAGTTAGAATATCTAATTCGTTTTCAGAATACTGGAAATGATACTGCTGTCAACATAATGATTGCTGATCAATTAGATACTAACTTAGATTGGAGTTCTTTTCAAATTATTTCATCAAGCCATTCAGATAAACTTCAAATATTAGTAACCCCGAATGGAGAAATTTCATTTAGATTTAATAATATTATGTTACCCGATAGCACAGCTGATTTTCTTAAAAGTCAAGGTTTTGTTAAATTTAGGATTAATATGAACCCTAATTTATTACCTAACACAAAAATTAAAAATAAAGCTCATATATATTTTGATGCAAACCCTGCTATAATAACTAATAATGTTTTAAACACTATTTATGATTGTAGTAATATTAATTTACACCTAACCTCAACAAATATATGCCAAAATGAAAAATTAATAGGCTATTCTTATGAAAGTGAATTTAGTGGCGCTTATTGGGAAATTGATTCTATATATTCTTCAAATAATGACTCATTAATATGGAGTGCAGATACAGTAGGAACATTTGATTTAAAATTAACTATAAATAACTCTTTATGTAACAAAGACACCTTAATAAGTATTACTGTAAATCCTTCCGCATCATCAAGTTCTACAATAGAAATATGCCAAAATGATAGCATTTTTCTAGAAGGAAACTACCAAAACACTTCAGGAATTTATTATGACACTTTACAGACTATCTTAGGTTGTGATAGTGTTATGGCAACAACTTTAACTGTTAAACCTGCTTTTATTGTCCAACAAAATAGTACTATTTGCCAAAACGATAGTATATTTCTTGGTGGAAACTATCAAAATACTTCAGGAACTTATTACGATAGTTTGCAAACAATTCTTGGGTGTGATAGTGTAATAGCTACCACATTAACTGTTAACCCTACTTTTGTTACTCAACAAAGTCTTTCTATTTGCCAAAACGACAGTGTATTTCTTAATGGTAGCTATCAAAATACTTCAGGAACATATTATGATAGTTTACAAACTATTTTAGGTTGTGATAGTTTAATAGAATCAATCCTAGTTGTAAACTCTTTGCCCACAGTCAACTTAAATTCTTTTAACCCTGACACATTGTGTAATAACAGCAATCCAGTTTCGCTTCCAATTGGAACTCCTTCTGGTGGAATTTACTCAGGTAATGGTATAAATGGTAATAATTTTGACCCTTCATCTGTTAGTATTGGAACACATAATATAATCTACACTTTTACTGATAATAATTCTTGTATAAATAGTGATACAACAAGTATTTATGTTGTACTATGTACAAGTATAGAAGATATTAATGTTATTCCTAATATCAGAGTTTATCCTAATCCAAATACAGGGAAATTTATTATTGAAAAAATTAATGAATTTAACCAGTCAATTAATGTGAAATTACTAGACGGAAATTCTAAATTAATTATTGATAAAACAATTCTGAACAATCAAGATATTATAGAATTTGACATTACCAACTACAGTAAAGGATTATATTATTTACATATTATTATCGATAATAATACTTTTGTAAAAAAGATATTGAAAAATTAATTATCAAAAAGTCAACTTAAATAAAATGAACGCAACAGAACAAGGAAACGTAACATTTGAAATTAACGAAAAAGGTATTGCCACCATAGAGTTTTTTCACCCTATGAGTAATTCATTACCCGGAAAAGTATTGAACCAACTAGCTAATACCATTACCGAATTAGGAAATAATAGTCAAGTAAAAGTGATTATTCTTAAATCGGAAGGAGATAGAGCTTTTTGTGCAGGAGCTAGTTTTGATGAATTAATTTCCATTGATGATATAGAAACCGGAAAAGTATTTTTCTCGGGTTTTGCCAATGTGATAAATGCTGCCAGAAAATGTCCTAAATTTATTATTGGACGAGTGCAAGGAAAAGCTGTTGGCGGTGGCGTAGGTATGGCAAGTGCTGTTGATTATTGTTATGCTACTAAATTTGCTGCTGTTAAGTTAAGTGAACTAGCGGTTGGTATCGGTCCTTTTGTGGTTGGCCCTGCTGTGGAAAGAAAAATTGGCACCTCAGCAATGAGTATGTTAGCCATCAATGCTACCGAATGGTATTCTGCCGAATGGGCAAAAGAAAAATCATTATATGCCGAAATTTTTGATTCTATTGAAGCAATGGACGAAGCCATTGAAGTATTAGCAAATAAGTTAGCTCAATCTAATCCGGAAGCAATGAGCATGCTGAAAAAAGTATTTTGGGAGGGAACAGAACATTGGGATACCTTACTAAGTGAACGTGCAGCTATGAGTGGTAAATTAGTGCTTTCTAATTTTACCAGAAATGCAATTAATGCTTTTAAGAAGAAATAAAATACTCCTTAATAGTTAGTTATTGACTAACAACATTTACCAACTGCTTGTGCCAACTATTCTTTAATGGCAGTTCCCAAGTAGTATCAAATTCTTTTTTAGTGGTAATGGTATTGTTGAACACGATGGTTTCATCGTTAATTTTATTATCGTTATAAAGTGTTTCAAAGTCGTTTAACTTTACTAAAACAGCTTTCTCACCTTCTTTATAAGACTGATTCATTCTGTCTAACAAACTCAATTCTAACTCTTGCTCTAATTCTTTCATTAGTTTTACAGAAGCATCTTGAGCTC
>DATCTM010000114.1:0-11079 GCA_036567945.1 Vicingaceae bacterium
AGATGCTACACTTTTTGTTTCTACAGGAGATGCTTTAGATATGAAAACTAACAATGTAGAATTAGCTTTTATTCAAGGAAGAAAAATTGACTTAAGTAGTCGACAAAAAAATCTTTACGAAAAGTATAGTAAAAAATACAAGCAACAACAATAAATGGATATTTGTGAGGCAGTACCCTCGTTTAAAAACCAAAAACATAAATAATATGTTCTAAACAATAAGCATCATTAAATTTAGTTAGTTTTGTTTTCAACACTCTCACATAAATATGAAATTTTTTATCCCTTTTTATATTTTTCTATCGTTATTATTTTATTCATGTAACCCTTCAGATAAAAATACTGAAGATAAAAAAATAAGTATCCAACCTTTAAAAGAAATTTACATAGAAATAAATTTAAACGATTTCAAAACGCTTTACACCAACTATCAAGACAATACTTATTTTCCAATAAAAATAATGTATGATGATGAAGTAAAGATAGCAAAAATGAGAATTAGAGGAGACTCTTCTCGAAAAGACAAAAAAAAATCACTGAAAATCAAGTTTGATGATGTTTCTTTTTTTAACGAAGAAACCGTTCTTAACCTAAATGCTGAATATTCTGATAAAACTTTAATCAGGCAATTTCTTTCCAGTAAACTAATGCAACAAAATGGGGTTCAATGTTATGATTCTGAATTGATTAAGGTATTCTTAAATAGAGAATATTTTGGTATTTATTTAAAAGTGGAGAATATGGATGACCAATTCTTAACGAAAAGAAATTTATCTACTGATAACAACTTATACAAAGCTACAAAAGATGGAGCTTGTCTCAGTATTTTTGATGATGTCCCTGCAAAGTGGGAGAAAAAAACCAATAAAAAAGGAGACTTCAATGATTTAACTTCGCTTATAGATAAGTTAAACAATACCCCTGATAATAAATTTGAAACATTCATAAAAGAAAATTTTGCATATGAGCAATTGGTTAACCTTATTGCCATGAACATGATGCTTTCTAATGGAAGTACTTATTATCATAACTACTATTTGTATCACGACTTATATGAAACAGGAAAATGGTTGGTATTTCCGTGGGACATGGATAAAAGTTTATCCTATTACAACTGGATGCCTTATACCTATCATCAAACATCTAGCGAGTGGGAATCTGACAACCCATTAATAGAGCGTGCAATTCTGTGTGAACCTATTTTTAATGATATTAAGAAAAGAATTGAAGTGCTACATCAAACTAATTTAAATGACCAAAAAATTGCTCCTATTGTTGATGAATTAATATCATTATTAAATCCAATAATCGAAAAAGATACGTTGGATAAAATCACTTCAAAAAAAGAATGGTTAGATAATATTTCTAAAGAAAAAAATTATTTTGACCCCCATTATCAATTACTTCAAAAACAGTTTAACGAACAACCTTACAGTTTTAAAGTATATCGTTTTGATCAATTTCAAACAGATACCATTACTTTTAAATGGTCGCCATCTAAACACCCTCAAAATAAACCTATAAGTTACATTTTAGTTTATGGTACAGATTTTTTATTAACCGATAGTTCAAAAACTAACTACATAAAAAACATTACCGATACTTTTTTCTCTTTACCTCAACTATCGGAAGGAATTTATTACTGGAAAGTTATGGCTTTTGATGGCAAAAACTATACGGATGGTTTTAACACTAAAAATATTTTAGAAGTAAAAACACCAACTATTATAAGTAAAAACATTTCTAAAAATACCATTTGGACAAAGCAAAAATCTCCTTATTTAATAACCAACCATTTAATTATTAATGATAAAGTTAATTTGAGTATTGAGTCAGGAGTTACTGTACTTTTTAATAACGATATTTCCATTACGTGCAACGGGAGTATTACTGCTGAAGGTACACAACAAAACCCGATAATTTTTAGACCCAACAACACAGCTAATAATTGGGATCATATTTATTTTTATGAAAAATCAAGAAAAGGCTACTTTAAGCATGTTCATTTTTATGAAGGGGTAATCAACTTTAAAAATACTGACATTACTTTAGATAGTTGTAAAATGACTATCGATAAAAAAATACTTGTTCATGGTGAAAATGCAGTAATTTGGGGAAGTAAGGGAAAAATTGATATAAAAAATTCTACTTTCAAAAGTAATAATACCGGTGAAGGACTAGTACTTTATGATGTAGAGGCGTCTACCGAAAGTAATGCGTTTTACGGAATGCCCGATGCTGTTGAATACATTCTGTGTAATAAAGGTGTTATCCGGAATAATTTAATCATTAATTCTTCTGATGACGCTATTGATTTAAACGCTTGTAATAATATTTTGATTGAAAACAACTTTATCATTAACAATGCCGATAAAGGAATTTCTATAGGTACAGAACAATATGGTCCTTCAAAAGAAGGAATAATCATTAGAAACAATTTATTTGTGGGTAACAAAACTCCGATTGCAGTAAAAGATAGTTCTTTCGCATTAGTACATAATAACACCATGTACAACAACAAAAGAGGAATTTATGTCTATAAAAAAAGAGAAGATTACAAAAAAGGTGGAGACGTAATTGCTTATAATAATATTCTTTACAATTGTGATGATTTTAATGCTTATGCTGACGAATGGTCAACACTTAAAGCAGATTATAATATGGTAAACACTAAATCTATAGGGGGAACCAATTTACATGCAAGCCCAAAATTTATTAATCCCGAAAAATTCGATTTTAGGTTACGGAAAAATTCTCCTGCAATAAAAACCGGAAAAGAGAATACAGACATTGGTGCCTTTCCATATAATTCTGCATCAATTAGTTTAGTTAAAGTGCATCTAAAATCTTCAGAAAAAAATAATTCAGGAGACTGGATAGAAATTCTTAACCATTATAACATGGATTTAGATTTATCCGGCTATAAAATAGTTGTTGAATATGATGAAAAGACAAAATATTACACCTTCCCGAATGGAAGTATTTTACCACGACTTTCTTCTATTTACGTTGTAGATGATTATTCTAATTTTACAACCACATATCCTTTTTTATCCAACATTTATGGAAGTCTACCAAAAATAAACAACAAAACAATTTCCATAAAAATTATTAATAATCTTGGTGATGAAATTGATAATTGCCACATCCCGAACATCTCATCTAAGAATGAACATCAAAGGATTACTTTAATATCTAATAAGGCTTCAGACAAAGCATTAATAGAATGGACAATACAATATGACTAAAAAATCGATAATCATATCCATTTTTTTTGTACTTGTTGTAATTACAGGAAGCCTATATTATTTTTCTTCCAATAAAACCGCACTTATTTTTAATGACAAACAATTGTGGAATTATGCCCTAGTTGATTCTGTTAATTTTAATACTCCTATTGAATGGAATGCGATAAAAAAAGACTCCACATTAGCTTTACCCAAAGAAAAAAAAGACCATTTTTTACTTTTTCAAACAGAATTGCTAATCACCGATATTGATAATTTCGACCAAGCGTTATTATCCTATGAAAACAAATATGAAATTCAACTTTTTATTAATAACAACCTTTGTTACTCTGCAACCAAAAATCTAATTACTACAGAAACTTATCCGGATAATTCTACACCGGTTAAAACTTTAAACATTTTTCCTTACTGGAGTGCTACAAAAAGATTTATTCCAAAAGCTCTATTATTACCTTTTTTAAAAAATGGAAACAATACTATTGTATTAATGGTTACTAATACCAACGATATTAATGACTTCAATCCTGCAAAAATCAGTTTTAACCTTTTAAATGATAATACCATTAATTTGGATATGTATTACAAAAAAGCAGGGAGCTTTTCTCATTCAGAACTTCCTATTTTTAACCTCAATACATTTAATAAAGAAATTCCGGATGAACCCAAAACAAAAGCTGTTTTAAGTATTATTAACTCCAATAAAAAAGAAAATAAACTCATTGATGATGCTACTAAATATACCATAAAAATTGAACGAAGAGGGTTTACCTCTCAAAAACTTGCAAAAAAATCATACACATTTTCCCTTAATAAAAAAGCAACCTTACTAAACCTTCCAAAAGCCAAAAAATGGGTGTTATATGGTCCTTATGCAGATAAATCGTTGCTAAGAAATGTGCTAACTTATGATTTATTCAGAAAAATGGGATACTATGCTCCAAGAACCCAATTTATTGAGCTCATTATCAATAACAATTATCAGGGAATTTATGTGTTGACCGAAAAAATTAATATTGGTGAAAACCACCTCAATATACCTCGACTTACTATTGATGCCAATAAAAATGCTACAGGTGGTTATTTGTTAGAAATAGATCGAAACAACTGGAAAGCCATTTATCCTCCTGAAGGAGACACTTCAGTTGTTCCTCTATCCTATGAACCTTATGTACCAAAAAAAGATAAAATACCTTCTACTGTTCAGGAACTTATCAAAAAGCAATTCAATGAATTTGAAAAAAGTATCTACACTAACCAAAATACCTATAAACACTTAGACATTAACACTTTTGTAAATTATTTTATTATTTCTGAATTTACCAAAAACGTAGATTCCTACAGGTTAAGCACATTTATATATAACCCTGATATTACTGCTTCAACACCAAAGTTTTATATAGGTCCCATTTGGGATTATAATTTTGCTTATGGGTTAACCAATTATAATAATGGCTTTAGCCCTGAAGGTTACGTTTATACTTCTACCAATTATGTCCCTTTTTGGTGGCAAAAATTAATTGCAGACCCTACTTTTAAACAACACTTAACCAATAGGTATCAAAACCTTAGAAAAACAGTATTAAGCAATAATACATTGAATCAAACCATAGACTCCATCTATCAGCTGTGTAAAACTCCTGCTGAGAACAATTTTAAAAAATGGACGGTTTTAAATGCTACAGATTTTTGGCCCAACTATTATTTAGGAAAAACACACCAAGATGAAATTAACTACTTAAAAAACTGGATAGAACAACGGTTGGCTTTTTTGGATAGGGAATTAATAAATCAATAATAGTATGCGTAAATATTTACATTTTTTAATTCTTTTTTTAACATTGATAGCTATTCTAAACTCATGTGAAGACCAAAAATTTGGACGTGATGACAACAATAAATTTTACAACTATATTACAATAGATGGAAAGATTTTTAAAGATGGAAAGAAAGATTTTTATCCGATGGGAATTAACTACTCTGTAGATGTAGTAAAGAATGATGAAAAAGTCTTTTTAACCCCCAGATCTAATTATCATCCAAAATTTGGCGAAGAAGAAGGCAAAAGTTTTTCTCCTTGGGGAGAGGATTCTTCTAAAACTCACGCTATAATCAAAAGCCATTTCCTATCTATAAAAGATATGGGATTTAATATGATTAGATTAACAGGCTTTACAACGACCGATGGTTATGATGGTGGTTTTCATACTTGGAGTAATTTAGATGTTTCCAATTCTGAGGAAGGAAATAAAAACATAGAACAAAAAATTATTCCTCTACTAAAAATGCTGCTCAAATACGCTGAAGAAGCTAATTTAAGAGTTATGTTGCTAATTAGTGCTATTGAAACTCAACCAGAAAATCAGCTCAATTATTATTCAAAAATTGCAGCAGCATTAAAAAATGAAAAAGCACTTTTTACTTACGATTTGTATAATGAACCTATTTATTTTGATAAAGGAAATTACACTAAAAAAGAAACTACTGAATTTGTAAAAAGTTATAATAAAGCAATTAAAAACAATGCTCCTAACCACCTTACCACTATAGGATTATCTCATTATAAAATCGTTAATGAATGGGATCCTGAATTGATGGATGTTGATTTTTTAGCCTTTCACATTTATCCTTATGGCTCTAAAAACCTTAGTATTTTGGAACGCTATGAAGCCAAATTATACTGGATTTCGAACACCATAACTAAACCATGGATTATAGGTGAAACAGGGCTAAATACTGCCGAAAATTGCGAACCACTCAATTTTTCGTGGGGGAATTATAATGACCAATTATATTTTATGAAATACTCGCTAGAAAAAACCAAAGAAAGCGGAGGAAGCGGTTACACTTGGTGGAATTTTCAAGACACTAAAAACTATCCCGGTCAAATATTTGGCACTTGTACTGTAAGTGATTATGGATTGGTTAACAGAAAAGAAAATACCTTTTATTTAAATTCAAATGGAGATACCATACTTGGAGAATTAAAACATCAACTTACAGATCTGCCTTTTAAAAAATTTGCCAATGAGCGTTCCTATAATAAACGGAAACGCACTCAAAAGATTAAAAAAATCGATTCTGTATATTATAATATTGACTACATCCCTGCTAATGAAATAGCCACTGGAAAAGTAGTTGACAAAAACAATAAACCAATAGAAAATGCCATAGTTACCTTACACAATACTATAAGCAAAGCTACTTACACTACTTTTACCAAAAAAGATGGAACATTTAAACTTTCTACCGGTTGGACTAATGTGTTTAAACACCTCGAGTTTAAAATTAAAGTAACCGCTGTAAGAATGGGAACTAAAGAAATTCCTTTAAAGGAGATTTATAAGGGAAATGACAACAACTTTGAAACGATTCAACTTGACAAATATTAATGGCTATTTTTTTTCGCCCATACAATTGCATTTCTTCTTAGGTTAGAGTCTATCGTTATATTAAGTTGTTTTGCTTCTTTTTCAATCACCTTCATCCATTTTTCATCCTCAGAAATTCTTTTAAAGTAATAGTTGTAATTTTTTATATTATTAATAAAGTAGCTATCAGAAAAACCAAAATCAAATTTATGTAGATTCGTTTCTGTTGATAATAAAATTATAATATCAAATTTATCTATTTCATCTTGAACACGTAATTGATTAACTGAGTTGTGTTCTTTTCTTGGAGGAACAATACCTCTATTGTAATACCACAATTCAACTTTTGAAAATATCAAATTTATCAAAGGGGATTCCTGAATTCTAGATGCATAACTATCTCCAACTATCAACAGTTTTGGTCTAACTGTTTGTTTTTTGCTTTCAATAATTGAATACTCAACATAAGGCAAGCTATAGGATGGGTATTCAAACAATAAATTCATAGCGTCACTTATGTCTTTATCTTTAAAAAAGATTGCTTCTTTATAAGATTTTTTAACTTTATAATCGGGCATATCAATGTTTCTCTTTTGCTCAATATAATTTACTAATGAATCTATCGCTAAAGAAACAGCAAATTCTCCCCAATGTATTCCAGCTTTTGAAAAAATCTCATCTTTATATGTTGTTTTTAAATCTAAAAAACCCTTATTAAAATCAATATGTGATATGTTTAATTCCTTTGCTTTTTGAGTAAAGACATCGTAATTAGAAATTGATTTTTTTATTTTATCATATTTTTCTGGAATATACTCTGGAAAAAAACTTGCCTTACCAGGAGCAAAAACAAGAATTAAATCTATATTCTTCTCTTGTAGTTCGTTTTGAATTCTTTTTATTTTATTAAGTGTATTTTTAATCTGGAATTCACCAACATAATTAATTCCTAAATAATCACGTATGTAACCCCCTTCATATAAATAACCATCTTTTCCAATTTCTACATCTTTAGCACTAGTTTTATTAAAAAAATTATATTGAGTTTGGTTAAACACTTTTACAAAAAAATTTCTAAACCCAAAATGATCATTAAGGTATAACTCATAATCTTTTTGATAATCACCTGATAACAGTTTTTTTAACATACGGTGTTTACTAGGCTTATCTTTAAGCTTATAACTTCCATTTAAAGGAGGTTCTTCAATAAGTGAAAATGTATATTGCAATAATGGCAATGTCAGCAATATAAAAATGAATATTAATAGTAATTTTTTTAACATTAAAACCTAAAATAAATAAAAGGATTGAACCCTGATGAAGTAATTGAAGCAACTGATAATGAAAAGAGTATTAAAAATATAAAGGTGGCAAAAAAATGATTAATCACAGAATATTTTTCGGCATAAAAAACCTGCTGTTCAATTTTCAACCCTGCTTTAAAAAATGTACTGAAAGCAAAAAATATAGCAATTATTAATACAGTATAAAACTCCGTATCTAAATAATGATTCCTAGAAGAAAAATCAAATTCAAACATTTTTATAATAAAAGTATTAGCTTGCTCGAATGTTTCTGCTCTAAACAATACCCACCCTACAATGGTTATAATGAAAGTAATAATTATACTTGGAAGTCTTCCTATTTTCTCAAAAAACTTTAATAGAAACAATCTATCTAATATTAAAAAAGCTCCATGGAAAGCTCCCCATAAGACAAAATTCCATGCTGCTCCATGCCATAATCCAGAAAGTAGAAAAACAATCCACAAATTAAAGTACAATCTCAATTTACTATCTACCCTATTTCCTCCTAATGGTATATATAAATAATCTTTCATAAAACTTCCTAATGTAATATGCCATCTTCTCCAAAATTCAGAAATACTTTTAGAAATATAAGGATTATTAAAATTCTCCGGGAATTTGAACCCTATTATTTTCCCCAAACCAATAGCCATATCAGAATACCCAGAAAAATCATAATAAATTTGAAAAGTATAAGCCAAGGCACCTATCCATGCTATTGGTGTAGTTAAATCAGTTTCGACCATGCCAAAAACCCTATCAGCTTCTACTGCCATCACATTAGCAATCAATACTTTCTTTGCTAACCCTATTCCAAAACGATAAAAACCAAGAAGTTTATTTTCTATAGTTTCAAATTTTTCTCTACTTTCTATTTGATCAGCTATTTCATTAAACCTAACAATTGGACCTGCTATCATTTGGGGAAATAATAAAATATATACTAAATACTGAAATGGATTTCTTAATGGTTTATGAGTTCCTCTATAAACATCTATGGAGTAGGTTAATGTCTGAAAAGTATAAAATGAAATCCCTATGGGCAGTAATACTTCCGTCCAACCAACACCACTAAACCCTAAAACATTTAAAAAGGTATTTAAATTATCTACAAAAAAGTTTGCATATTTAAAATAGAGAAGTAGTCCTAAATTAATTGATATTGAAATTGTTAAAAGCCATAATCTTACCCTTTTATTGTTAGATTGATGCATTTGATTAATAATATAAAAATCTATTATTACAGACCCTACAACAACAAAAACAAATACAGGAGCTCCCCATGCATAAAAAAATAAGCTGGCAATTAATATAACCCAATTTTTATAATTAGTCTTGGGGACTATGTGATAAGCTAAAAGAAAAAGTGGTAAGAAAAAGAAAAGAAAAAATATACTGCTAAAAACCATTTTCTATTTTTTAACCTACTTAAAAATTACGAACCCTCTTCTAATTGTAATTTAATTACATCGAATAATGAAATCCAAAACTACAATATTTTTTATAATATGTAAGATTTACATTTTCAAACCGTTTTATGTATTTTTGACAAAAAAAATTATGCAGTTACTTCAAATTCTTGCTGACGAAAATATTTTAGCTTCTTTTGAGCTATTAAATAAACTAAAACCTAAGTTTTGGATGAGGCTAGTAATAGACCTAGCCTCTATTTTTGTTTTAGTACGTTTTATCTACTACCCCATTTATAAAAATAGAAATTACATTTTTACTTATTTCATTTTTAACCTAGTTATCTTTTTAATTACCCATTTATTTAATAAAGTGGAATTAAGTATGGGTGCTGCCTTTGGTTTGTTTGCCGTTTTTTCTATGCTTCGATACAGAACAGAAGGTATCTCTATAAAAGATATGACCTATTTATTTTTAGCCATTGCCATAGGTTTAATTACTGCAGCAAGTAAAGGAAGTTGGGACGAGTTTATTGTGCTAAACGGAGTTATTCTTGGTATCACATATTTGTTAGAAAGTAACTTACTAATGAGAAATGAATCTTCTAAAATAATTAGCTATGGTAATATAGACTTAATAAAACCAGAAACTCGCAAAGAATTAATTACCGAGTTGGAAACCAAAACCGGAATGAAAATTAACAGAATTAATATAAAAGAATTTGATTTAGCTAAAAATAAAGTACAAATTGAAATTTTTTACTTTGATAAACTAAACAAACATTAAACCTTTAAATACGCTTTTAATCCGTGTAAACCACCTTCTCTGCCAAAACCGCTTTCTTTAAACCCACCAAATGGCGATGATGGATCAAATTTATTGAAGGTATTTCCCCAAATTACACCTGCTTTTAATTGCGAAGTCATGTTAAATAATTTAGACCCTTTATCTGTCCATACTCCGGCAGAAAGTCCATAAGGAGTGTTATTCGCTTTTTCTATTACCTCTGCTACCGTTCTAAATGTTTGTACAGCCAACACCGGTCCAAAGATTTCTTCCTGAACTATTCGGTTTGATTGCGAAACGCCTGTAAATAAAGTAGGTTTACACCAATACCCTTTTTTGGGTAACGAACAATCCGTTTGGTACATTTCTGCTCCTTCGGCTTTTCCTATTTTTAAATACTTATTTATAGTGTTTAATTGTTCTTTTGAGTTAATCGCTCCAATATCCGTATTTTTATCCAACGGATTTCCAACTACCAAAGAAGCCATACGGTCTTTTAGTTTACGCATTACCACATCATAAACAGATTCTTGTACAAACAAACGTGAACCCGCACAACAAACATGTCCTTGATTAAAGTAAATGCCATTAATAATTCCTTCTACTGCTTGATCTAGAGCTGCATCTTCAAAAATAATGTTAGCTGCTTTTCCTCCTAATTCCAACGTAGCTTTTTTGTTTGTTCCGGCAATAGCATTTTGAATAATTTTTCCCACACCGGTAGACCCTGTAAATGCAATTTTATCTACATCCTCATGATTAACAATAGCAGCTCCGGTAGCACCTGCTCCGGTAATAATATTCACTACTCCATCGGGTAAACCTGCTTCTTGAATAATTTCTGCTAACTTTAAAGCTGTAAGCGGTGTAGTTTCAGCTGGTTTTAAAACCACAGTATTTCCTGTGGCCAAAGCTGGAGCTATTTTCCAAGCTACCATCAACAATGGAAAATTCCAAGGT
>DATCTM010000115.1:0-15303 GCA_036567945.1 Vicingaceae bacterium
TTACTCCAAAATTCATGTAAGTTGAATTTCCTGTCATATCCACTCTAACAATACCATTTGTACAATTTCCATTAGGATCTCTAACAGCTAAAGCAAACTCTATATCAACATCAACACCGTTTCCATCTCCTAAACTTCCCGGTATTTTTCTAAACCTTTCATTTAATTGTAAAATTCCTTGATTAATATCTACCTCACTTATATTACTTCCTGTTCCAACTGCTTCTCCTTTATGCATTACATGAACAACTACCGGAACAACATAAGTTGCCCCACTTTTTGGAGCATTGTAAGATTTCATAAAATTGTTAAAATCTTCCGTCCTTTGACGATAGTCAGCATTAGAATTTAATAACACATTATGCATATGGTCAAAACCACATGATTCAGCTACAGCGTTATTATTAAGCTGATTAGAATTATTGTTTTTTAAAGGTGTTAATTGGGAGAATACTGTTGATACAATAATCATCAACAAGAATAAAATGTTAATTTTTTTCATAGTAGTTAGTTTTGTAATGCATAAAGATACACAGGCGAGACGTATAAAACCCTGAAAAGGTTGAGTAATAATTAACAATTCTTCATCCCTATGTTGGATTTCTAAAAAATAGAATCTTAAAATTATCTATGAATTTTTCTACTCAATCATATATACAAAAAAAGTCCTTCTCTCGAAGGACTTTTTTTCATTTTAAAAATTAAAACCAATTATTTATCTAAATCATTAGTCTCTTCTTTTTTATCAAGTATAATTTTTTCTTTAACTGCTGTTTCAGACTGTTCTTTTGTAGCTCCATATAATTCAGGGTGAATATAAGTTCCTTTCAACTCTTTTTCAACCTCATCCTCTACTCTATTTGCATTAGCATATTTATCAGAACGAATTCCTGTTACAGACCAGCTAACCTCTGTATTAGGCTGGTTGGTTTGGATTATGAATTTATTATTGCTAATTTTTTCTTTAATAATTGCTTGTGCGAATGTTCCAATTACAGTTAATTGATATCTGAAATCTTTATTTGCTGCTTCAAAATAAGATGGTAATTCAACTGTAGCATATCCATTTGCATCTGTAACAATATTACCACTATAGATATTCATCATTTCTGGTGATTCAACAAAACTATGAACTAAATATTTATTTGCTGGATCAAGAGGGTGGTCAATTTTAAAAGTTCCACCACCCTTAGCAATATTACCGGTAACATTTAAATTACCAGTAATAGTCATATCTCCAGTAAAATCAGAATTACCATTAACTGATAAAGGGTTCGTAGCATTTGTTAAGATATTATTACCAAGACGTAATCTTTTAATATTTGAAAAACCACTTCTATTAAAACGAGCTATTGTATCTCCAAAAGTAGTACAACCTCCCATTAAATGTAGGTTGTTTGTAGAACCATTATGTTGAAACATTAAACCACAATCTCCATTAAAAGAAAGATCTTCTGAAAAAACAAGTTTTCCGGAATACGCATTATTAAAAGAACCAACAAATCCTACCCCTAATGCAGTTGTTGTATCTGTTTTACCAACTGCAAATGTGTGTAAAGGATTAGCAGTAAATCCTACTCCAACAAATCCAGCATTTGAATTATAGATATTGTTTCCATTAACAGTCCAATTAGAAGAACCTCCTGATAAACTTGATAAATCAGCTTTAATTGTTCCTCCTAAATCTGTTATCTCTAAACTATCTCCATTTAACACTACCGATGTGTTATATTCATTTGTCGGATCAGTATCTAAATCATTTGCAGCACTTCCTGCTACTTTTGAATATAAAGCATAAGGTACACTCACTAATTGAGAAGCTCCCATAACAACATAACTTGTTCCTCCTGTTGCATCCATAGCTGTTTCAATAAAATATGGACCGTTTGCCCAATCAATTGATGCAAATGTTCCAGAAACTACTGTTCCTGTACCAATTTCTAAATTTACTAACCCATAAGAATTACTTGTAGGCGCAAATGTTTCTTGATAAACCACTGTTCCTGAAGTACTTCCTTGCATTATCGTTAATCTCATCCCTACTGCTTGATTGGGAATTATATTCTGAGAAGCGTCTCTTACAACCGCTTGGTATTTAAATGCTTCCGGACTTTGAGCCCACACGCTAAATGATAAGGCTGCTATTGCTAATACTGATAGTATAATTTTTTTCATTTTGTTTTTGGTTTTAGGTTAATTATATTTTTAATTTTTTACGATTTTATACGTTTTAATTTTTTTCTTGTCAGACTGTGTTAAGGTTAACATATATGTTCCTTTAGAGTAATCAGATACATTTACATTTGTTGTTGAAGATGTTAGAGTAGTTTCTTCAATCAACTTCCCTCCCATGTCAAAAATCTGAATAGTAACCTCTTCATATTCATCAATAGTTAAATTGATTACATCTGAAACAGGATTCGGATAAATATTAACCGAAAAATTAACATCTAAATCCTCAATATTGGTAATGGTTAAATTAGTCTGATGAAATCCTTGCGTGACATCATTAGATCCATCAGAGACAGTTTCAATAACAGGCTCACCAATAGTAAAATCTATGGTGTTTGTTCCATTATCATAACTATCTCCTTGGGTGGATATGACTTCTTGTGCGCTTAAGCTTATAGAAGAAACAAACAACCCAACTAGTAGTGTTTTCTTTTTCATGTTTTTTAGTTTTTAATTAACAATACAATTATAATCAATAATTAAGATATTAACTAAAAAACAAAATAATTTGTATTTAAACTAAATAAGAATTATAACTTGTGAATTTTGACCACCTATTTATGGCGTTTAGTCATTATTTAATAGAAAAAATTGTATTATTAATTAGCTGGTATGATCTAGCACTATCAACCACTTTCCATCAATTTTTCTCCAGTAAAGCGTAAAATACCCACCAATATTTCCACTATCTCGAGTAATATTCCATTTTCCCAACATAAAAGCTGCTTGATTTTCCACTTCCAATTTTTCTATTATGAAAGAAAGTTTGCCCATAGTAGATTTATCGGGGTATGATTTTTTGTAGTTCTCTAAGGTAGTTTGCCAACCGTATTTGATACCATTTTTACCGACAAACATTAGTGAATCCGACTGCCAATAGCCTTGCATAAAAGCGTCAATATCTCCATTGTTCCAATTTTGCTCTTGTTGGCTCATCACTTCTAAAATAGCTTCTTTCTCTTGCGATTGTTGTGTACAAGCCATAGTCAAAATTATTACTGTTATGAAAATCACATTTTTCATATCGATAAGTTTATAAAAAATCGGTTAATGCTGTTTGCTGTGCTTTATTTTTAACAAAAGCTATACTTTTTTGAATAACCGGTTGCATTTCTATATCTTGTTCTACAAATGGCACTTCTTTTCTATATGCTGCTATTAAATTTTCTATATAATCAGATGATTTTAACGGTTTTCTAAACGCCAATGCTTGTGATGCATTTAGCAATTCTATTCCTACAATCTTTTCTAAATTATCCATCATTCGGGCAACTTTTGTAGCTGCATTAGCTCCCATACTTACGTGATCTTCTTGTCCATTGGAAGAATCTATCGTATCTACAGAGCAAGGCGTAGCCAATTGTTTGTTTTGACTTACTACAGAAGCCGCTGCATATTGAGGAATCATAAAACCACTGTTTAACCCCGGATTAGCCACTAAAAATGGAGGTAAGTTTCTTGTCCCACCAATGAGTTTGTAAATTCTTCTTTCCGAAATACTTCCTAGTTCTGCTATGGCAATTCCTAAATAATCTAACGCCATTGCCAAAGGTTGTCCATGAAAATTCCCTGCTGAAATCACCTCATCAGCCTCAGGGAAAATTGTTGGATTATCGGTTACCGAGTTAATTTCTGTTTCAAATACTTTTTGCACATGAGTTATTACATCTTTTGAAGCTCCATGAACTTGCGGAATACATCTAAAAGAATAGGGATCTTGAACATGTTTTTTATCTTGAGCAGCAATTTCACTCCCCTCTAAAACTTTTAATATGTTTCTTGAAGTAATAAATTGTCCGTTGTGTGGCCTTACCTTATGAATTAACTCATTAAAAGGTTCAATTCTGCCATCATACGCTTCTAAAGAAATAGTTGCCACTACATCCATAAAAGTGGACATTTTTTTAGCTTTCATCAAGGAATAAACTCCGTAAGCACTCATGAACTGCGTTCCGTTAAGCAATGCCAATCCTTCTTTAGATTTCAATTGTATGGGCTCCCAATTAAATTTTTTGTTAATTTCAGCAGCTGAATATTTTTTACCTTCAACCACTACTTCGCCTAAGCCTAATAAGGGTAATGATAAATGAGCCAAGGGAGCTAAATCGCCCGAAGCTCCTAAAGAACCTTGCTGATAAACCACCGGATAAACTCCATTATTATAAAAATCTATTAATCGCTGAACGGTTACTAACTGAACACCTGAATTGCCATAGCTTAATCCCTGAATTTTGAGCAACAGCATCAACTGAACAACTTCTTGAGGGACTTCTTCGCCCAATCCGCAAGCGTGCGACATTACTAAATTTCGTTGTAATTGCTCTAGTTGGTCATTGGAAATTTGGGTATCGCATAAGGAACCAAAACCTGTATTGATACCATAAATTGGTTTATCGTGTCTGCTTAGTTTTTCATCCAAATAGCTTCTACATTGTTCTATAGCTGTTGTAGCATCTTCAGAAAGTTGTAATTTTTTCTGTTGATTGATGATTTCATTAACTACTGCTAAATCTATCCAGTTTTTATTGATATGGTGAATACTCATTTTTTTAATTCTTGAATTAATTCCTCAATAGTGAAAGCATGTTGCTCCCCTGTTTTCATGTTTTTTACAGTTAATTTTCCTGAAGCCATTTCATCGCTACCCACCAACACTACGTAGTTAATATTTTTGTTGTTAGCAAAAGTCATTTGTTTTTTAAGTTTTGCAGCTTCAGGGTAAATTTCTGCATTAATATCTTCATCTCTTAATTGAAACAATAAAGGCAGACAATAATCTTGTTCTTTTTCTCCAAAATTTACGAATAACACTTGCGTAGAATCTCCTTCAAATTCAGGATACAAATTATTATCTAACAATACATCATAAATTCTATCTGCTCCAAAAGAAATGCCTACTCCAGAAACATCTTTTAACCCAAATTTCCCGGTTAAATCATCGTATCTTCCACCACCACAAATACTCGGGAAATTATCTACTTTTACTTCTATAATGGTTCCTGTGTAGTAGCCTAAACCACGAGCTAATGTTGGGTCGAATTTAATCTTGCCTGTTTTTAAACCGAGGTCTATATTTTTTAAAGCAAGTAATTTTTCAAAAATAAAGCTTAATTCCTCAATTCCTTTTTGACCATTAATAGTATTTCCTATATATTCTGAAAGTATTTCTAATTGGACATCTGCAAAATCAACATCAAAATCTTCGGTTATTTTATCATTTTTACTTATATCATTTTCTGCATATTTAGCTACTAATATTGCCCATAATTTAGATACAGAATCTAAAGATAATCCATTATTTTTTAACTCTTCAATAACTCCTTTCTCACCAATTTTATCATACTTATCAATCGTTACTATAATTTGTTCAAACTTATCTGTTTCTCCTATTGATTCAACTATCCCTTGCAAAATCTTCCTATTATTTACTGAAACGGTATAATTCAATTTACCTTGAAACAATTCGGTAAACACATCATCAATAATTTTGATTAAATCTACTTCATTCAATAAAGAATCTGAACCAATAATATCAGCATCGCATTGGTAAAATTCTCTATAACGTCCTTTTTGTGGTCGGTCGGCACGCCAAACCGGTTGTATCTGAAACCTTCTAAACGGAAAGGTAATCTCATTTTGATTTTGTACGACATAACGAGCAAAAGGAACAGTTAAATCATAGTGCAAAGCCTTTTCAGCAATATTAGGAGTTAATTCGGCTGGCTTTAACCATTCGCTTTCAGGCTTATTTTTATCAATTTCAGTTATAATAATATTTAATAATTCTTTATAGAGTTCACTTTGTAAAAAATGGGCTCTATAAAATTGCTCAAAATAAAAATCAGTAGATTTTTCCTTAACCTGATTTCTTATATCTTGAAATATATTTCTAAGATATGAGATATGTTTTTCATAAAACTTACTGGTTAATACTAGCAAATCAACATTATTTTGATACATATGAAAACCTGACTGTTCATCAACAATATTACTTCGAATAGATTGTAAAAGGTCATCTTCCGAAAAATCATCATTATCAAAATTTAAAAATTCATTTAAAAGAATTTTAAGAGATGAATATATATGTAAATTAACATAAGCATAACCTGAATTTTGTAAGATTAACTCTCTATTTTTTAAAAGATAATCTCCACTGTTCAAAATCTTAAAAATCAACTTATCACTTTCATCTCCACCGGTACCCACCAATGTACTTAGGTTTTCCATAGCAGGCGTTTCTATTTGTTGGAAACCATATTTTTTATACACTTTTTTAATGGTATCGAAAATATAATTTCTACGAACCATTTCTATTGGTGAAAAATCTCTTGTGCCTTTTGGTAAGCTTGGTTTATTACTACTCATAATACTTTTAAAATATTAAAGGTACAAATTTAGAATAATAATGGTTTAACCCGAAATTAGTACCAACAAAAAAGCCCAAAAGCGATGAACACTTTTGGGCATTATTATTTAAACACGTTATTGTTTAGTGATGTGCTTCTTCTGATGAATTATTTATCATAATGATTCCTACAACTACACCTATAATCATTACTGTCATAGACAAAGCTTGACCAATACCTCCATACCCTTCTATATCAATATAAGTATAGTGAAATGGAAGTGTAAACATAAGTGCAATTAGTATAAAACCTATTAATCTATTTTTTTTCATGTCGTTTTGTTTTTTAGTTGATGCTAAAGTACACTTTTTTATAATTATTCAAAAAAAGATTTTATTTTTTTAAAGTGTTCCTCTTTTTTCTTGTTCTCTTTCTATAGATTCAAACAATGCTTTAAAGTTTCCTGCTCCAAATCCTCTTGCTCCCATTCTCTGAATAATTTCAAAAAACAAGGTTGGTCTGTCTTCTACAGGTTTAGTGAAAATCTGTAACAAATAACCTTCTTCATCAGCATCAATCATTATTCCTAAACTTTTTAGAGTTTCAATGTCTTCTCTCAACTCGTGGCTATGCTCTTCCAGTCTACCAGGAACAGCTCTATAATATTCTTCCGGTGGAGTGGATAAAAATTCTACTCCTCTAGCTCTTAATTTAGATACTGTTGTAATAATATCATCTGTAGCTACAGCAATATGTTGTGCACCTGGTCCTTCATAAAAGTCTAAATATTCTTCAATTTGAGATTTTTTCTTTCCTTCGGCAGGTTCGTTAATCGGAAATTTAATCCTACCGTTACCGTTGCTCATTACTTTACTCATTAAAGCAGAATATTCGGTATGAATTTGTTTGTCATCAAAAGATAAGAAATTCACGAAACCCATTACATCTTCATAAAACTTTACCCATTTGTTCATTTCATTCCAACCAACATTACCTACCATGTGGTCAATAAATTTCAAGCCTGTTGGTTCCGGATTGTAATCTGATTCCCATTTTTGATATCCCGGTAAAAATACTCCATTATAATTTTTTCTTTCTACAAAGATGTGAACGGTTTCTCCATAAGTATAAATTCCTGAACGTACCACCTCTCCATACTCATCTTTTTCTACCGTTGGTTCCATAAAAGATTTAGCTCCTCTTTTAGTAGTTTCTTCCCACGATTTGGTGGCATCTTCTACCCAAAGAGCAATTACTTTAACACCATCTCCATGTTTAACAATGTGGTCGTTTATTGGCGATTTAGAATTTAACGGAGTAGTTAACACTAATTTGATTTTATCTTGTTTTACAACATAAGAAGCATATTCTCTACAGCCTGTTTCTAACCCTTTATAAGCAAATGATTGAAATCCAAATGCTGATTTATAAAAATGTGCGGCTTGTTTAGCATTACCTACATAAAACTCTACATAGTCTGTTCCTAAAAGCGGTAAGAAATCTTGTGCTCCTTCAAATATTTTTTCTAATCCGTATTCTACGTTTTTTATATCTTTCATTTTAGTTAGTTTTTTTTAAGAAACAAGAATAGAGAAAAAGAGAAAAGAGAAACTATGATAATCCATTTTGGAAACTCATGGTCATTTTCTGAAATTCTTCTATTTTGTTTTCAAGTTGTTGTAATTTATTTTTATCTATATAATTTCTATGCAATGCAATAATTAACTGTGTCCCTAATTCAAACGAAGACCCCAAAGCAATATCTAAAAAAATGAGAGAAAGACTTTTCTGTTCTTGATGAACCCTCTGCTACATTACTAGGAATAGAAATTGAACACCTATTAAGTTGTGAACTTAAATCATATTTCTCATTTTCAGGAAAAGTTTTTACAACATCAAATATATCATTCGCAATTTCAATACCTAATTGCCAAATTTTTAAATTCTTATAATTATGTCGTTTTCTCTCTCCCATTAAAATTCCTATTTTCTCTCTTTTCTCTTTATTCTCTTCTCTCTATTCACATTATCTAACTCTCCAACCACGATTGGAAATAATCTCCATCTTTAATTCTCATAGCTTCTTCTGTTACCATTAATGGTTTAAATGTATCTACCATTACGGCTAATTCTTCGGTTTCTTTTTGTCCGATGCTTCTTTCCATAGCTCCCGGATGTGGTCCGTGAGGAATACCTGCCGGATGTAAAGTAATTTGTCCTCTTTCTATGTTATTTCTGCTCATAAAATCGCCATCAACATAATACAACACTTCATCAGAATCAATATTACTGTGATTATAAGGTGCAGGAATTGCCTGAGGATGATAATCGTACAAACGAGGAACAAAAGAACACATTACAAAACCTGCCGTTTCAAAAGTTTGGTGAATTGGTGGTGGTAGATGTACTCTACCGGTAATTGGTTCAAAATCATGAATAGAAAATTTATACGGAAAATTATATCCATCCCAACCCACCACACTAAATGGATGAGCTGCATAGATATATTCATGAATCATATCTTGTTTTTTCACCTTCACCAAAAACTCTCCTTTATCGGAGTAAGTTTCTAATTCTGTTGGCGGATAAATATCTCTCTCGCAAAATGGCGAATGTTCTAAATGCTGCCCAAACCAATTTCTGTATTGTTTTGGTGTATAAACCGGACTTTTAGATTCTACAATGAATAAACGATTGTTGGCTGTTTCAAAGTTGATTTGATAAATCATTCCTCTGGGAATAACCAAATAGTCGCCATATTCAAAATCTATATTTCCTAAATGTGTTCTTAATTTTCCTTTACCTTCATGCACAAAAATCACTTCATCAGAATCGGTATTTTTATAAAAATAAGCTGTAAGTGACTCCGTTGGACTAGCCAATACGATATGACAATCTGAATTAAATAATACTGTTTTTCTACTTTTCAAAAAATCGCTTTCTGATGGAACAGAAAACCCTTTTAATGAGAGAGATTCCATATTTTTTTCTACCGCCACTTTTGGAGCCACACTATACGATTTTACAATCTCTTTTACCTGTGTTGGTCGGTGTGTATGGTAAAGTAATGAGGACATTCCATCAAACCCCACTGTACCAAAAAGTTCTTCGTAATAAAAATTTCCTTCCGGACTTTTAAAAACGGTATGTCTCTTTTTGGGAATATTTCCTAATTGATGATATCTAGGCATAATATATAATTAAGTCAATAATTTATGTTTTATATGAAACAAAGATACAAATTTAAGAGGGAAAATTCCTGACAAAAGTCAAGTTTTGAAATAAAAAAAAGCAGGTTTCTCAACCTGCCTAAAACAAAGATTTGCACTAATTAATCTAATTATTGTTTTAACTAATATCTCCGTTATTATTGCTTTTACGTTTTTTCTCGTCCATTTTATTGGCAATAAACAAGCCTAAACCTCCAAATAAAAAGATCATTGAAAAATAACATACCTCATCTTTTAATGGCGTATAAACATCCAACAAATTCCCTACTAACAAGCCTACACCAACACCTACTGCTATTAATGCAAACTTTAATGCCGAACCACTGTTATTTTCTTTTTTAGGCAAGTTTAAATCCATACCTTTTTCTATCATTTTTAATCTTTCCTGATTTTCCATTCTTCTAAGCAATACAATCATTGCAAAAACACCTAGTGTTATAAAAATTGGAATTGATACACCTATAATTTCTGTCATAATTTTAAATTTAATTGGTTTGTACATGCTTTGACAACAGCTAATGAAAAAATGTTACAACCGGGAAGATTTTTTTTAAAAATTAATTTCAAATCAACCTGTTAATTAAAACTTGTAACATTTTATTTCATTTATGTGTCTTATCTTTATACACTAAAGAAACCGTTTTTATTAATTGGAAGAAACAGACCTCATAAAGGGATTACAAAATAAAAGTCATTCGGCTATTAACTATTTTGTGCAGTTGCACCAACAATTTGTATTTGTATTGTGTGTAAAAATGACCCATCAGCGAGAGGTTGCTGAAGAAATTACACAAGATGTGTTGATTAAATGTATTAAAAACATCAACGCTTTCGAGGGAAAATCTAAACTTAAAACATGGGTGTATAGTATTGCTCACCATGAAGTGTTGAATTATTTAAGGAAAAATAAAATTCCTACCACCGAACTTACGGAAAACATTCCGGTAGTTGATAACGAAAAAAACATACTCGACACATTTGCTGATAAGGACATGAAGTTAATGATTGAATATTTTTTTAACCAACTGCCTGCCGACCAAAAAGAACTGTTGACCTTATTTTACCTTAACGAATTATCGTTAAAAGAAATTGAAACTGTTACAGCACTTTCGGCAGCTAATATTAGAGTAAAATTATTTAGAGCCAGAGAAAATTTTAAAAACCTATTGTCTGAAAAAGACGTAACTTTACTAAATCAAATTCGCTATGAATAAGCATTTAACTGATATAGAAATTTTTGAATTTAGCCACGAATTACTGGATGATGCAACTCAACTTGTGGTTTTTAACCAACACCTAGCTACTTGTGAAACCTGTCAGCTAAAAGTTGAAAAGGAAAAATCATTTAGCAAAGCCATTCAAAACAATTTAAGTGTAAACGAAAAAATTAATGTTAGTGAGAAGGTGTTAAGCCATTTTCAAACAGAAATAAAGCCTGTTTTTATTGATCTAAAATGGACCATTTATACCTCCATTATTGTGTCCGTAATTTATATGTTGAGCACCATTCCGAATTTTATTGATGTTGCTTTTCCAAAAATTGAAAACTTAAACATCTTTATTTCTGCCGTATTTCTAATTTTGATGGTGGATGTGGTTGTTAAATACATTAGGTTTAAAAAAATGGTTCACTAACCACAAAAACCAACTGTTTAATTATCTGCTGCAAACCACTCTGCATAAGAGGTAGGTGTTTCTCTTAAAAATAAGCTGTGTAAGGTAATATTAGAAGGAAGTTGCGCTTTAATTAACTCCGCATAATGTATTAACAAGTTTTCGCAAGTTGGCTGAAAAGGTACAATGATTAGCTTGGGCATAAAATCAAACTGCGTAAAATCAATATCCATCTTTTTATTTAAAACCAACGCATGATCGTATTTATGAACGATTAAATCATTTACAATTTTTTTGATAATACCAAAATCTACCACCATTCCTTCATCAGAATCTGAAGTGCCATTTTTTATTTTTCCTTTAACGGTAACATTTAATTTGTAAGAATGTCCGTGAATATTCTTACATGGTCCATCATATCCTAATAAGGCATGAGCCATTTCAAACTTAAATTCTTTGGTAATTCTGATTACTGACATAATGAGGTAATTTTTCGCAAAATTATCATTAATCCACGAATTGAAACCATTAAAGGTTAACTATTCCAAGTTTAATAATTCGTTTTGTAATTTTTTGGTCAACGATTTTACGATAAGCGCATAAGAATCATCAATTAGTTGATACAACATTTTATCACTAACATCAGCATCTACTAAAACCGTATTCCAATGTTGTTTATTCATGTGGTAACCGGGTAAAACCCCCATGTATTGTTCTCTTAATTCAACTGCTCTTTCGGGGTCGCATTTTAAATTAATCGATTCAAAATTATCTACATCAGCTAAAGCAAACATTTTTCCCATTACTTTAAAAACCAATGTTTTTTGGTCGAAAGGAAAGCTTTCTGTCACCCCTTTCTTTTTGATGCAATATGCTCTATATTCTTCTATATTCAAGGTTAAAAAAGTTGTTTATTACTTAAATTTATTGACTATATATTTTTTCAAGCTATCCGCCAAATAAGGACTTTTCATCACTTTTGCTAATTTATGTTCGCTTGGTTTTTTACTGTAAATTAATCGATAAATCTCTAAAACACTTAGTTCATTTTCCGGATTATCAATTAGCGTAAGCACATCTCCTTTTTTTACTTTTCCTTCTTTTAAAACGCGAACATAAATTCCCGGAAATGCTGCCAATCGAAATTGCTTTACTACTTTTTGATTGTTAAACCTCACTCCCATTTTATAACACGGTTGGCGAGGTTGTGTTATCTGAATTTCAGCGTCTCCTATTTGAAAAACTGCTCCAATTTTCAGTGCTGCTTCATCTAAAAAATCAATGGTGATGTTTTCTCCAAATAAACCAACAGCTATGTCTAATTTAGGATATTGCTCTGCCCAAAAAGCATAATGATTATATCCGTACAAATAACAAGCTTTATCTTCTCCTCCATGATGTATTCTATCTATAACACAATCATTTTCTACATCGGTTTTTCCTAAATAAATGGGCTTATTTACCGCTTTTTTAAAGTATCCTGTTTGTTCTTCTTTTCCGTTAACAACAATGGTCTGAGGTTGACTGATATTTACAGAAAGTACTTGCATTACCACATTACTTAATAGGGCTATTAGGCTCTTGAGCCATTTTATTATATACCAATTTACTAATTAATTTTGGAAAAAATTTACTTAAAAACACCGCCATTTTTCCTTCAAAAGTTAAAATTAAACGTTGTTTGTTCTTGGCTACTGCTTTATAAATCTCTTCTGCCACTTCTTCAGAGGTCATCATTTTAGATTCATCTCTAGGCGATTCTTTTTGGGCATTTCCATCAGCTGATAAGGCTGTATTTCTAATATTGGAAGATGTGAATCCGGGACAAGCAATAAGCACGTTTAAGCCCGTTTTCAAATTTTCTGTACGTAAAGCTTCTAAAAATCCTTGCATGGCAAATTTTGATGCCGAATAACCTGTTCTGGCAGGTAAGCCTACAAAACCGGCAATGGAAGAAACACCAACAACTGTTCCTTTAGATTTTAATAAATAAGGCAAAGCATATTTGGTACAGTAAACTGTTCCATAAAAATTAATGTTCATTACTTTTTCAAGTACTTCTACATCCATTTCATTAAACAACGCGCGCATAGAGATACCTGCATTATTAATCAACACATCTATTCTTCCATATGCATTAATGGTTTCCTCAATTAATCTTTCGCAATCTTCTTTTTTAGCTACATCACAAGCTACCTGCAAAACATAGGGAGTATATGGCTTTAGTTCTTCAGCAGTAACACGCAAATTTTCTGTGTTTCGGGCAGCAATTACAATGGCAACATTCTCTTTTGCAAAACGAATGGCACAAGCTTTTCCTATTCCGGATGATGCTCCTGTAATTATAACTACTTTCTCTACCATAAATCTGTTTATTTTTATATCGGCTAATTTATTACTTAAAAAATTATTGACAAAACAAATTAAAAATAGTTGATAACAATTAATTAAAGTCTGTCTACTTTATGTTCAGACACTAAAAAGTCTTATTTATATTAAGTATTTTTGAGGCTGTTAACTAAAAGCAACCGTGAAGCATGATTATAAAAGAAGTTACGACCAACAAATTAATTCAACAATTCCACCAACTTCCTTTCTCTATATATAAAAACGACAACAACTGGATTCCTCATATTAAACAAGATGTTGAAAAAGTTTTTGACCCCACCAAAAATAAAGCGCATGCTAACGGAAAAATAACACGTTGGCTACTATTTAATAACACTAATGAAGCCATTGGCAGAATTGCCGCTTTTGTAAATTTTGAAACTACAGAGAGTAACGAACAACCCACAGGTGGTGTTGGCTTTTTTGAATGTATTAATGATAATGATGCTGCTGCAACCTTATTTAACACCGCTAAAGATTGGCTAGTACAACACGGTATGGAGGCAATGGATGGTCCTGTTAATTTTGGTGAGAAAAACATGTTTTGGGGCTTGTTAGTTGAAAATTTTACGGATCCCAATAGTTATGGAATGAATTACAACCCTCCTTACTATCAACAATTGTTTGAGGAATATGGTTTTAAAACCTACTACCAACAGTTTATGTTTAAGCGTTCTATTGGGGTACCTACCCAACAGGTTTTTGAAGATAAAAGTGAACGTATTTTAGCTGACGGGAATTACAGCATTGCTAATGTGAAAAACCTCAGCTTAAATGAAATTGCCGATAATTTTAAAACGGTTTACAACAGTGCTTGGGCAAATCATGATAATTTTAAGGAAATGACCACGGCTACCTCCCGAAAAATTATGCAGAACTTAAAGCCTATTTATGATCCTTCCATCATGATTTTTGTTTACTATAAAAACAAGCCTATTGCTTTTTACATTAATATCCCTGAATTAAACGAACTGTTTAAATATGTAAACGGTAACTTAAATTGGTTGGGGAAACTTCAATTTCTTTACCATAAAATGGTACACCCTCCGGAAACAATGGTGGGTATTGTTTTTGGTATTGCCAAGCGTTTTCAGGGAAAAGGTGTTGATGGTGCCATGATTAAGTGGACACATGAAAGTTTATTGAAAGAAAAGCGATATAAACAAACGGTTTTGACATGGATAGGCGATTTTAATCCAAAAATGTTGCGAATTGCCAAAGATTTAGATGCAGAAGTGTATAGAACCTACCATACTTACCGTTATTTATTTGATAGAAATAAACCTTTTGAACGCTGTCCCATCATAGAATAAAACTGTTAATCAACCCTTTGAAAAAAAAGGTTAAAAAAAACTAGGATATTCTTTTTTTATAAAAAATACACTGCTATATTTGCACTCCTTTTTTAGGACGACTTGGTAGCTCAGCTGGTAGAGCATTTCACTTTTAATGAAGGGGTCCTGGGTTCGAATCCCAGCCAGGTCACAGAAAAA
>DATCTM010000116.1:0-31530 GCA_036567945.1 Vicingaceae bacterium
TCTACCGCAATGGCTGCTTTACCTTTCAGGTTTTCCGCATCTAAAGCCGTCTGACCAAAATTTTCGAACTGATAAAACAGTTGGGTAATATCAATATCGAACATTTTAGCATTACTGGTAATAAGCAACTCGTTGGGGTTCTCGTTATCTAAGGCGATACTACCTTTAATATGTCCGCCCATGGCATTAAAAGAAACATCGGTAGCCGAAAGTAAGTTGTCTTCCAATTGGATAACGCCTCTAAAATTTTGTGCTTTAAATCGCCTGAACAAAAAAGTATCTATTTGTGTTGTAAAGGTAAAGGTGATGTTGTCGGGCAAACTCACTTCTTGCTCCGATTGGTTGGAAGAGGAAGATTGCAATAAAAAATCTTCTAACATAAATTTAGGAGAGGTAAAAGAAGCGGTTACCTCCAGTTTTTCATTTTCTACAAATAAATACGCCAGCAAATTTTTAAAAACTCCCGAAATATATACCGGAGAATGATTTACCGTGGTGGTTAACGAATCAATTTTTATAAGGTTGTTGTTAAACTCAAAATAAGCATTGGCATTAATTAATTGGTAAGGTTTCGATTGCCACTTTAAATGCGTGTTGACGAGTTGAGCATTACCTTTAGCATTAAGCTGCTGCAATTCCGAAGCTTTAATTTTTTGCAAATTGCTGATGTATCCTTTGTATTCCACGTTTAAAATAAGCTCTCCTGTGGCGGTTTCCAACGAATCTAATTTAAAAAAATCTTTTGCCATGGCAATATCTATATTAGCTTCTGAAGTGAGTTGAATATAAGGATTTTGGAAGTTGGCAATTTCATAATTTCCTGAAATATGTCCCGCACCGAAATCGGCATTAAAATCGTTAATATTTAATTTGGTGGTTTTAGCATGGTTGTTTGCTCCATTATTGTAAATTCCAAAAAAATGAATGTTAGCAAGCTCATAACCAGATTCTTTTTCTTTTAAATTTCCTGATTTCACCTGAAAATCAGCTTCTACATGAGGCGTTTTAGTAGCCGAAAATACACCAGAAACTTGGGCTTGATAATTAAAAACCCCTTTAGCATCGTAAGCCGCCAACGATTCTTGCATTTGTGCCGGAAGTAGAGAGAAAAGTGTAGCAAAATCTACATCTGTTCCTTTGGAGCTAAGCTGTAAATCTAGCGCTTCGTTTTTATCTAAAATAATGCCTTCTAATTTAAAAATAAGTTCTTCTATGCTTATTTCTCCCGATTGTATTTTGTAACTTAATTGTTGTTTGTTCACCTCAATTTTACCTTCAATAGTAATGTCTTTATCCTTTAGGAAAGCCTCATTTTTACTGTTTAGTTGGTTAATGTGTAAAGCAATGTTGGTCTCTAAATGATAGTTATTTTCATTAAAATTTCCCGAGAAGTTCATTTTAGTTACCACTAAGCTCATGTCTTGCTGTTTGTAGTTGTTGAGGTAATTAAGATCCATATTTTTAAATTGCACATCCGACAATTCAAAAGCAATTGGTTGCTTACTACTTTCAGGGTTGGTTTTCCAAAAATGAAAATTATCTTTTCCTTGTTGATCTATAAAAATAAGGGTGCTGCCATTTTCTATGCTTATTTTTTTCAGTACATATTTTTTGTTGAGCAAATCGATAATATTAAACTGAAAGTAAACCGATTTTGCTTTTAATAACGGTGATTTGTGGTTGGTAGAAGCAATTTCCACCTCTTTAAATTCTACCGAAGCGTAGGGAAATTTTTTAAGTACGGAAAAGTCAAGATCCTTTACATTTATAGGCACATTTACCTGTTCGTTTATGGCTTCTACAATGTATTTTTTAATTTCTTTTTCGTAAAAAGAAGACATTACAATGCTAAAAGTGGCAATTAACACCAACAGCACTACTAATGAATATCCAATGATTTTAAGCCAACGCATAAGCTATGAAACGGAAATATTGATTTTCTATTTTATCTGTATGATGGAACTTCCAATTAATCATCTTACTATTTGTTGAATGTATTAAAAGTTCGTCTCAAAATTAATTGTGTTTAGTGCTTAAAAATTTGCTTTAATAAGTTTTAATTAACAATGGGTTGTGAAGGTGGATAGTTTAGTTTATGAGTTTATGAGGTAGAAAAGTATCATACCATGTCATTCAGGAGGAATCCTTTTGAGTAGCGGCAAGGAAGTCCCAAATTATTTATTGAAGGAAACTTGAAAGGAATACTCAACGCACATTAATTACGGAATAATTCTATTAAACATCAACGCTAAACTAACTTTGTCTCTTATTCTAACAAGGTTCCTCCTGAATGACAAATAGGGAAACCTCAAACCTCAAACTTTCAACACTTTTTTATACCTTTGCTCTATGCAGCAATCGCAATTTATAGAAAGTATTAAAAATCCCACCATGCTGAGCCAAAATACCAATGAGCTCAAGTTTGTGGTGGATGAATTTCCTTATTGCCAAACTGCTCATTTAATGTATGCCGGATTACTCAAAAAAAATGACGATATTTTATTTGAAGAATACCTTAAAAAAGCGGCTGTTTACTGTACCGACAGACAACATTTGTTTTATCAATTGCATGCTGTTGTTGAGAAAAAAGTTGAAAATAAAATAGTAGAAAAACCAACGATTAAAGAAGAGAAGATTGAAGAAAAAGTGGAGTTGGTTGATGAAGTGGTTGAAGAAAAAGCAACAACAAAGCAAGTTGAAGAAGAAAAACCAAAAGAACCTACAAAAATTGATGCTTTAGAACAACAATTAAGAGCTGCAGCAATTAATAGTTATATTTTACTAGAAACAGAAGAAGATAAACAAAAATCGAGTACTCAAGAACAACCATTAACTGAAAAAGAGGAGGCTAAAAGCAATCAGCCCACTTTTGATGTTGATTCACCACATTCTTTTGCTGAATGGTTATCGCATTTTAAAGGTGATGTTCCACTTACTAATGATGCTAAAACCACTACTTCTAACATCGATAAATTTGATTTAATTAATAAGTTTATTCAAGAAGATCCTAAAATTCAACCTAAAAAGACCGAATTTTACTCCCCAATAAACATGGCAAGGCTAAGTGTGGTAGATAATTCTGACATGGTAAGCGAGACGCTAGCCCTTATCCACGTTGATCAGGGACATTATCAGAAAGCCATAGAAATGTATGAAAAATTAAGTTTGAAATATCCAAAAAAAAGCAGTTATTTTGCAACCCAAATTAAAAATTTAAAACAAAAACAAAAATAATGTTTACACTTATCACAGTTTTAGTTATCATCATTTGCTTCTTGCTTTTGTTGATCGTATTAATTCAAAACCCAAAAGGTGGTTTAGATTCAGCTTTTTCTGCCAATAACCAAATTATGGGTGTTAGAAAAACAACTAATTTTTTAGAAAAAGCAACTTGGACTTTAGGAATTGCTTTGGTAGTATTGAGCATTGCTTCATCTGCTGTTAACCCAACAAAAACGGTTACCGAAGGAGAAACAGGAGATTCAAAAATTCAAGAATTAATTGATGAGAAAGCTGCTCCTACAATGCCAAACATGAATAATGCACCTGTTCCGGCTCAAGAGAATCAAGAGAAAAAATAATACATAATTAACTTTCAATAAAAGCAAGGGTTTAATTATCCTTGCTTTTTTTATGCCTTAAAAAATGTTTGAAAAATATAAATATCATTTTTGGCTGCACATAGTGGTGCTTATTTTCGGGTTAACCGGAATTTTAGGTAAATTGATTTCTGCTAACTCGTATTTATTGGTTTGGTATAGAGTTTTAATTGGTGTGGCAGCTATTGCTATTTATTTTTTAATAAGTAAACATTCTTTTAAAATCAATAAAAAAATATTGAAACAAACTTTTATGGTAGGATGTTTAATTGCCATACATTGGGTAGCTTTTTTTGAGGCGATAAAACAATCTACTGTTTCTATAGCACTGGTTTGTTTATCGAGCAGTACTTTATTTACCGCATTGATTGAACCGCTTTATTTTAAAAGAAAAATTAAAGGGTACGAGTTGTTTTTGGGCTTGCTAATTATTGTGGGATTAGTATTGATTTTCAATTTTGAATTTAGTTACCTAACAGGGATTATACTGGGTATTGTAGCGGCAGTATTTAGCTCTTGGTTTACGGTAATTAATGGTGTTTTAGTGAAAGAAACTAACTCCAAAACACTTTCTTTTTATGAATTATTAGGGGCATTAGTCATTTTATCGAGCTACTTAATTTTTATGAATTTAGGCAATATGGAGGTTTTTCTTATTCCTGTTTCAGATATCAAATGGTTATTAATTTTAGGAATAATTTGTACTGCTTTTGCTTTTATTATGTCGGTAGAAGTAATGAAAAAAATTTCTCCGTTTACGGTAGTAATTTCTATTAATTTAGAACCTATTTATTCTATTATTATAGCCGTTTTGTTGTGGCCCGAAAGTGAAATAATGTCAACAGGTTTTTATGTAGGGATGGCTATTGTGTTATCGGCCATCTTTTTAAATGCTTTCTTTAAATTTAAAGCGGATAAAAAAGCTAAAAGTGTTATTGGGAAAGTAATTGAATAAATTCTGCTTTTTTTCTTCGAGATACTTCAAGCTTAGAACCATCACTCATTATAACATAACCACCATCTCCTCTAACATATTTTTTTACATGGAGTAAATTAATGTAATAAGAACGATGAATTCTGTAAAATTGTTCATTAAGCAACATTTCTTCATACTCGCCAATTTGTTTTGAAGTAACAAAATGTTTGTCTTGACCAACCACATGAACATCAGTATAACTTCCTTCAGAATGAAACCTGATAATGTCTTTTATTTTAATAAAATTCAAGCCTTCGCCATCATGGATAACAATTTTTTGTTCTTGACCGTTGCTACCAGAAGATAAATTGTTGAGTAGTGTTTTTAGTTTGTTATTAGTTAATTCTTGGTTTCTAATTTTTGATTTAAATCGGTTTATGGCGGCCTCTAACTCATTTGCATCAATGGGTTTTAATAAATAATCTAACGCACTATATTTAATAGCTTTTATAGCATAATGATCATAAGCAGTAGTAAAAATCACATCGAAATTGATATTTTCTAATTTTTCTAATAAATCAAAACCATTTTCTCCTGGCATTTCAATATCTAAAAACAATAAATCGGGTTGATGTTCTTCAATAGCGGTAATAGCTTCTTTTGCATTGGAAGCATGAGCTTTAATTTCTATATCGAAAAACTCTTTTAAGATGGTGGCCAAATGTTCTCTTCCACCTTTCTCGTCATCTACTATAATTGCTCTATACATAATACACTATTTTAAATTGGTACATATAGTTCTACCCGTGTTCCTGCGGGTTGGTTGTTGATTTTAAGGTCGTTTATTTTTACCGAAAGCTGATTGCCATTAAGTGAGTTTAACAGCTCTACTCGTTCTTTGGTAATATTCATCCCAAAAGAAGGAGAAGTAGTGTTTTGCTTAAGTTTAATAGCGTTTTCACGTCCAATTCCGTTGTCTTCCACCACGCATTTTAATAAATGTTCATTTTCCGGTAAAAACTGTATTCTTATTATTCCATTTCCCTCTTTATGCGATATTCCGTGCCAAATGGCATTTTCAACGTAAGGCTGTATAAGCATTGATGGTACTTGTTCGTATTGTGTATCTATGGTTTCATCTACTAAAATCTCATATGAAAACTTGTTGTTTAATCGTAACTGTTCCAACTCTAAATATAAGGTAAGTGTTTCTATTTCATCTTTTAAAGAGATTCGCTGACGTTTAGTATTGGCTAATGTGGCCCGCATTAGTTTAGCAAATTTACTCAAGTAAATGGAGGCATCTTTACTTTCGTTTTTAGAAATAAAATTTTGGATAGAATTAAGGGTGTTAAAAATAAAATGTGGATTCATTTGCGAACGAAGAGCTTGTAATTCTGATGCTAATGCTCTTTGTTTTTGCTCTTCAATTTGTTTGTTTTTTAGTTGATTTTGTTTTTGAATTAAAAAGTAAATTAAGAATCCTATAATAATTACACCAAAAACAAGCGTTAATAAAAACCATGCTGACATGTAAAATGGAGGTTGAATGGTGAATGAAATAACTGAAGGTACGGTACTCCAAATTCCTGAATCGTTCATGGCAAAAACTTTAAAAGTATAGCTGCCGGGAGCTAACGAAGTATAATAGATAGAGGTATTTACAGTATAAATCCATTCTTTATCAAATCCTTCTAACATGTATTTATATTGAATACCGGATGGGCTATTGCTTATTCCGCTAATATTAAATTCAATAGCGTTGTTTTCATGACTCAATTCATAATGACTTAATGTGGTGGTGTCTTTACCGTTAATTTTTACACTGTTTATAAAAACTGATGGAGGCAAAGAATCTTGTCTAACTCTATCTGTTCTAATGGTTTTGGAATTGATTGGTTTTTCTGTTTGCTGATCAACAGGTAAATTTTTTAAAATAAACTTGCTTTGTACTTTTTCGTTTTCAATTTCTGTAGATGAAAAGATAGCCGGAGAACTATAGGTTATAGTGGAGTTAGCATCAATATGCTCAAACTCATTTTCTAGTTTAAAAACACCATTCCCGGAAGTACCAAACCATAAGTTGCCTTTTGCATCTTCAGCCACAGAAATAACGGTTTGATTTCCTAAATATCGGGTAATATTAGCTTCTTTTAAACTTCCATCAGCATAAGAAATGATACCGCCACTATTTAGTGCAAACCAAATTTTTCCTTGTGAATCTTGAAAAATAAATTCCACATTTTTTTCTACAAAAATTCTATTCAAGAAAGTAGTATTGTTAAACCTTATCACTTCGTGTTGTTTAGAAAACAAGTAGGTTTTATCTTGTAGTTGGACAACATTTGTTCGGGAGTTTCCTGCTGCTTCTGCTAATGGAATAGTAAAGCTATTGGAATTTGTATTTACAAAAAGTTCGTTTTTAGAAGTGTTTTGGTTGTTTCCGGAAATTAATTTGCCGTTAAACTTTACAACAAAATAGGGGTAAGGATTTAGTTTTAGGTTGGAAATGGTTTCGGTTTTTAAGTCAATTTGAATTAAAGTACTCCCAACTATTGTACTTATATAAAAAGTAGAATCAGCAAAAATCACGGAGTTAATGATTTTGTTTTCTACTCGTTTTTGTACCAATTTATTAAAAGGAAAAGGGACGAGTTGATTGTTTTTTATTTCAAAAATTTCTCCATAAATACTCCAAACGTAAAGGTTGTTAGGTGTTTTTATAAATTTAGAAAGGTTTTCTTCAGTAATAACTTTAGATAAGTTCTTGTTTTTTATTTCAAAAATTCCTTCGCTGCTAATAAACAGCATTTTATTTTTATGTTCTACAATATCGTTAAATTGCAAGTAAGGAGAAGTGGAAGATTTGTAATTACTGAAAGAAGGGTTTTGAGCGAATAAGATTTCACTAAAAATAATTAGTTGTATGATGATAATTAATCTTAACAAACCTCCAAATTTTTGATGAAAAGTAGTGATTTTTTGTTTTACAATCAACAACTAATATAGTTTTGGTCGATTTTAATATATAAATGGTAGGGGTTAGTATATAAAAGGTTATTTGTTAAATAGAAAAACCAAGTCTAATACCGGTGAAGTATGGGTATAAGAAAATAGCACGCTTTTAGATGAAAAATCATAGGCCGTAATAGTATTCCCGTCAATTATGTAAAGCTCATTAGAGAAAGCATCATATTTTATTTTAGTAGCGTTTACCCCATTTAAATAAGGCAAAGTAGAGTATGTATTAGCATTAACTAGCACTAAATTTCCGTTTTGAGCAATTAAATAAACTCCTGTGCTAATTTCTTCCGCATCAATAATTGTTCCTGCTGATAACCCAAAAGGAGTCGATTTTGAATTAAACTGAGCATCGTAAATTTGTATTTTACCATCATTAGTAGTATAATCATTGGCTAATAAAATTGCTTTATTTGGACCAAAAGCAAAAATATCAATTACATCTTCGGTTAGTTGCAACTGGTGAATTATTGTTCCTGAGTTAGTCCAATATGCTGTAATAAACCTAGTATTATTTCCGATGGCTTTTTCTTCAGAAATAAAAACATTATCGTGAACTAAACCATTTTCGGGATAATAACTTGTTTGAACATTTGAAAAATAAGTAGGACTTCCATTAGAGTTGTAGGCTCTTATTTCTCCATTTCTTATTCCTACATAAAGTTCTTTATCATGAAAAAACACATTGGTATAATAAGGAACAGATGAGTTTGGATAAGCTGTATTCCAAACTAGGTTTCCTGTGGCTATATCATAAGCCATAATTTTTGCATTATATTGTCCAACACTAATTAATTGTTGACCATAAGAGTCGGCAGCTCCACCTAAAAAATCTGAAGGTATAGTTTTAAATAAGCTAGCACTATTTCCATTTAGCTCGTAAATAGAAGTTGAACTTCCTGAGTTATCATAAAAAAAGACACCTGTTCTCGTTTTTGGGATTTCGCCATAAGAAATATTAATGTATTTACTGGTTGTATTGTTGCCATCATTTGCTTGAATACTAAAATAATATTGCCCCGAAGGCATATGTAAATCATTAAAAAAATAAGGTTCATTAAAAGAAAATGATTTTTCGTTTGGTGCAAACGAAATGGTTGGTAGAACAGGAATGTCGTTACTGTTTCTTAAGGAAATAGAAATGCTTCTTATAACTTTATTATCACTAACTGTTCCGGTAATAAAAATGGTGTCATTACCATTTATTTGCTGATTATTATAAGGTGATGAGATTGATATTACAGGTACTTGTTCGTCCGTCATTTTTTCGCAAGAACTCAAAAAAATTAGGAAGCTTAACAACAATAATATGGTTATTCTATTCATCATAATCAAAGTAAAATTAATGCTTTTTTTAGAAACATCCACAACTAATAATTTTGTTAGCTATAACCATGATAATATAGGATGTAACATATATTAATTCTTACAATAAGTAAACAAAAGTAATATTTATATTTCTAAATAATAAGCCTTTACTTTTGTCCTAAGGTTATAAGCCGATGTCATTACTTCTCCGTAAGCTCCGGCAGAATGTATCGCTATTAAATCTCCCCTTTTGGTTTCGGGTAAATCCAAGGCTTTAGCAAAACAATCAGACGATTCGCAGATGGGGCCAACCACATCATATCGCTCTGTTTGCTCACTTTGTGAAGTAATGTTAGATATTTTATGTGTTGCTTGGTATAAGGCCGGACGAATAAGCTCTGTCATACCGGCATCTACAATAGCAAAATTGGTTTTAATGCCTTTTTTTACATACAATACTTTGGTAATTAAACTTCCGCATTGAGCTACAACAGCTCTTCCCAACTCAAAATGCAATTGTTGGT
This sequence comes from Vicingaceae bacterium, assembly GCA_036567945.1. Classification (GTDB taxonomy): domain Bacteria; phylum Bacteroidota; class Bacteroidia; order Flavobacteriales_E; family Vicingaceae; genus BRH-c54. The sequence continues at coordinate 9,369 of DATCTM010000116.1, forward strand.
TCGGACGAAGTTGTAAGACATCATTAAACAATTTAAAAAAGGTTTTAAAGTCAGGAATTTTATTGATTTCCGGATTTTCATAGTCTATTCCTAAACCTCCACCAACATTTATATGCTCAACAATAATATGATGGTTATAAAACCATTCTTGAATTTCGTTTACTCGTAAACACAAACCTTTAAAAACAGATAAATCGGTTATTTGTGAACCTATGTGAAAATGCAATCCGATTAACTTAATATTAGTGAGTTGTTTTAATGATTTCAACACATCTTCTAACTCCCATAAATTAATTCCAAACTTATTCTCTTCTAATCCGGTAGTAATATAGTGGTGTGTTTTAGCATTTACATTTGGATTAATTCGAAGAGCAATAGAAGCAGTTTTGTTTTTCTTTTTTGCCAATTCATTAATCACTTCCATTTCCGGGATGGATTCACAATTCAAGCAAAATATATCGTTGTCTAAAGCAATATTTATTTCTTCATCGGATTTTCCTACACCGGCAAAAACAATTCTATTTGATGAAAAATTACATTCTTTAGCTTTTAAAATTTCATTGCCGCTAACACAATCAGCTCCTAAACCATAAGCATTAATTTTTGCTAAAATGTTGTTGTTAGCATTGGCTTTTAAAGCATAATGTACATGATAGTTATATTTTTTGGCTTCAGAAGTAAGCAATTGCAGGGTTTCTTCCAGCAAGGGAAGTTGGTAGTAATAAAAAGGTGTTTTTAACTCCTCAAATCTTTTTATTTCTGATGGTGTAAAGTTCATTAGAAAAGAGTGTTGTGTAGTGATTGTAATGCTTCTTTTTTATCTGCAGTATTCACCAAAACCGAGACATTATGAAAGCTTCCTCCATAGGAAATCATTCTTAATGGGATGTTTTTTAGTGCTCCAAAAATTTGTAACGCATATCCTTTACTTTCGGCAATAAAATCTCCTACAATACAAATAATGCTTAGGTCTTTATCTACCTCTACTGTTCCAAATTTTTTTAAATCTTGTACAATTTCATTCAAGAATTTGGTGTCGTCAATGGTTACCGAAACAGCTACTTCTGAAGTAGTAATCATATCAATAGAAGTTTTGTAGGTCTCAAAAATTTCAAATACTTTTCTTAAAAAACCGTGAGCCAATAACATTCTCCCAGATTTAATTTTAATGGCAGTAATCCCATCTTTAGCAGCAATAGCTTTTATGCCTTGTTTTTGAGTTTCGTTACAAATAATAGTTCCGGGAGCTTCGGGCTGCATGGTGTTTTTTAGCCTTACAGGAATGTTAGCCAATTTTGCAGGCAATACACTTGATGGGTGTAAAATTTTTGCTCCGAAATAAGCTAGCTCAGCTGCCTCATCAAAAGAAAGTCCTGATAAAGGTTTAGTCTTTTCAACTACACGAGGGTCGTTGTTGTGAAAACCATCAATATCTGTCCATATTTGAATTTCTTCGGCATTGGTAGCTGCACCAATTAATGAAGCTGAGTAATCGCTTCCGCCTCTTTTTAAATTATCAATTTCTCCGTAAGTATTTCTACAAATAAATCCTTGAGTGATAAATATATTAGTAGAAGGCTGCTCTGTAAGTTCTTTTTGGATATGTTCTTTTATGTAAGCAGTATTAGGTTCTCCTTCTTCATCAATTCGCATAAAGTTTAGTGCAGAAATTAAGCTAGATGAAATTTGTTGTTCCTCTAAATAATAGTGAAACAAGGCGGTTGAAAGCATTTCGCCCTGAGCCAATATGGCTTTTTCTTCAAAAAGTGTGAACATATCTTGCGTAAAAGTCCTCACATAAGAAAAATGAGATTTAATTAATTCTAAGCCTTTTTCTTTGTAAGTGGATGAAGCATAAAGCTCTTTAACCACTTGCTCGTAGTTCTTTTCTAATACGTTAATTTGCTCGTTTGCTGCTTCAATATTTTTTTTATACAGATATCCGGCAATTTCTACCAAGCTATTGGTTGTTCCTGCCATAGCAGAAAGTACCACTATTTTTCTTTCGGGAGTATTAATAAGGTTCGCCACTTCTTTCATTCTGGTAGCTGAACCTACAGATGTTCCTCCAAATTTTAAGACTAACATATAAAGCACTTTAATTTGGTGGCAATATTACAAAATTTAATTTGTTGAATTTTTAAAAATTTGTTGAAAATTTAACTTTTGTAAAAAATAAAATACCTATTTATCTAATAATAACCTTCCTCTATTAATTCAAAATCGAGTTGTTTTTTAATTAAATCGGCACGTTTTACTTTAATTTTTACTTCATCACCCATCCGGTATTCTTTTCCGGTTTTTCTGCCTTTAGCACAATAATTATCTTTATCAAAGTAATAATAGTCGCTAGCAATATCTTGCATTCTCACCATTCCTTCACACATGTTTTCTATGATTTCTACATAAATTCCCCATTCGCTCACTCCAGAAATAATACCCATAAATTCTTCTCCGATTTTATCTTGTAAGAATTCTACCTGTTTGTATTTAATAGATTTTCTTTCTGCTTCAGAAGCTAACATTTCCATATCAGAGGAGTGTTTACATTGCTCTTCCAGTTTAGCAGGGTTTACATCACCACCGCCATCTAAATAATGCTGTAACAAGCGGTGAGCCATTACATCAGGATATCTTCGTATAGGAGAAGTAAAATGCGAATAGTGTGAAAAATTTAATCCGTAATGTCCTACATTTTTGGTAGAATAAATTGCCTTTGCCATTGTTCTAATGGTAAGTTGCTCTATCATGTTCTCCTCAGCTTTTCCTTTTACTTCTTCTAATAAATGGTTGATGGAATTGGCAACTTCTTTCCCTTCTGTAGCTAAACTGTAGCCAAACTTTTTTACAAATTCCGATAGAGTTTGCAGTTTCTCTTGATTAGGTTCATCGTGTATTCTGTAAACAAATGTTTTAGGTTTTTTATTTTTTTCGGAAGGTTTCCCAACAAACTCTGCTACTTTTTTATTGGCAAGTAACATAAATTCTTCAATTAACTTATTGGCATCTTTACTTTCTTTAAAATATACACCTAATGGTTTTCCATCTTCATCAATATGAAACTTCACTTCTAGTCTATCAAAAGCGATAGATCCGGTTTGGAAGCGTTTTTTACGCAATTTTTTTGCGAGAGTATCTAATATTAAAATTTCTTCAGCAAAATCTCCTTCACCTTTTTCAATACGTTCTTGTGCTTCTTCATAAGCAAATCTTCTATCCGAAAAAATTACTGTTCTTCCAAACCACTCACTAAGTACTTTAGCATCATCATCCAATTCAAAAACAGCCGAAAAACAAAGTTTAGTTTCTTGTGGGCGAAGTGAACAAACACCATTGGAGAGCATTTCGGGCAACATAGGTACTACTCTGTCTACTAAATAAATAGAAGTAGCTCTTTTGTAAGCTTCTTTATCTAAAATACTATCGGGTTGAATATAGTGTGAAACATCAGCAATGTGTACACCTATTTCCCAGTTTCCGTTTTCCAATTTTTGAATAGATAAGGCATCATCAAAATCTTTGGCATCTGCTGGGTCGATAGTAAAAGTAGTTACTGCTCTAAAGTCTCTTCGTTTTTTAATTTCCTGAGCTGTAATTTCTACAGGTAATTTTTCAGCTTCGCGTTCTACATTTGGTGGAAATTCGTAAGGCAAACCATACTCTGCTAAAATAGCGTGCATTTCGGTATCGTTTTCACCAGGTCTTCCCAACACATCTATTATCATCCCATAAGGATTTTTTTTGTTTTCAGGCCATTCAGTAATTTTCGCTACCGCTTTATCGCCATCTTTTGCTCCTTTAAGGTTTTCGTTGGCAATAAAAATATCCATAGGCATTCTGGGGTCGTCAATGGCTAAAAAAGCAAAGTTTTTAGATTTTTGAACAACGCCAATAAACTGAGTTTTGGCTCTTTGAACAATTTCAACAATTTCTCCTTCTAACTTACTGCTGTTCTTTTTACTTGGATAAACATTTACCTTAACAATATCACCATTAAGGGCATTTTTAGTGTTTTTTGAATGAATATAAATATCGGTATCAGCATCTTCTATAACTACATAAGCAGAACCACTTTGAGTCATATCTACTTTACCTTCTACAAAGTTGGATGATGCTTTTAGCTTATAAGCTCCTCTTTGTGGCTCAAATAACCTACCTTGCTCGGCAAGTTCGTCTAAAATAATACTGATTAGTTTTTTATTAGAAATATCTTTTATTCCTAAGGCTTTACTAATTCTTTTATAATTAAGTGCAGTAGTCGGATTTTGGTTAAAAATGGAAATAATTTGCTGTTCTAGCGATTGTTTAAAGTTTCCTGACTTTTCCTTTTTGTTATGTTTTGGTGTCATATTACAAAGTAAATACTAAAAAAGTAATATTCCTCATTTTAAAGCTCAAAATCATGTTTTAGGTGATTAATTGATAGAATGGTAATTCAAATTTAACTTTGCTTTAGTAAGTTGAAAATTTATTTACTCATTTTACTTTATAATAATTAAACTTTTTATTTACTTTCGTTTATATGAAATGGAAATTAAATTTGATTCTACTTACCCTTATAAGTTCGTGCGTTGAAAACGAGCAAAAAATAAATACAGTTATGGATTTAGAGCAATTGCAAGAAGGAAGATGGTTGATGAATTTTCAATTAACACCTGAACAACAATTGCCTGTATTTTTCGATTTACAGAAAAAAAATAACCAAATAGATGTGGTTTTTATTAATGGAGATGAAAAAGTTCCGGTAAAGAATTTTGTTTTTAAAGACAATAAATTTATTGCCGAAGATCCTGTTTTTAACTCATGGTACGAAATAGAATTTATTGATAATAAACATATTAAAGGCAATTGGTTTAAGGATAAAACCGATTATAAAGTTCCTTTTACAGCTGTTTTGGCTGATAAAAACCGTTTTCCCAAAATAAATAATGCTACCGAACAAGTTGATGTTAACGGAAAATGGAAAGTTGATTTTAGTGCTGCAAATCCTGATCAACATTATCCGGCAATTGGTTTATTCGAGCAAAACGGAAATAAAGTTACAGGCACATTTATTACAGAAACAGGCGATTACCGATTTTTAGAAGGTAATGTTTATGGTAACGAATTACTATTGTCTTGTTTTGATGGTTCGCATGCATTTTTATTTAAAGCTACTTTAGAAAAAGATTCTTTAAAAGGACAGTTTTGGTCGGGGTTACATTGGGAAGAACCTTGGGTAGGCGTTAGAGATAATGATTACGAACTTACTCATCCCGATTCACTTACTTTTTTAAATGATGGTTATGATAAAGTTGAATTTTCTTTTGAAAATATTGAAGGAAAAACTATTAGCTTAAATGATGAAAGGTATAAAGGAAAAGTAGTTTTGGTTAACATTATGGGGCCTTGGTGTCCGAATTGTAAAGATGAAACGGCTTTTTTAACCGAATTATATGAAAGAAAAAAAGAGGAAGGACTGGAAATTATAGCACTTTCGTTTGATAGAACGGAGGATAAAGAGGTGGCAAAGAAAAATATAGAAAAGATTAAAGCTCATTTTAATGCTAAATATGAATTTTTATTAGCAGGAAAAGCCAGCAAAATTGAAGCTGCTAAAGCGTTGCCTATGCTCAACCATATTATGTCTTATCCAACTACTATTTTTATTGATAAACAAGGCAAAGTAAGAAAAATACGTACCGGTTTTTATGGTCCAAGTACCGGAAATTATCACATTAGGTACATTGAAGCAACCAATGATTTTATAGACAAGTTGTTAGGAGAATAAAAACCATTAATCGTAGTTAATGTTTTAATTTTGGTGTATTTCCGCTTCAAAAAGTGCTGCAAAGTGTTTTTTTAGTTTTTCTTTTACTTCTTCCATATCTACTGCTCTGCCTAATTCTTGATACATGGAAGTAACTTGTTTGTCATCAATTCCGCAGGGAATAATATTCCCGAAATACGATAAATCGGGGTGGACATTAAAAGCAAAACCATGCATGGTTACCCATCTGCTACAACGAACGCCCATAGCACAAATTTTTCTTGCTTTTCTTGGGTTGTCAGCATCTAACCAAACACCGGTGTAACCTTCATACCTTCCTGCTTCAATGCCGTATTCTGCTAATGTTCTAATGATCATTTCTTCTAAAAAGCGTAAGTATTTGTGAATATCTGTAAAAAACAGGTCTAAATCTAAAATAGGGTAACCAACAATTTGTCCCGGACCATGGTAGGTAATATCACCACCACGATTTATTTTGTAATAGGTTGCTCCTTTTTGTTTTAGCATGGCTTCTGAAAGTAACAAATGTGCTTCATCACCACTTTTTCCAAGTGTATAAACGTGTGGATGTTCGCAAAAAAGCAAATGGTGTTGAGTTGGAATGTTGGTATCGTCTTTTCTATTTTGAATTTTAATATCAATGGTTTCCTTAAAAAGTTGCTCTTGAAAATCCCAAGCTTCTTTGTAATCTATTAATCCTAAATCGTTAAATAAAACTTTTTGCATGTTACGTTATTTGGCTTTTTATTGCTGAAGAGCAAAATCTAAATAATGATACAAATCTACCGGATGGTAATTAGGTAAATTTTCTCCTCTTTTGTTTCCTAGTCTAACAATAACTAAGCGTTTTTCTGGAACGGTAATAATATATTGACCCCGAATACCTCTAGCATAGAAAAACCTCATATTTTTATGTTCACCTATCCAAAGTTGAAAACCATAAAAATCAACCATTTTACCGTTAGCATCTTTTAACCCTTGACGATAATTCATAGCTTGTTTTAGGTAATCTTCGCTAATTATGGTTTGTCCATTCCATTTACCTTTGTTGATAATTAACTGACCAATACGAGCAAAATCTCTAGCATTAGAATAGAAACAACAATAGGCTTTTTCTCTTCCATTTTCGTTATCTAAATTCCAAAGAGCTGCATTTTTTGCACCTAAAGGTTGCCAAATTTTTTCGCTCATGTATTCAGCAATAGTTTGTCCGGTAGCTTTTTCTAAAATAAATGAAAGAATAAGCGTGTTTCCGCCCAAATAACGCCAGGTTTTTCCGGGAGTTTCTGTTACCTCGTAATCTTTATTTAGTTCATATAAATCTCTGCCATAATAAGCTTTTGCCATATGTCCGAAGGGGCTTTTATAATCTTCATCAAAATTAATTCCTGAGCTCATGTTAAGCAGGTGTTTAATCTTTAGTTCAGGGTGGTTTTTATACTCCGATAAGTAATCTGAAACAGGGTCATTAATACTTTTAATTTTTCCTTCGTCTATGGCAATTCCTACTAATAAGGCAATAAATGTTTTGGCGACAGAAAAAGAATTGGTTAGTGAGTTTTGGTTATATCCTTTCCAATATTTCTCATAAACCAATTCACTGTCTTTTATCACTAAAAATGCAACGGGGTCATATTTTTCTATTTCTTTGAGGAGATTTTCATTTGTTTTTTTATTAAAATCTTTACTGATTAGCCAAGGTTTGTAAGTTCCTGCTTCTACTTTTCTATTCTCAAAAATATGGTGTTCATCAATACTTGGTCCGGTTTTTCCAACTAAATAGGTAGTAGCAACGGCTTTAAATAAATGTTGATGTCCGGTAATAACCGCTAATAAAGAAGCAAGTGCAATAAGCACTATTAATCCACCTAAAATTCTTTTTAACCAACGCATAAGGTAATTTTTAATACAAAACTAAGGCTAATTTTTTAGCTAAGCTTTAATGATGTTAAATGAAGTTGCGAAAAATTAATTGGGTTCAAGAATTAATTTAATTTTATTAAAATCAGCAGCACTATTTATAATTTTTCTATATTCCTGATAATGTTCAACAGGAATTTCAATGTTTTTATAGTACTCTTCACATAAAACAATTAATTCATTATCTTTTACAGTATATTTTGATGTAAAAGCCATAGAGGTATCGCTATTGTTGGTAAAGTAATTTTCAATATTTAAATCTTCGAGGTTAACGATTTTATAATTTTTAGGGATTTTAACTTTAATCTCTCGGTAATAATATCTTGCGAAGCTTAATTCTACAGGCAGTTTTCTTTCTAAACTGTCGTAAATTTCGGTTTGTGGACCAATTAAATTACCTATTTCAAAAATTACTTTATCCGCAGCTTTTTCAATAAATACATCTGTCTCGAATTCTGCTTCAATGGTAAATGGTTTTCTTCCTAAGTCGGCAGCATTGTCATTTTTTACAACTATGTTTTCTGGTTCAAGTTCACTATTTATGTTGGTAAATAATTGTTTGTTTAAGTCTGTTTTGTCTTTCCCAGTAATTAGGTAATAAAAGGGTTGAAGGTCTTTGGCATAATAACCAGACATTTGCCTGTTAAAAAATATATTTTGATTAGTAATGTCATCTTCATCAAAATCAACAGTAATATACATTTTATCGGTGTTTTCGGTATAAGGAACATGCTCTATAAATTTTATTTCGCCAAGACCTGTTTTAAAACCTCCTAATGCTACTTCTTTTATAAATAACCCGTAATTATGAGTTAATGTATAAGTAGGTAATCCAACTCTAGAAGCTAAGTTTGTTGGAGCCATATATTTATTAATAGAAGGAAAATAAATAAGATAATCTTCTAAAAATGTGGTTGCTTCATATTCCGAGTCAAACTTTTTTGAAAGTCTATTCCCAGAGAAAACAAGTTCCATTTCTATATCTAATAGTGAAAATATTTGTGCATATAATTTTAGAATACCTAATTCATTAGCAAGTTTGTTTGAAGTAATAAAACTTATACTTTTTAAATCTTGTGATGCATTGTTTTCGTTGATGTAAATATTTTTTTTAAGATAATCTTCAACAAATAAAATATTATCTTCTTGATTTTTTGATGCTTTAAACTTCATTTGTTTTAAAAACTTTTCTATAGTTTTTTTGTTTTTATCTTGATTGTGGTGTAAAAAATCATACATATTTTGAATAAGGGTGCTATAAGAAGATATATCACGTGTATTACCGTATAAATTACGATCTAGTTTATAAACTAATGCTTTCAGCCTACTTTGATAAGCAGCATTATCTTCATATTTTAATGAAGGAATATAATCATATTTAATATTAAAATCCCATTTCCCATTTTCTAGTGTATCATTAGCTATAGAATCTGTATTGTTATAGGTTTTGAATTTAAAAATTAAATTAGAGGGAGAAATAACATGAAAATCTAGATTAAAAATTGGGTATTCAGACTGAATTCTTACATAAGAACCTTCATAATAAGGTCTTTTTTTAATCACATATAAATATTCAACAATAGAACCAACTTCTACACCTTCAAATGCAAAATATTTATATTGAACATTTGTTTCTTCATCAACAGCAGTTAAAATATCTGTTGAATCTAATTCTATAATTTTATTAGAAGGAGTTATAACTCTTGCTTTAGTTTTTAGGATTTCTGAGGAGTTGTCAAAACTTAAATATACCTTATTAAAATCTTCAATGGCATTGTTGGTTCTTAATAAATAAGCTTTGTGTGTTAAAACATATTGAGTTAATGTATTTTGTTTTTCATCAGGATAAGAAAATTCATTTAAAGAATAATCTTTAAGAATTAACACTTCTTCATCAATAAGTGTGTCTTTTAGACTTTTCATTTCATCTATGTTTTCTGTCCAATCATAGTTTTTATAAAATGGTGTAACTTGAGAATAAACAACATGTATAGTTGAAAGTAAAAGAAGCGTAGTAATTAATTTTTTCATAGGTATATTTTTATTTAAGTTTTAGCACAACAACCTCTTTAGAGGCAGATTGTATTTTTTGAATAAATTTATTCCAATCTGAAAACATATCTTTTTCAATGATTAGATTTTTTTCTTGGAATGTTGTTTCGTAAACAATATAATCTTCTTCTATTTTGTAGGAAAGATTAAAAGCAAAATTTTCATTATCAATTGTTACATTTTCGGGTAAATACTCAACTTCGTATTGTGCTGGAATTTTTAGTTTATAATAATAAGTTTTTTTATAGCAGTAATCTTGTTCTACAGGATGAACCCTATCTTTTTTAATTTTTTCGGGAATATAATCTTTATGTAAATTTAGGTTGATATAAAGGTGGTTATCAGTTAGTGTAGCATAACTAGCAACAGAAAAATTGTAAGATAGTTTAAATGGATTATCATAATCAAATTTGTTAGACTCAACAAAAGAATCAATAATAAACTTATTGTTTCCTTTAGTAAGGTTTGCTACATAAAATTTTTTTAAATTATCATCTTTTAAAGTTTCTGCATAATTAAAGATTTTAATTTTTGGATATCCATCAACAGTATATTTTCCTTTACCTATTAAATCTAAATTGTTTAGTTCTAAAGAAACGGTATCATTAAAAAAGTTTTTTTCAGCTGGTGTAATGGGTAGTTTTTTTACAATAAAACTATCGACATCTATTCCTATTAACACTTCTTTATCTTGAATAAAAGAGGCTATCATATCAATTGTAGCATATTTTCCTGTAGCATCTAAATAATAAAAGTTGGAATCTATAATACAAGTATTTATCATGTGGTTATCTACTACCGGAGTTGATATTTGACTATAAGAATAAGGTAGTTTTCGAGTGCCTACCCATGTTAAATAAGTATTTAATCCTGCGTATTTAAGCATTTCTTTTAAAATGCTTGAGTTATCTTTACAATCGCCAAATCTTTTGTTATATACTAAGCTTGCTTGGCGAGGAACAAAGCCACCTAAACCACTTTCAAAAGCTACATATTTTATGTTTTCTTGTACCCAATAATAGATAGTTTTTAACTTTTCTTCATCAGAATCTTTACCTGCAATTAGGCTATCTACTAATTTTTTAATTTCTGGAACGGTGTCATTTTTTTCGTAAAAATCTTTTGTAAGTGAGTAGTACCAATCGTACAATTTTTTTGTACTTCCTAGTATTGGAATTGTTTTTCCATTTTCTGAATAAGATTCAATATAGGGGGTAATGTGCGGTATAGAATGAAAAAATGAAGGAGCATTTGATTCATGCTCTGTTTTGGGAACAAAGGTTGATTTCCAAGTATAGATTTTTTTATTCTTTTTTTCTTCAACAGTATGTTCTATTTTAAAATTACTTGTGTTAAATTCTTTAAACCCTATATTAATATCTTTATCAACGGACATTCTATAAGTTACTTCATTTATTGGGTAGTATTCTTGAAAAAAGAAAGATGTTAAAAACCTTGGATCGGTAATATTAGTTGTATATGAAAGGGTTGATTTAGAACCTTTGTTTAGGTTAGGATAATAAAAACTTATTTCCTTAACATCATCATGAAAAATAGCATTATCTAATTTATCTTTTTCATTAAACTCACTTATTTTTTGCTCCTTGTAATTTTTTCCATTAAATATTAATGAAGAAGCTTTTACTTCAGAAACCTCATGAAAAGATGATCCGCTAATTTTTTCTTCAGAATAAAGGTTGGCGTTGTCTTGTAAATAAAGTTTTTCTTCATTGTATTTTATAGTTATCTGTAAACCATCTTTAGATTTGGAGATGTCAATTTCTTCTAAATGATTCGTTATTACAATGTTTTCGTTAGGGTATTTTTCATAAAAATAGTTTAACTCTTCAGAATGATTTTGAGCTAAAACATTAATTAGAGAAAATACTAAAGTAAGAAAGAGTGTGAAATATTTTTGCATTAATAAATTATATAGTTGTTTATGTAATAAGTTTCGTACAATAATTTGCCAGATGGGTCATATTTTCTTATCCATCCGTTATACTCTCCATCATAATAGGAAGTGGTTTTTTTGATTTTTTGATTTTCATAATACTCTGTATAGAGGTTGTGAGAATTACCTAACTCATAGTGTCTTACTGATTTTAATTTTCCAGATTCATAGTAAGACTTTACTTCTCCTTGGCGTTCTCCATTTTCAAAAAATTCTCTTTCTTTTAACTGACCATTATAGTAGTATTCATCATAATTACCAACAAACATACCTTTATCAAGTTTCATTTTTCTAGATATTTGACCATTTTTATAGTAGGCAGTAATCTCTCCAGTTTCGTTTTCTAACTTAATTTCAGGAATTTTTTCACCATCTTTTCCTAGATAAGAATACCCCGTTAATTTACCATTCCAATAATGTCTTATTAGCTGGAGGTTATTGTGTTCGTCATAAAATATTTTTTCTCCATGTAATTCATCATTTCTGTAAAATTCTTTTTGAGTAATATTACCTGAGGGGCTATAATAAAATGTTTCACCTTCTAAGAGACCATATTCAAAGTTTTTCTTATTGTCTAATTTTCCATCATCGTCATAATTTTTCCATTCACCATGTTTTTCATTTTGATAGTATGTTCCTTCATAAGATAGTTTACCATCAGGATAGTACCATTTCCAAACTCCTTCTCTTTTATCATTTATGTACTGTCCTGTTGACTGAACAGTACCATTTTGGAAGTAATTAGTGAATGGACCATGAGCAACTCCATATTTGTAGCTAGTTTCTTTTTTTATATTTCCATTAGGGAAGAATTGTTTTAAAACAAGATTCTCACTGGCTGTATCTTCATTTAAAACTTGGTAAACATTTTCAAGTGTATCATAAAATGTGGTGTTTAGTATATCGCCAAGATGATATTCTTGAGTCATATACAATTTTCCCTTAGGGGAATAATAATATTGTTTACCGTTTAATTTACCATTAATGAAATAATATGTTTCTTTAAGTGTGGTGTCGCTATAATAATAGTTCCATTCTCCAGTTCGGTTATCATTTTCGTACCACCCCTGAAAATTAATGTTTCCGTTTGAATAATAATCCACATAATATCCTGATAGAGAGTCGTTTTTATAACTCATTTCGGTTTTTAATTTACCATCTGTAAAATAGAATGTTTCATCACCAACTAATTTTCCTTTACTAAAATATTCAACAGAGTGTAAATTTCCATTTATATCAAAATACTCCCATTTACCATCTTTTCCATCTTCTAACAAGTAATTTCCTTTGCTAGAGTTGACACCATCAGCATAAAAACCTTCATAAATAAAGCTTCCTTTAGATTTTTTTACATCTTTTAAAACAGCACCATTTTTATCGAAAAAGCGATAAGCTATAGGGTTTCCATTTTTATAATCAATCTCATTAAACAAAATCCCATCAATATCATACTGCTTATAAATTCCTGTTTTTTTGCCTTTTTCATCATAAAACATTTCTTCTGTCTTCTCTCCATATTTGTTGTAATAAACCCAATCTCCTATTTGAATACCATCTTTGTATTTGCCTTGAGAGTTTATTTTCCCATTTTCATAGTAGGAAACATAATCCCCATTCATTAGGTTGTCTAAGTTTGTATATTCAGCTTTTAGCTTTCCACTTTTATAATATTCTTTTTCTTGACCATTTCTTTTCCCGTTTGTAAAATTAATTTCAGACTTTAAACTTCCATCTTCATACAAGATTTTTATTAACCCATCAATTTTACCATCTTTATAAATAACTTTATAGTTAAGGAATTCTTTCCCTATATCATAATAAAATGTTTGATTAGTAATGATGTTTTCATCATTGTACATCCCTGTTTCTGTTGGGGCTCCTTTTTTATTATAGTTAGTATATTCTCCCACTATTTTACCTTCTTTATAATTGGATATGCCACCTAAAATACCATTTTCATAATAGTATTTATATTCTCCTTCTAAATTTCCTCCTTTAAAAAAAGCTAATTCATTAATTTGTTTATTTGGGTGATAAAAAGTCCACTCTCCAGTTTTTTTATTATCATTATCAACAGCTCCTTCAGAAAACAAAACTCCCTGTTTGTCATAAGTGCGCCATACTCCAATCATTTTGTCGCCTTTCATTTTTCCAATGGCATTTACATAATCATTATTATGATAATAATATTTTTCAATCTCTCCATTATCAAGTTTTTTTTCAGAAATAATTTTATTCCAAACAGCAAAAAAAGTCCCTACAAAATCAATTACATTTTGTTTGTTTTTTAAAACAACTGATTTGTATTTGCTTTCATCACTTATTGAAAAAGAAATAGTATAAATAAAATCTTCAAACATTCCATTATCAATAATTTGCTGAAAGAAAGGAATGTAATAAGTCCCCCAAAAACCATCAGTTTTTGGTAAATCTTTTAATGAATTTAAAATAAGGTGTGTCTGTTTAACATAAGGCAAATCTATTTTTGAAGGAGATTTGTATTTTTTGTTGAGAGCAACATAATTCTTAACTAATTTATCTAGTTGTTCAAATGCTTTAGCATCTTCAAAATTATTAACGTTTATTCTTTCGGTTTCATTTTTAGAGGTTACAATGGTATTTAAAGCACTTAAAACGGTAATCGCATTTTCTCCATCAGGATCTAAAATTAAATACATACTATAACATAATGCGGCTTGTGTAACCATGTCTGCTCGGTAAGAAAACTCGCCTAATTTATAGTGATAAGTTGCGTTAAAAGGGTTTAACTTTATTGCCAGTTGATTATATTTTATTGCTTCTTTATAATTTTTTTTACCTTCATAAGCTAAGGCTTTTATATAGTTTAGCTTAGCATTTTTTGGATAAGATTTTAATCCTTCGTCAGCAACGATTAACATTTCATCATACTTTTTTAAATTTAACAATGCAGATGCTTTATTGCCATAAAAAGTAGGGTATTCGTTATGAAATTTTAGACCAATTCCTTTATTACAATAAGTAATGGCTTTTTTGTAATCTTCATTTTGAATGCAGTAATAAGAAAGTGCAATTAACAGATCAACATATAAGGTGTCATTTTCATTGCTAGATGTTTCAATAAAACTGATTCTTTTTTGGTAGTCGTCTTCAGGGATGTTATTTAATTGCTCTGTGAAAGTTTCTTTTGAAAGGTATGTTTTTTTAGTTTGAGACTTTGTAATTGTTGAAGATAAAAATAAAATAGTTAAAAGAGTTTTTCCTAATAGTGCTGATAAATTTTTCATAATGTATGTTTGAGAAATGAATAAAACTCTTGCAAGTTATAATTTTTTTTTTTTGAAGGAAATATATTAGCTAAAAAATACCGAAAAAAATTAAGCTTATTATGTTTTGTGTAGCAGTATAGAAAGGTTGTTTGTTGAAATTCAAATAACTAAAGTCTAATATTCCAAATAATTTCATTATCCCAATTTGGACGAATTTTAATGGTTTTTTGGTAATGAATTACTGTTTCAGGTTGTTGGGATTTTAAATATTCTCCTGTGTCCCATTTTCTATTATTATTTTCGTCAACAATTAAATGAAGAGTATAATCTCCAGGAGTTAAATAAGAGTAGTTTAAGGTTTGACTATTGTTAATGTGTTTTTCGTCAATAACTTTATTGTTTCGTAACAACTGCAAAATATAAGGGGTTTCAAAATTCACATCCATTTTCAATATAATATTACCATAATCCGATTCTTTTTTGGTTTTAAAATTAGCAATAACACTATCATTTTTCAACCCTAAAATATCCTGAAAAGTTGTTGGAAGGATTTGTAAAATATAATCTGTATTTTCTTTAAAAGAATAGTTTATTTCATAGTTTCGGGTATTATTGAGTTGGTTAACTTCAAATTTAACAGGAACAGAATCTTCTAATAGTGTAATGTTTTCTTGATTAAAAATGTTTATCGGACGAGGAGTAGATAGGTGTATATTTTTATTTAAATCGAAAATAGGAGTTACATTAGAGTTTAGTGTTAAGGTAGTGTCTTTAAATTTTGATTGTTCAATAAAAGTTACCGCAGAAGTATCTATTGTTTTTTTGCCTTCACTAACATAATATTTCACTTCTTTAAAATTTCCCACACCTAATAACCAGTGGGTTATAGTGTCATTAGTAGGATTTCTTTCTTCAATATACCATCTAATTTTTTCTTTAATATTGGTTGTAATTAATACATTTTCGGAAGGCTGATTAAGGTAAAAAACAACTTTACCAAATTCTTTGTGTTCTACTTTTTTAACATACTGATTATCTTGTTCTTCTTCAAAAAGAAACAATTGTTGTTTTGATAAGTTACTATCTAAGTTGATGGTATTTTCAAAAAAAGCAATTTGTTCGTTGGGCAAATCGTAAATATAATTGCTATTAATGTCTTCTAAAGCAAATACTTTGTATGTTCCTTTTGCAATGTTAGAAACGGAAAAATTGCCTTCTTTATCGGTAATGGCAACATATTTAGGTTTCTTTAAATAAGGAACAGAATCATCTAAATTTTGATAAAGCATTACATATACTTTTTCTTTTGGTTTTAGGTTTTGAGCAAAAAGTACATTGCCGGAAAAAGACAATGAATCTAAATAATCGCCTGTAGAAAAAACATATTTGTAATTCGGTATGGGGTTATTTTCGGTAATATCAATAATAGCATTTCCAAAATTGATGCTATAAGTAGTATTGGGAGTAAGCTCTTCTGTTAATTTAATAATTAACTTTTTGCCTTTCACACTAACTTCCGGCTGTTTTTCCATAACAGGAGAAACTATCAGCTGTTGCTGAAGGTTTTGAAGCCTGATAAACTCATCAAACTCAATGGTAGTGGTTTTTGCAGCAAAGTTGATACTTTTATTTTCGGGAGTACTTTTTAGTTCTTTTGGAGGAGTTTCATCTTTATCACCACCGGTAAGTGGAACTACCTGAGCACAGCCATAAATTGATAAGGCAATAATAAGATATATGAACCCTTTTAATCTCATACAAAATCGGAAATTAAATTAGCTATTTTGTTGAGGTAAATTTCATCTATTTGGTCAAAGTTTGCTAATTTTTCGCTGTCCACATCAATTACCATTATTACTTCCTTATTTTTATTAAAAACCGGTATCACAATTTCCGATTTAGATAAGGAACTACAAGCAATATGACCGGGAAATTGGTCAACATCAGGAACTACAATGGTTTTGGCTTCTTGCCAAGCAGTACCACAAACACCTTTGCCTTTTTTTATACGTGTACAAGCTATTGGACCTTGAAAAGGACCTAATACTAATTCATCATTTTTTACAACATACACGCCTATCCACCAAAAATTAAAGGTTTGTTTTAGAGCAGCCATGAGGTTAGCTAAATTAGCAACAAGGTCATTTTCGCCACTAACTAAAGCAGAAAGTTGAGGAATAAGTTCTTGGTACTTTTCCTCTTTGCTAACTTGCCGATTAATAAACAATTCTTCTGCCATAGAAAGCAAAAGTAGGAATAATTAGGTTTTGATGCTACGAATAATATTTGAACTTAGTTAAACCAATAACGATTCGCTTTAACGCTAACATTTAGTAATTTCGCAAAAAAATGGAATTATGGAAACAAAAACAATCACCAGATTTTTTTACAGACTTTTAAAAGAATATGCAGATTTTTCTGAAACCATGGCAATTTATGCTAATGTAATTATCAATTTTATTCTGCTTTTAATTGTAGGATATATTCTTTATAAGGTATTAAGAGGATTTTCAGAAAAAATCGTTCATAATTTAGCTGCAAAATCAAAAACTAAGTTCGATGATTTTTTAGTGGAAAACAATACCTTTTTGCACCTTGCTAACTTAATTACACTCTATATCATTTCGGCTTTTATTCCTGATATTTTAATTGATTTTCCGCATTTAGAAAAATATGCCGAAATGTTGGTGAGCGTGTTGGTTGTGGTAATGAGCATATGGCTTATCAGAAGCATTTTATCTACCTTTAAAGATTTTCTTAAAACCATTAATGCCTTTAAAGACAAACCTATTGAAAGTTATATTCAGGTATTTATGATTATTACTTGGTTGTTTGGGTTTATTATTATTTTTTCCATTATTACAGGCAAACCTTTCTTACATTTCTTAACCGCCTTAGGAGCATTGTCGGCTGTATTGCTTTTAATCTTTAAAGATACTATTTTGGGTTTTGTAGCGAGTATTCAGGTAAGTGTAAACGATACGGTAAGAATTGGAGACTGGATTTCTATGGAGAAATATGGAGCTGATGGAGATGTGTATGAAATTAATCTCTCCACTGTAAAAGTGAGAAATTTTGACAATACCATTACCACTATTCCTACCTATTATTTGATTTCTGATTCGTTTAAAAATTGGCGTGGTATGAGTATGTCAGGAGGTAGAAGAATTAAGCGTGCTGTAATTATAAAGGCTACTAGTATTAAATTTTTAACTAAAGAAGAAATAGCTAAATTTAAAGAAATACAATTGGTTGCTGATTATATTGATCACCGCCAAACAGATATTGATAAACACAATGAACAGAACAACATAGATAAATCGGTATTAATTAATGGCAGAAATATGACTAATTTCGGGTTGTTTAGAAAATATGTTGATTCTTATTTGCATCAACACCCTGCTATCAATAAAGAAATGACCATAATGACTCGTCAGTTGGAACCAACACCAACGGGAGTTCCTTTGGAAGTGTACGCTTTTAGTAAGGATAAAGTTTGGGCAAATTATGAACATATTATGGCAGATATTTTCGATCATATTTTGGCGGCAGTTCCTTATTTTCAATTGGAAGTTTTTGAATATCCTACAGGTAAGGATTTTACAGATATATTGGAGAATAAAAAGTAGTTTATTTTCCTCTAGGGTGAAAATCTAAAATAGATTGACGCAAATAATCACTATCAAGATGAGTATAAATTTCTGTTGTAGTAATAGATTCGTGTCCTAGCATTTCTTGTACAGCACGTAAATCAGCTCCACCGTCAACCAAGTGCGTGGCAAAAGAATGTCGGAAAGTATGTGGACTAACGGTTTTGTTGATTCCTGCTTGTTGCGTTAAGTTTTTTATGATGGTAAAAATCATTACTCGGGTAAGTTGTTTTCCTCTTCGGTTTAAAAACAAAATGTCCTCACTGGCCTTGTCAATTTTTGGTAGATGATTTCTTACATGTTCTATGTAAATAGTAATGTGTTTGACAGCAGCTCCGCCAATAGGAGTAATTCGTTCTTTATCACCTTTTCCCACAACACGTACAAATCCCTCATCTAATAATAAGTGAGAAATTTGTAATCCGATTAGCTCAGAAACTCGTAAGCCACAGCTGTAGAGTGTTTCTAAAATGGCTTTGTTTCTTAATCCTTCAGGTGTGCTGAGGTCAATTACTGCAATAATTTTATCAATTTCTTCAATGGTAAGCACTTCGGGGAGTTTCCTGCCAATTTTTGGGGTTTCTATCAATTCTACAGGAGAAACAGCAATAATTTCTTCCAACAATAAATAATTGTAAAAGGCTTTAATTCCTGAAATTATTCTAGATTGACTTCTAGCATTTAAACCAATTTCACTTACCCATTTTAAAAAAGATTCGACATGTTTTTGGGTAATTTTTTCGGGAGCAAGATGAATTTCACTCATATCTAAATACTGAAAAAGCTTTTCAACATCAGCAATATAAGCCTCTACAGAGTTTTTTGCCAACGATTTTTCCAGCTGGAGGTATGCTTTAAATCCTTTTATGGTGGGGCTCCAGTTCATGGTTGGTTAATTATTCCTCCACATAATTATTTGAGTTTTGTTTTCATAAACCGAAATATCTTTTTTAAAGATAAGATGAACCAAATCTATAAGCGGTAAAATGCCAAATCCTCCAAAAGTAACGGAGTAAATTATAGGAGTTCTTTGGTGTGTCCCCATATAAATTCGGTGTCCACCCAAAATACCGGTAAAAATGGTAAAAAGAATGGCCTTCCCTCTTTTAAACTTTACTTCTCCATTATCCAGAACTTCCATTTCTAGTTCAGTAGTAGTAAATATTTCACCATCAAGTGTACTCAAAGAGTCTTTTTTAATGGTAGAAGAAAACAAACTACTTATAAGTAACAAAAAACAAATTATGGTTAAGAAATACTTCATTATTTTTTGGTGATTAAAGGTAAAATATCTTTTAAAATAGTATTAACTGATTCTTCAACAGTTTTATTGGCAGTTTTCACAACAATAGTTGGATTTTTGGGAGTTTCAAATGGAGCATTAATACCTGTAAAATCTTTAATTTCTCCTGCTCGAGCTTTTTTATAAAGTCCTTTTACATCACGTTGTTCGCAAATTTCTAGAGGTGTATCAATAAAAACTTCCACAAAATTTTCGGCTCCAATAATTTCTTTTGCTGCATTTCTTATGGCATTGGTAGGACTAACAAAACAGTTAATGGTAATCACACCACAATTCACAAATAACTTAGAAACTTCTGCAATTCTTCTTATGTTTTCTGTTCTATCGGCATCAGAAAACCCTAAGTTATTGTTGATGCCAGTTCTTATATTGTCACCATCCAAGACTTGAGTTAAGAATCCTTTCTGTGCTAATTCTTTTTCTAAAGCAATGGCTATGGTACTTTTTCCAGAACCAGAAAGTCCGGTCATCCAAATTACTTTGGCTGTTTGGTTGAGTAACAGTTCTTTTTCTTTTCTTCCGACTATTTGATCGAAAATTGGAAATATATTTTTTTGGTTATCCATGAAAAAATGATTGTGAAGAAGTACAAAAATAGCTTTTTATAAAACACCAATAAAACTTCGGGGCTTTTACTTATCTTTGGAGTTCAATTTTTTAACTATGAGTAATAAAAAAGTGATTTTAGATTATAATGCAACGCCTGTTATTGATCAGGTTGGGGTGTTAGATAGAATAGATAGAATAACTTCGAGAAGCTTAAAAAAAGATGCCAAAATGCATGGGTTGAAATTAGCATTGAGCATGATAGATTTAACAACACTTGAGGGGGCTGATACGACTAAAAAAGTTGTACAACTTTGTAATAAAGCCATGCATTTACATGATGCTATGTCCGGATTACCTACAGTTGCTGCAGTATGTGTTTATCCCAATTTTGTGGAAACAGCTAAGAAAACACTTAAAGGAACAAAAATAAAAGTGGCATCAGTAGCTACAGCTTTTCCTGCCGGACAATCTAGTAGAGAAGTGAAATTGTTAGACACAAAAATTGCCGTTGATAGTGGTGCAGATGAGGTAGATATGGTAATTAGTAGAGGAAAATTTCATGAAGGTGAATACAATTTTGTTTTTGATGAAATTGCTGCTATTAAAGAAGCTTGTGGGAAAGCACGTTTAAAAGTAATTTTAGAAACAGGTGAGTTGGGAACTTTTGATAAAGTAAGGAGAGCAAGTGATATAGCTATTTATGCTGGAGCAGATTTTATTAAAACATCAACAGGAAAAATTAGTCCTGCAGCAACATTGCCAGTTACATCAGTAATGTTGGAGGCAATTAAAGACTACTATTACAAAACAGGAATACAAGTAGGAATGAAGCCTGCAGGAGGTATTTCTAATGCTAAATTGGCATTACAGTATTTACTATTGGTAAAAGAAACATTGGGCGATGCTTGGTTAACTAATGAGTGGTTTAGGTTTGGTGCAAGCAGTTTGGCTAATGATGTATTAATGCAAATTGTTAAACAAACAACAGGAATATACCAATCTAAAGATTATTTTTCTAAGGATTAACTTTAGATTTTAACCGTAAAGCATATAAAGAATAAATTTATAGAAACAATAATATACCATGACTAAAATAAATTTGAATTCAACTTGGGAGTTTGCTCCTTCATTAGAAAGCACCGACCATATTAACTTGAAGAAACAATACGAGTTGTTTATTGGAGGGAAATGGGTAAAACCAAGTTCAGGAAAATATTTTGATACGGTAAATCCTGCTACGGAAGAAAAATTAGCTTCTATTGCAGAGGCTAATGATAAAGATGTAGATAAAGCAGTAAAAGCTGCTCGAAAAGCTTATAATGAAGTGTGGAGTAAAATGCCGGCAAGTGAAAGGGGAAAATATATTTATCGTATTGCCAGATTAATTCAAGAAAGAGCGAGAGAGTTTGCTGTAATAGAAACGCTGGATGGAGGTAAACCTATTAGAGAAGCCAGAGATATTGATGTGCCTTTAGCTGCTGCACATTTTTTTTATTATGCAGGTTGGGCAGATAAGTTAGACTATGCTTTTCCTAATAGAAATCCGATGCCTTTGGGTGTTGCAGGACAAATAGTACCTTGGAATTTTCCATTGTTGATGGTAGCTTGGAAAATAGCTCCAGCTTTGGCCACAGGAAATACTGTGGTTTTAAAACCAGCTGAAACTACACCGCTTACAGCTTTAAAGTTAGCAGAAATTATTCAAGAAGCAGGTTT
>DATCTM010000117.1:0-16217 GCA_036567945.1 Vicingaceae bacterium
ATTACTTCATCTACAAAAGCATATTTTTTTAAGGGTCTAATATTTAGTCCTTTATCAAAAGAGAGTGGGAGGTGAGCATGTTTTCCAACGAATAATTTGCCTAATCTAATACTGTTATCTAATTTGTTAATCCTGAAAAGAGCTCTGTCATTAAAAGAAATTACTTTGCACCAATCTTTAGCATTTTTATTTTTAATGATGTTGATAATGTGTCTTTCAATATTAGGATAATACATGTAACTGTATTTGGTTTCAATAAGCAACTCTACTTTTCCATCTATTAAATCAATTACTTGTTCTAAAGTAGGTACTTTTTCATTGATATAAAATTTATTGAACTTGTATCCGGCACTAAATTGAAAAATTTCATCGTAGGTAAGGTTTTTCACAAAGCCATGACCTGTTGTGGTTCTTCTAAGTGTTCTATCGTGCAATACAATAATTTTATTGTCTTTAGTTTGTTGAACATCAATTTCTATTCTATCAACCCCTAGTTCTATTGCTAACTGAATAGAAGCCAACGTGTTTTCAGGAGCTAATCCTGCTGCACCTCTATGGCCGGTAATAATTATGTTTTTATTTTCCAAAATAAAGGCTTAAGCTAAAATAGGTTCTGAATAATCATTCAGTTCGTTATATACGCTATCTCTTTCAATAGGTTTTCTGCCAACTTCTTTAATAAGACGAATCATTTGTTCTGTAGTCATTGTTGGTTTTTGCTCTTCGGCACCGGCCATAGTATATATTTTTGTAGAATCATCTACAGTTCCATCAATGTCGTTTACTCCAAAAGAAAGTAATAGTTGGGTAGTTTTTCTTCCAATCATTGGCCAATACGCCTTTAAGTGATTGAAATTGTCAAGGAAAATTCTACCCATAGCATAAACTTTTAAATCTTCTATTATGCTCACTTCTTCAATATCAGACATTTGATTGTTTTTATTTCTAAATTTTAACGGGATAAAAGCATTAAAACCTCCTGTTTTATCTTGAAGATTTCTTAATCTGTTCATGTGGTCGATAAGGTGTTCGTATTTTTCTAAATGTCCGTAAAGCATTGTTGCATTGGAGGGCATCCCAACTTTATGAGCAGCTTCGTGCATTTGTAACCATTGTTCTGAAGTACATTTGTCTTTACAGATTTGGGCTCTAATTTCTTCATCAAAAATCTCTGCTCCACCACCTGGTAAAGAACCTTGTCCGGCATCTTTTAATATTTTCAAACCTTCTTCATAACTTACTTTTGCTTTTTTACACATATAGTCTAACTCAACAGCAGTAAAAGCTTTAACATGAATATCAGAGCGAATTTTTTTAATATTTTCAATTAAATTTTTAAAGTAAGCTAATCCCATTTTTGGGTGAACACCTCCAACAATATGCACTTCGGTAATATCTTTACCATCATAATTTCTAATGGCGTCATAAATATCTTCTTCAGAAAGCTCCCAAGCATCATATTCATCTTTTTCTCTTAAAAAGCGAGAGTAAGAGCAGAATTTACAATCGAAAACACAAATATTAGTGGGTTCTATATGGAAGTTTTTATTGAAGTAGGTTTTATTTCCGTGTCTTTTTTCTCTAATGTAGTTGGCAAGTGTTCCTAAATGACTAAGTTCAGCATTGTAGAATAGGTACGTTCCTTCTTCAGGAGTAATTCTTTCTTTGTTTACTACTTTACTATAAATGCTGTTAAGCTGATTATCTTCAACAGTTGCTGAAAACAATGTTTTAATGGTAGTGTTATCCATATAAGGTGAAATTTTTTAACAAAGGTAAGCATAAGATAAAAAAAGAGCCTCAAAAAAAATGAGGCTCCTTAAAAAATTTAATAATAATTAACTCACTACTTAGCAATCAATACTTTTTTAGTGGTAATGTTATTATCGGTTTTAATATTTACAAAATAAATACCATTAGGTTGATTATCTATGTTGATAGTAAAAAATTGAGTATTTAGTGGGTTACCACTTGTGTAAATTAATTTTCCAACAAGATTATAAATTTCAATAGTAGTCTCTTTTTTCTCTGTTAGAGCAATATTTAGTGTTCCATTTGAAGGGTTTGGGAAAACCAAAATTTCATCAAGATCACCTAAGATTTCTTTTTCACCAGTTGTTGCACTATTACATATTACCGGAATAACAGCACCACTATGGTCTAAGCTATAAGTAGCTAAATCAACCCATCCTCCAGTTTCCTTTGCCCATACAGTATTTGTTCCTGTAGGAGCAGCCATTAAGGCAACGGTATCACCATTAGTTAGTGTTGTATGGTCATGACCTACAAAGAAATTTCCATTTAAAGATGCTGCTGTAGGAAGTGTCCATACTGTGGGAGTTCCACCATTTCCTAATTGAGAAATTTGAACAGTTTGTTGAGCCAAAACACTGCCTGGGGCACCAGCATTTACTCCCCAAACTTTTAGGTTAACATTACCAGTTCCTGAAGTACTAAAATAGTAAATAACATCAGTTAGGAAAGTTCCTGAACCAGTATAAGGTATTTTATCTGCCCATCCATTGTCATTATAACAATTTTGACCTAAAATGTAACCTGATGGAAGCGTTCCATTACAGTCTGGTCCCCAAGTGTATGCTCCTGTTTGACCACCATGCTGTCCAATATCCCAAGTTGCAGCAGTAGAATCACAAACTTGGCTACCGGCAGCTAAAACGGTAATGTAAGCATTTTTAGTTTCGGTATCATTACTAGTTCCGTCTCCAACAGTTAATGAAACTGTGTAAGTTCCAGCATTATTGTATGTAATAGAGGGAGGAGTGGCAGCTGTTGAGGTTGATGGATTAACACCTCCTTGAGAAGTTACATCAAAATTCCATGAGTTAGATGTAATTGGATTCGAACCTGAAGAAGTGTTGGTAAAAGTTACCGTTTGTCCAGCAGTAATTGTTGTATTGTTTGCGGTAAAATTAGCGTTTAATGGAGCTACTCCACAAGCAGTAGATGTAAGTAAGGAGTTTCTTCTAGGAGAATTTTGCAAAACAATATCCATTCTAGCTTTTTGACCTGCAGTAAACATATACATACAAGCATCTGGTACGTAATCCATGTAGTTCATAAACATTTCACCTGTTGTATTTCCTGAACAAGCTCCTACATTATAAGGGTGAGTTCTACAGTTATAGTTAGATGTTTGTTGAGGAGGTGTGTCATTACAAAAATCTGAAGCACAAGTACCATCTCCCCATATATGACGAAGACCTAACCAGTGACCAATTTCGTGAGTAGCAGTTCTTCCTTTATTATAGGGAGCACTAACAGCACCTGTTGTTCCAAAAGCATTGTACAATATAACCACTCCATCAGTATTAGCAGCACCACCATTGGATGGCATGCCTCCTAAACCTGAAGAAGAAGGAAATTGAGCATATCCTAAAACACCACCTTGAATATTAGCTACCCAAATATTGAAATATTTAGTAGGATCCCATTGAGTTTGGGGTTTCCATGTTCCATCTATTTGACTTGTAGTTAGTGATGTAGTTCCTACATTAACTCTGTTAACACCATTTGTTGGTTGATTGTTAGGATCAATTTGAGCTAAACAAAATTCTATATCACAGTTACCAATAGCTGATTGAAAGGTAGAGGGAACATTAGAAATGTCTGTATTTGATGCAGAAAAATCTTGATTCAATGCAGTTATTTGAGACTGAATTTGAGTCATGCTGATATTTTGGGTAGTATTTCCATATAAAACATGTACTACCACAGGAATTACTCTTGATGCTTTATTGTTAGCATTATCTTTAACATAGGTTTTTAATTTTTCTTCCATCCAGGTTTCAAAATCTTCCACGGATTCCATTTGCGGATTGGCTTGTTGGTGTACTTGATGCATTTCATCAGAAAAACACCTAATATGCCCACTTGGGGTTTTTGTAGCGTCTTGAATTAACTGTTGAGTTAAGTTATCATCTAACGAAATGTTAGTTTTTGTCTTGGTTGTTTCAACTTTGTTGCCACTAATTTGACCATTTAGAAAAACAGTAAATAGTATTGAAAATAAGCTTAATAATGTAATTTTTTTCATGAAAGTTCTAGTTTAATTAATGCTTACCAAATTTACGGATATAATATTATTTAGAAAACAATAGTTTGCTCAATTATTAGATTCCTAAGATAAAAAAATAATAAAGCAACCTTTTATAAAATTTTTTCGTCTTAGGTTGTATTAAGGAGATAAATTTTTAAAAGTTAATTAGATAGGTAGTTAAATCATAAAAAATCTCCTCCCTTTGAATTAAAGTCCCTTAAATTATTTGAGGGACTTTTTTTATGGAAAAATTTTGCCCGGATTAAGTATATTATTTGGATCGAAGACAGATTTTATTTGTTTTTGTAGTGATAAGGTTTTTTCATCAAAAGGAATATTCATATATGATTTCTGAACGTAACCAATACCATGTTCTCCGGAAATAGTCCCTTTTAATTGTACACAAAGCTGAAAAATTTCTGTAATTCCTTTCGGCAATTCATTATTCCAAGCTTCATCACTCATGTCCTCTTTAATGATGTTTACATGCAAATTTCCGTCTCCGGCATGTCCGTAGCAAACTGATTTAAAACCGTATTTGTTTCCTATTTCTTTTACACCTTTAAGTAACTTAGGTAATTCTGCTCTAGGCACAACAGTATCTTCTTCTTTATAAATAGATTGACTTTTCACTGCTTCACCTACTACTCGCCTAATTTTCCATAGTTTTTCTTTTTGAGTAGCATCATCTGCAAAAAGAATTTCTCCGGTTTTAAAATTTTCTAATACCTGATAAATGAGCTCACAGTCTTTATACAAAACATCCATATCATTTCCATCTACTTCAATAAGTAAATGAGCTTCAATGTTATCTTCAATAACTATGGCAGTATCGTTTATAAATTTCTTCCCCCATATAATAGCATCTCTTTCCATTAATTCCATTGCCGAAGGAGTTATGCCTGCATTAAAAATTGCCGCTACAGCACTACAAGCTTCTTCGGCTGAAACAAAAGGTACAAGCATTAATAAATCATATTTTGGGTGAGGTATAAGTTTAAATACTGCTTTAGTTATAATGCCTAATGTACCTTCGCTACCTATTAATAATTGTGTGAGGTTATAACCGGTAGAATTTTTTAGCACATTCGCTCCTGTCCATATTATTTCACCTGTGGGAAGCACCACTTCTAAATTTAATACATAATCTTTGGTAACACCATATTTTACAGCTTTTGGTCCACCAGAATTTTCTGCCAAATTTCCACCTATAAAACAACTGCCTTTACTGGCAGGGTCTGGAGGATAGAAAAGTCCTTTAGTTTTTACCGCTTCTTGAAACTCTTGAGTAATGACTCCCGGTTCAATAGTAGCTTGTAAATTTCTTTCATCAATTTCAATAATGCTATTAAAACGTTTCATTGAAAGTAAAATGCCTTTATTGATGGGTAAAGCTCCACCACTCAAACCAGTTCCGGCCCCTCTAGGAGTTAGTGGAATTAAATGCTCATTACATAATGTTACAATAGAACTTATTTCTTTTGCGGTTCTTGGTTTTACCACTACTTCTGGAAAAAAACTTAAATCTTCCGTTTCATCATGGCTATATTTATCTAGGGCTTCTTTATTCCATAAAACAAATTCATCTCCAATTATTGTTTGTAATTGTTGAATAATAGTTGGTGTTACTTTACCATAAACAGACATGTAGCGTTATTTTTTTAAGGTGTTATTTAAAATCTAAAAATAATAAAATTAGAGATAATACAGCCATTTTTTCTATATTTGCAGTCAATTAGGCCTCGTGGCGCAACTGAATAGCGCATCTGATTACGGCTCAGAAGGTTACAGGTTTGAATCCTGTCGAGGTCACTAAAAGCTCTGAAATTTTCAGGGCTTTTTTATTTCAATATCAAAACCACATTTAAAATGACCTTCGGGACATTCAATTTTTCCGTGTAAACCACAAGGTCGGCAAGTAAGTTTTTCTTTTACCTCAACAATTTTGGCATTTTTGGCTAAAGGACCAAAACCAAATGCAGGAATAGTAGAACAGAAAAAAGCTGTTGTAGGGGCATTCATAGCAGAAGCAATATGCAAGGGTGCAGAATCATTTACATAATTCATTTGTGCTGTTTGCATTAAAGCTGCCGATTCTAGTAATGAAAGTTTTCCTGCTAAATTCACTACTTTATTATTTTTACCCAATGTTTTTATTTCATCGCAAGCTGCAGCATCGGTAGGGCTTCCTAATAAATAAATTTGATAATTATCGGATATACTATTGATTAATTCGACCCATTTTTCCTTTGGTAACTGTTTTGTAAACCAAACGGAAGTTGGTGCCATACAAACGTACTTTTCTTTTTTATAATCCTCCACAGCCAAATAATCGTTGTTGCTTGGGTAAAGCTTAGGCATGGCGGGAGTATTATCTGTAAAAGCTTTTATCAATTGATGGTTACGTTCAATTTCATGAGTACCATCTCCAATCTTATGTGGAAACTTTTGATTAAAAGAAAAAGACAAGGGATTTTTAGCAAACCCAATTTTAAGTTTTGCTCCCGAAAAAGCAGTAATTAATCCACTAGAAGCAAATCGTTGTAAATTAATAACTACATCGTATTTATGCTGATGAACTTGTTTGGTTATTCTTTTCAGGCTATCGTATTTTTTATCATGTTTGTTCCAAATAATTACTTCGTTAATGATAGGATGATTTTCAAGCAAGCTTTCATTGCCTTTACGCAACAAAAAGTCTATTTGACTATCAGGTAGGGCTTGGTGTAATTTTTCTACTATGGAAGTAGCTAAAATAACATCTCCAATATAGGCGGTTTGTATGATTAAAAACTTTTTCAACTTAGTTAAATAGCATTTTTTTGCGTTTGCAACGTTCTACCGAGTCTAAAAATTTATCCATGGTAGTATTGTCCATGCAAGCTCTCGCAGCATCTTTAAAATGAGAGATGGCTTTGTCATATTCTTCTATTGCTTCAAACATAATCCCGTATTCGTTGTAGATAGTAGATTTGTTAATTCCAGGGACTTTCAGGGCTTTTTCAAGCAATTGGTTTAGTTCATCCCATCGTTGTTGGGTAGAAAGCAAAATAGCATAGTTGTAATAAACAGCAGTATAATCAGGAGAAAGTTCTAATGCTTTTTTGTAATGTTCTTCTGCTTTTGCATAATCCTGAAATTTGGTTTCGTTCATCCAACCTAAATGGTTGTGAGCCTTTCCGAAAGTTGGATTTTCTTTCAGAATGTTGTTTAAAGTTTCATAGGCTTTTTCAATAAATCCGTCTTTTATATCCAAATCGGCTAATTGAAATTGATTTTCAGATTTAATATTTGTATTCATAATATTATATTTATTGTGTTAAACTGCTACATCGTACTCTCTTAAGGCATTGTTAAGAGAGGTTTTTAAATCGGTACTTGCTTTTCGTTGTCCTATAATTAAGGCACAAGGTACATTAAATTTTCCCGCAGGAAATTCTTTGGTATAAGAACCTGGAATTACCACAGCTCTTTCCGGCACTTCACCTTTATATTCAATAGGAGCATCTCCGCTTACATTAATAATTTTTGTTGATTTTGTAAGCACTACGTTTGCTCCTAAAACTGCTTCTTTTCTTACTCTAACGCCTTCCACGACTATACATCTGGAGCCTATAAAACAACCATCTTCTATGACTACCGGAGCAGCTTGCAAAGGTTCCAACACACCACCAATACCAACTCCACCACTTAAATGGACATCTTTACCAATTTGAGCACAGGAACCAACTGTTGCCCATGTGTCAACCATTGTTCCGCTATCTACAAAAGCACCAATATTTACATAAGAAGGCATCATAATTACACCTTTGGCTAAAAAAGCTCCATAACGAGCTACAGCATGAGGAACTACACGAACTCCCAACGCTTCGTAATCTTTTTTCAACTCCATTTTATCATGAAACTCAAATGGACCAACTTCAATGGTTTTCATTTGTTGGATAGGAAAATAAAGTACTACTGCTTTTTTAACCCATTCATTTACTTGCCAATCACTACCTATTGGTTCGGCAACTCTTAATGTTCCTTTATCCAAATGTTCAATTACTTGTCGGATAGCATTTTTTGTTGCTTCATCTTTTAGTAAATCTCTATTTTCCCAAGCCGCTTCTATTTGTTGTTGTAATTCTTTCATTGTTTTTTAGTATTTATAATCAATTCATTCAATTTTTGTGTTGTACCTTCCCAAGTATAGTTCTTTTTCACAAAATCATAACCTGATGTTGCAATGTCATTATACAAGTTTTTATTTTCCAACAAAGATATAATATGTTCGTAATATTCTTCGGGTTCATTGCCAATTAATATGGAGTTTTGATGTTCAGCTCCTAAAGCATTATTTGCCAGTTGAGAAGTTACACAAGGCAGTTTCATAGCCATAGCTTCTAATAATTTATTTTGTAAGCCAGTACCAATTTGCATTGGAGCTACAAATATTTTAGCCGCTGCATAATAGGTGGTAATATCTTTTACCCAACCTGTTACTTCAACATTTTCGGAAGCTAATTGTAACACTTTTTTATCGGGTTCAGCACCGGCAATTACTAATTTTACATCAGGATATTTTTTCCAAACTAATGGCATGACTTCATTTACCAAATAAATTACGCTATCAATATTGGGAGGGTAAGCCATATTGCCTGTAAAAATAAGGTCGTATCTTTTTTCGGTATTTTCTTGAAACTTAAACATTTCATAATCTACGCCATTAGGAATTATTTGAATAGCATCGTTTTTTATGTGGACGATTAAATTTTTATCTTGTTCAGAAATTATCGTAAGATTATCAAAAGCATCAAAAATTTGGTGTTCGTAACGTTTTAATCGGGTAGTCTCGGTAGTTAAAAACCACTTGATGTAAAAAGGCGATTGTGCTATTCTTCTTTCCATTCCACGAGCCAACGCATCCATGTAATCTAATGTTTTGGGAATGGGAATATTTTTAACGTATTCGGCAACTCGAATTAATTGACCATAAATATGGTCGGGTTGATATTCTGTTATAATTCGATTAATTTTTTTTTGAGCCGAATTATTATAAAAATAAACTACTTGTAAGGATTTGTCGGTAAATAACAATTGCCAAAATAAATTCCAATAGATTTTCCACTTAGGAAGTTTAATAATGTGAATGGTTTTACAATATTCTTGAAGTTTATCGATAGAACTTTGTGCTACTTTTTGGTCGGATAAAGCACATAAAACTATTTCGTGTTGTTTAGATAATTCTTTTATTTGATGAAAAGCACGTAACTTATCTCCTTTTTCTAAAGGATATGGAAAGCGAGAAAGTAGTACAAATAGTTTCATTACTCGGTTATAAAATTAATTAATTGCTTTACAATAACGGTATTGTTATACTGTTCTTCAATCGTTTTTCTTGCTTTATGTCCAATGCTAGTAACAACTTCAGGGTGTTGTAAACACATTAGAATTGCCTCTTTAAATTCATTGGCAGTGTTGGCAATAATACCATTTTTGTTATGCTGCACTGCAATTCCTTCAAATGCAACGGATGTTCCAATTACAAGCTTTCCCATTGCCATTGCTTCAATAATTTTAATACGCATACCGCTGCCTGAAAATAATGGAACAACCATAATGTTATTATTTCTGATGAAATCATTGGCATTATCCACTTCTCCTTCGTCAATTATTCCTTGCATGGAGGCAGCTAACTTTATAATTTCATCAGGCATATTTTTGCCGGCAAGATGAAAAGTAGCCGTTGGTTCTTTGGCAATAATTGCCGACCAAACTTCATTCAAAAACCATTTTATGGCTTCTTGATTAGGCATCCAATCCATACTACCAATATGAAATAGCTTTTTTTCTTGTGGAATTTCTTTTAGCTGATAGTCATGAAGATTGATGCCAAAAGGTATAGTTGTTATTGTTTTTTTGCAACCTAATGCTATTAATTGCTCTTCATCTTTCTTAGTAATAGCGGCAATCCCATCTACTAAATTGAGAATGGATTGTTCGTATTTTTTGAGGCGTTTGGCTAAAAAATGCAGGTACTTTTTTTTGATGGCATTATTTTCCTGATTGCCTGTTCGTTGCCAAATTTCAAACTCAATATTGTGTGAGCGATATATCAGTTTAGCATTACTACTTTTGCGAATAGCAGCAATGTAAGGTGTGGTATAAAGACTTTCTAGTAAAATAATATCAAATTTTTCTTTTTGAAGTGTTGCAGTTATCAACTCTTCAAAATTTTTATTGTAAAAGCGACTAATATTGTAAGACTTGCCACTAAACAAGTTAGCCAAGGCATTTTTTTTCTTAATAGCAGTATCTATAAAAGCGTGTTCTATATTGGTTTGTTCTATATAAGCTGTTGGAAAAAGTTCGGGTTGATAAGGATGTTTTTGTGTGGCAATGGTTAAGATTTTAATGGAAATAGCATTAGCTAATAACCCTTCTGTTAATGCATGCATAGCCTTGCATCCGCCATCAAGAGCAGGGAGTGGAGGTTTATGACATATTTGAAGAATTTTCATTTAACTAAGCTCTTTTTTCTTTCGGGTAAAAATATTTTTAAAAAATCCGGTATAAGCATCAATATTAAACAAGGCAGAATCGGTAGTGGCTTTATAAGTAAAGAAATAACCTAATGGAAACAATACAAAAGTAGAAAACCACATGCCTAACCATGGAGAAATAATAAGTTCTTTTGCCATTTTTTCTCCCGTTATGGAAATTACATAATAAATTAAAAAGAAAATGATTGAAATTACCACCGGCATTCCTAATCCGCCTTTTCTAACAATAGCTCCCAAGGGTGCTCCTATAAAAAACATAATTAAACAGGCAATTGAAAAAGTAAATTTTCTGTGCCATTCAATTTTAACCCTGGCAAGTGTCTCTTTTAATACGTTCATTTCTATTTTAGCTGCGGCTGCTCTACCTTTTTGTGTACGTGCATTATTAATGGCAATACCAAAAACCTGACTAATTTGTTGTTTGTTAAATTCTTTTAGGTTGACTTCTTTATGAGGAATAGAATCATGTTGTTGTATGTTTTGAGTGGGAGTTAGAAAAGTATTATTTTTTTTGTCTGTAATGCTATCATTGAATAAATAGGCATAATGAACGTTTTCATTTAAGAAATCGGCTTCTTCTCGAGTAAACTTATGTAGTGAGTCTGTTCTATACATTAATTGTTTGAGGTTGAGCAAACGATAATCATGTTTAAAAGCTTCTTCATCACTACGTTTAAACTGGAAACCACTTATATCAAACTGAAATTCATTTTCTTCAAAATAAAACCTGGTTAATGGATAGTTTCTATTGTTACTTCTGTCTTCTTGTTTTTCCTGATAATCTACACCATGATAAAGTTTAATGGTAAAATAGGCTTTATCTTTTGATAGGTTCATAATACCTGAATCTGCAACAGTAACTTGTCTGTTGCCATTGTTATTAGCATGGTTGTAGATCATTACATCTTTAAGCATTTCTCTACCATCTTCCAACGGAATTTTATTTTTTACCCTGATGGTATATCCGTCAATTTCGTTGTAAAAAACATTGGGCTGAATATTAATTGCCGGCTTCTGGCTTCTAATATCGTGCAACAGAGAATAAAATTTTAAGTTGGCAACAGGAATAACATTGTTGGCAAAATAGAAAGCTCCTATGCTAATAAAACACACAAAAACAATAAGCGGTTTCATTACTTTTTGGAGAGATATTCCTGCAGATTTAAATGCTACCAATTCAAAATGTTCGCCTAAATTCCCGAAAGTCATAATGGAGGCAAGTAAAATTGCCAGTGGCATAGCCATAGGAACTACATTGGCGGTGGCATAGAAAAATAATTCGGCAAGCACGTACCATTCTAATCCTTTGCCTAACATTTCATCAATGTAAAGCCAAATAAATTGCATTACTAATACAAAAACAGCAATAAAAAAAGTCATTACCAGCGGACCGATAAACGAAAACAGTATGAATTTGTGCGACTTTTTCATTTTAGGCAGTTTTTGTTGCCGAGACATTAAAAAGAATGGAAATTTAGAAAGTTAATTCCAAATTTCCAATCATTTATGTATAATATCAATTATTTAAACTGTGGAGACACAATTAAATCTTTTGTTCCATGTGTCCAAGAATAAAATCCTTCACCTGATTTCACACCTAATTTTCCGGCAGTAACCATATTTACTAATAAAGGACAAGGAGCATATTTTGGATTTCCAAAGCCTTCGTAAAGTACATTTAGTATTGATAGACAAACATCTAAACCAATAAAATCTGCCAACTGAAGTGGTCCCATAGGATGCGCCATGCCTAATTTCATTACGGTATCAATTTCTTCTACTCCGGCAACACCTTCATGCAAGGTAATGATGGCTTCATTTATCATTGGCATTAAAATTCTGTTTGCCACAAAACCCGGGTAATCATTAACTTCTACAGGCACTTTTCCTAATTTTTTAGAAAGTTCCATAATGTTGTTGGTGACTTCATCAGAAGTAGAATAACCTCTGATGATTTCTACTAATTTCATAATTGGAACAGGATTCATAAAGTGCATACCTATTACTTTATCCGGACGAGAAGTTGCCGCAGCAATTTTAGTAATAGAAATTGATGAAGTGTTGGATGCTAAAATAACTTCTGGCTTAGTGGCGGTATCCAACGATTTAAAAATATTCAATTTTAAATCTACATTTTCTGTGGCTGCTTCAACTACTAAATCAACATTAGCAACACCTTTGTCCATATCGGTAAAAGTGGTAATGTTACCAAGTGTAGTATTTTTATCACTTTCAGTAATTTTTTCTTTTGCCACCATTCTATCTAAATTTTTAGAAATAGTTGCTATAGCCCTGTCTAGAGAAGCTTGTGAAATATCAATTAAGTTTACGTTAAATCCTGATTGAGCAAAAGTGTGGGCAATTCCGTTTCCCATTGTTCCTGCTCCTATTACTGCAATGTTTTTCATAGTGTATATTTTAAAAATTTATATTTTACTATTATTTGAATTTTGAGTCTCAAATTTCAAATTTTGAACCCTTAGTTTGTTCATTACCGGATTAGCATACATTTTTAGGAAAATTTCTTTTGCTAAATCATTTCCTTTAAAATTTTCCAATCGTTTTTCTATGTAAGCTTCAAATTTTTCTTTGTCGGCTTTAGTATAGTTGTTTTCAAACTCATTTTTGTTATTTAACAAGTCGTAAGCAATATAATTGGTAGGAAAAAGATGATAATGCTGGTAAATTTTTTCATCAATCACTTCGGCAATTAATTTTAGCAATTCATTTTTGTTTTTTATCTCTTTAAACTTAAGAATATCATTATTTATAGGTTCTCCAAAATGAATGTGAATATTGCCTTTGTAGCCTTTCATTCCTAAAACCATATGCTGATTATCTTCATTAGGAGCTTTTATATATTCTTCTCCATTATATTTTTTAAGCAATTCAGGAATTTTTAGGTAATCGCAAGGATCGTATTCGTAAGAAATAGCTACAGGAGTAATGTTTAAACTGATGAGGTGAGTAAGTAAATCACCATCTGTACACATACCAAACATTTTTAATAAGCCGGGTGTTGTTTTATCAAAACCATCTTTAGCTCTTCCTTCTCGTTGAGCAATCCAAATGTCTTGTTTTTTTTCTTTTAAAGTATAGTTAATATAAGCAGACAACGTCTTAGAAGCTTCAATCACCTCTTGTTTAGGAACATTTCTTCTAACAATAAAAGATTTATTTAACCTTACTAAATCTTTTACCCAAGGAAGGGAAAGCAAGTTGCTGCCTATAGCAATTTCGCTGGTATTTTTTTTCTTAAAATTGAGGGCGTAATTAATTAAAGCAGAATCAAGAACAATATCTCTGTGGTTAGAAATTAATAAATTAGAAATGTTGGGATTGAGTTCTTCAATTCCTTTAAAGGTAATTCCGTCAGAAGAATGATTTACAATTCTGTCAATTACCAAGCAAACCATATCGCTTTGAAATTGTTGTATGGCGGTAAAAGAAAGTAGTTTTTCTTTTATTTGTTCAACAGTCATTTCCGGTAAGTAGAAATGAATGGCTTCCATTAAAACATCAATTTCTATTAATTTTTTAATAACAGATTGATACTCGTCATCTTTGTAAGCTCTTATGTTTTCGAAATTCAAAATAAATATATTTTTCTTTGTAAGGACGACAAAGATAATAAATACTATTGCTTTGTTGTGAAAATACAATTTTTTAGTTTAGATTATATTATTTATATTTATGGTGTTAATTTTGTTTGCTAATGAATTACTTATCAAAATGTTAATTATGATTTTTAATAGATTTAAGTTTTATGTGCTAGCGGTATTGTTTGCCTTGATTATTGTTGGTTGTCCGTATCAATCTGAAGTAGCACTTACAGATTATGAGAATGCTGAAAAGTTTGAAAAAAATTTATTGGGCGAGTGGGTAGCTTTTCATGAAAATGGCGATAGAGATGAATTGACCATCAGTAAATTAAATACAAAAGTGATGGATGTTAGAAGTAAAAAGTTTGATGCATCGGGCAGAGTGAAAGAAGCTAATGCGTATAGAGTTTTCGGCACAAAAATTAAAGATGTTGTTGTTTATAATATTGAAAATAAAGACATTGGATTTATATTCGGGAAAGTGAATTGGGAGAGTAAAAATGTATTTAATTTTCAGTATGTTGATGAAAAATTAGCTGCCCAAAAATTAACATCCGATTCTATTACTCAAAAAGAATTGACCAATTTTTTCACAGAAAATATCACCGAAGAAAAAATGTTCGACAAGCCGCTAGAGTTTTATAGAAAAAATTCTCCTGAACATGAAAAAATCAAAGTATATTTAAAGAAATCGGGTTTTTAATCCAATATCGCGGCAATTCCCGGTAAGGTTTTTCCTTCTAAATATTCTAACATAGCACCTCCGCCAGTACTTACATGACTCATCTTTTCTGCTAAGTTAAATTGGTTTACAGCCGCAACAGAATCGCCACCACCAACTAAAGAGAAGGCTCCATTTGAAGTTGCGTCTGCAATAGCTTCGGCAACAGTTTTAGTGCCTTTTTCAAAGTTGCTCATTTCAAAAACGCCCATTGGTCCATTCCACAAAATAGTTTTAGAATTTTTTATACAGTTGCTATAAGCTGCAATGGCTTTTTCACCAATATCTAAACCCATCCATCCGTAAGGAATGTCGTTGGTGTCGAAAATTTTTACTTCACTTTCATTATTAAATGCTGTTGAGGTAACACTATCTTCTGGTAAGAAAACGGTCACATTTTTAGCTTTAGCTTTTTCTAAAATTTCTTTGGCAGTGGCTAAAAAATCATCTTCAACTAACGAATTACCAATATTCCCTCCTAACGCTTTAATGAAGGTAAAGACCATTCCACCGCCAATAATTAAGTTGTCAATACTATCTAATAAATTTTCTATAATAATTATTTTGCTCGAAACTTTAGCTCCACCCACAATCGCTGTTACCGGCTTAACATTGTTTTTTAATACTTTAGAAACGCTTTCAATTTCTTTGGCCAATAAATAGCCAAAATACTTGTTATGAGGAAAGAACTGAGCAATAATGGCTGTTGATGCATGAGCTCTGTGTGCTGTTCCAAAAGCATCGTTTACATAAACATCTCCTAATTTAGCCAATTTTTCGGCAAAAGCGATATCTCCTTTGGTTTCTTCAGTATAAAATCTAAGGTTTTCTAACAATAACACATCTCCACTTTTTAGTTGAGCGGCTTTTTCTGTAGCTTCATTTCCTATACAATCGTTTGCAAAAAGAATGGTTGTGCCTATTAATTTCTCTAAAGTAGAAATAGTGTGTTTTAATGAGAATTTTTCTTCAGGACCATCTTTTGGTCTACCTAAGTGCGACATTAATATAACAGCTCCGCCATCATTTAATATTTTTTTTATGCTAGGAATAGATGCTGAAATTCTGGTATCATCAGTAACTTCAAATTTATCGTTGAGCGGTACATTAAAATCTACTCGTATTAATACTTTTTTTCCTGAAAAGTTAAAATTGTCAATTGTATTCATAAAAAATGGTCGATGTTTAAAAGGTTTAATTTTTAAGTTAAGTAAACTCGAAAAATTTATTTGTGGCAAAGGTAAAATTTCTTCTTAATTTAGCTCATATTTAAAGTGTATAAATTAGCATTA
>DATCTM010000118.1:0-5288 GCA_036567945.1 Vicingaceae bacterium
TAATTCACCCAAGTTTAAATAATACATTCCGCCTTGTAAAAACAAATACATTTCACTTAACACAAATCCTAAAATAAATAAGCCTAAGCCAATTCGAGCAAATAGTTTGTTGTGGTTAAAAATGCCTTCTAACGATAAAAAAAGCAGTAAAGCACCACTAATTACTCCAAGCATCAATAGGTGTATAAAACCAATCACTAAGTTTCTTATTTGTATGGAAGCTTCATTTACTTCTGGTATTACCGAAAAGGATTGAAATATTACTTTTACAATCATTGAAATTAGGATAAAATATACCAAGCTTTTAATATAAAGTGTAGCTGATGATAAAAAGGTGTTTAAGGGCTTTTTTAGAGCAACAATAAGATGATAAAACCCTATTAGTTGAAAAATAACACCCAAGCTGTTTATGATATTTAATGTTGGTAGTTTGACAAACCAACTTATAGGTAAAGCTAATGTAAAAACTACTGATAAAATTAACCAGCCCAAAGCTTTTTTTAATTGGGTATTTTTTTCTGTTGGATGACTAGTTAGGTATTTGATAAATAAACCTATCACACCAAAAATAAACCAGCCATTAAACTGAAAATGCAAAAAAGTTTGAATAGCAATATTATAAGCATCAGAGTTTTTTCCAAATACAACAATAGATATAGGTAAACACCAAATGCCGATAGTGGAAATAACCATGAACCACAATGCAGCACGAATAAATTGTTTATCGATGGTAGTAAATGGTTTTAGGTCTTTTAAAATCAGTTTTACAAAAAAGTAGGAAGCAAAAATATGTAAGGATGAAAATATTATTGAAAAAGCAGCATACCCTTGAAAAGGAAAACTAAATAACATGCCGATTACAGCAAATTGAGTAATAAAAAATAAATAATAATAAATTTTCCTGATGTTAGGTAAAAAGCGGTAAACAATAAAGCTATACAACATTAAATATAACCAGCCCAACATGGCAACATGCGAATGAGCGTGAGTAAAAAACCTAAAATTAAAATCGATTTCACCAATAAAAGCATAGCGTAAAACTAAGCCTAGCATAGTTGCAATTAAAAAATTAATTAAACAGGTTATGACCCAAGATTTAGGCATTGTTTTAGAAAATAAAAAAGCAGATAAACGCACTTTTTAAGAACGTGTTATCTGCTTTTATAAATGAGTAGCTAATTATTTTTCAGAAACTATTGAAGCCCCAAAATATTCTCTGTTCATACGAGCAATAAACTCCAACGAGATACCTTTTGGACATTCTACTTCGCAAGCTCCGGTATTGGTACAGTTTCCAAATCCTTCTTTATCCATTTGTTCTACCATGTTTAACACACGCTCTTTTCTTTCTACTTGTCCTTGTGGAAGGTAAGAGTACTGAGAAACCTTTGCCGCAACAAACAGCATTGCTGATGAGTTTTTACAAGTTGCTACACAAGCTCCACAACCTATACAAGTTGCAGCATCCATAGCTTTATCAGCATCCGGTTTAGGAATTGGCAGCGCATTGGCATCTTGTGTATTTCCTGAAGTATTTACAGAAATAAAACCTCCTGCATGTTGAATTCTATCAAAAGAACCTCTATCAACAACTAAATCTTTTATTACAGGGAAAGCTTTAGAACGAAATGGTTCAATATAAATAGTATCTCCATCTTTAAACATTCTCATGTGTAGTTGGCATGTAGTTACACCTCTATCCGGACCATGAGCTTCACCATTAATGTATAAAGAACACATACCACAAATTCCTTCTCTACAATCGTGATCGAATGCAACTGGCTCTTTACCTTCGTTTACTAAGTTTTCGTTTAACACATCCAACATTTCTAAAAATGAAGAATGTTCTGAGATATTTTTAATGGGATATGTTTCCATTTTTCCCTCAGACTTTGCGTCTTTCTGACGCCATATTTTTAGTGTTAAATCCATTGGTTTCCAATTTTAAAATTGAACAATTTACTAATTAACAAATTGTTACATTGATTACTTATAGCTTCTTTGTTTTAATTCAATATCATTAAAAGTCAACTCCTCTTTATGAAGCACAGCTTCTCTTGGATTTCCTGTATATTCCCAAGCAGCAACATATTTAAAGTTAACATCATCTCTTTTAGCTTCACCTTCTTGTTCGCCATCCATTTCAACAGACTCCTCTCTAAAATGTCCACCACATGATTCATTTCTGTGTAATGCATCAACAGCAAACAATTCTCCTAATTCTAAGAAATCAGCAACTCTACCGGCTTTTTCTAATTCAGGATTAAGCTCATTCATTTCACCGGGAACAAAAACATCTTTCCAAAATTCTTCTCTA
Source organism: Vicingaceae bacterium (assembly GCA_036567945.1). Classification (GTDB taxonomy): domain Bacteria; phylum Bacteroidota; class Bacteroidia; order Flavobacteriales_E; family Vicingaceae; genus BRH-c54. Next base: position 2,318 of record DATCTM010000118.1, read on the forward strand.
ATTTGAGCAATTTCGTCCATTGCTTTTTTAAGTCCTGCTTCATTTCTTGCCATCCCTACATAATCCCACATTATTTTTCCTAATTTTTTATGGAAATAATCTACCGACTTAGTTCCTTTATTATTGATAAGCTTCTCTAATCTTTCTGTCACTTCTTTTTCAGCAGCTTCAAATTCGGGTAAATTGGTAGGTATTTTTCCTGTTCTAATTTCGTTAGAAAGATAATCTCCAATAGTATAAGGCAATACAAAATAACCATCAGCTAATCCTTGCATTAATGCAGAAGCTCCTAATCGGTTAGCTCCATGGTCAGAAAAATTAGCTTCTCCGGCAGCATAGCATCCCGGAATGGTAGTCATTAAGTTATAATCAACCCAAATTCCTCCCATGGTATAATGTACCGCTGGGTAAATCATCATAGGTGTTTTGTATGGATTTTCATCTACAATTTTCTCATACATTTGGAATAAGTTACCATATTTAGCTTCAATAACCTCTTCTCCTAATTGAGTAATTTTTTCTGCAGTAGGATTTTCAAGTCCTAACATATTGGCTTTTTCTCTACCATAACGCTGAATAGCAGTTGAGAAATCTAAATAAACAGCCTCACCAGTTGCATTAACTCCATAACCGGCATCACATCTTTCTTTAGCAGCTCTAGAAGCGACATCTCTAGGAACTAAGTTTCCATAAGCAGGATACCTTCTTTCCAAGTAATAATCTCTGTCTTCTTCTTTTATTTGAGTAGGCTTTAGTTTTTTCTCTCTAATAGCCATAACATCTTCCATCTTCTTTGGCACCCAAATTCTACCATCATTTCTTAATGACTCAGACATCAACGTAAGTTTAGATTGATATTCTCCCGAACGTGGAATACATGTTGGGTGAATTTGAGTGTAACATGGGTTAGCGAAGAAAGCTCCTTTTTTGTGTACTTTCCATGCAGCACTAACATTAGAACCCATAGCGTTGGTAGATAAAAAGAATACGTTTCCGTAGCCACCACTTGCAATAACTACTGCATGTGCCGAATGTCTTTCTACTTCTCCTGTAACTAAGTTTCTGGCAATAATTCCTCTTGCTTTTCCGTCAACCAGCACTAAATCTAGCATTTCATGACGGTTATACATTTTAATTTTTCCTTTACCAATTTGGCGGTTCATAGCCGAATAAGCTCCTAACAATAATTGTTGCCCGGTTTGTCCTTTAGCATAAAAAGTTCTGGAAACCAATACACCACCAAAAGAACGGTTGTCTAACAATCCGCCATATTCTCTTGCAAAAGGAACTCCTTGAGCCACACATTGATCAATAATGTTGGCAGAAACTTCAGCCAAACGATAAACATTTGCTTCTCTTGCTCTGTAATCTCCACCTTTAACCGTATCGTAAAATAATCGGTAAGTAGAATCGCCATCATTTTGGTAATTTTTGGCAGCATTTATACCACCTTGAGCAGCAATAGAGTGTGCTCTTCTTGGCGAATCTTGATAACAAAAAGCTTTTACATTATAACCCATTTCCGCTAAGGATGCAGCAGCAGAACCTCCTGCTAATCCTGTTCCAACAACAATAATATCTATATTTCTTTTGTTAGCAGGGTTAACTAAATCGATGTGGTTTTTATAATTTGTCCATTTATCTTTTAATGGACCTTCAGGTATTTTAGCATCTAATTTTGACATACTTAAAATAGATTAATGCGAGTGATTGATAAAATGAAAAATTGCAATAAATATAAATCCTAATGGGATAATGATGGCATAAAGATTTCCTAATTTTTTAATGATAGGCGTATATTTTCTGTGGTTAAAACCCACTGATTGAAATGCTGATTGAAAACCATGCAATAAGTGCAAGGCTAAGAAAACAAAAGCCAATACATAAATGCCTACTCTAACTGGGTCTGCAAATTTGTGAATTAGATGATCATAGTATTTTGTAGGGTTGTCCCAAATACCATCAATAAATTTATCTTTAATTTCAGGAATCCAAAAATCGTAAAAATGTAAACCTAAAAACAACATTATCATTATTCCTGTAATAATCATGTTTCTGCTCATCCAGCTGGCATTCTCTCCCGGTTTGTTCATAGCGTACTTTACAGGTCTTGCTTTTTTGTTTTGTAAATCAAGGTAAATGCCCATTCCTAAGTGGAATAAAACTCCAAAAAGAAGTATGGGTTGAAGGATATATTGAATAAGTGGGTTAGTACCCATAAAATGAGATGTCTCATTAAAAGCATCAGCACTAAGTACTGATAGAAAGTTGATTACAAAATGTTGTAGAAGAAAAAATAATAAGAAAAAACCCGATAAGGCCATTAAAATTTTTCTTCCTACTGAAGATGTTGAGAATCCTTTACTCATGGTATGAACGATTTATAATTTTTCGACAAATGTAGGACTATTCTGCAAAAATCAAATTTTATAAGGGCAAAAAAATCAATAAAATTGCCCTGAGAATTATACTCCAAAAACAGTTTTTGAATTGGTGGTAGTTATTTTAGCTACTTCTTCTAAACTAACTTGTTTTAAATTAGCCACTTTTGTAGCAATTTCAATAATGTAAGCACTTTCGTTACGTTTTCCTCGGTAAGGAACAGGGGCTAAATAAGGGGCATCGGTTTCTAAAACCAAATGTTCTAGACTTATTTGTTCAACCACTTTATCCAACCCTGCATTTTTAAAGGTAACTACTCCGCCAATGCCTAGTTTAAAACCACCATAAGCTATTATTTTTTCAGCTTGCTCTAATGTACCAGTAAAACAATGGAAAATGCCACGCATGTTTTCATCATTTTCTTCGTCTAAAATTTCAAAAATTTCATCAAAAGCATCTCGGCAATGAATTACAAAAGGCAAATTATTAGCTTTAGCCAATCTGATTTGATGACGAAAAGCGGCTTGTTGTTCTTTAAAAAAAGTTTTGTCCCAATATAAATCAATACCAATTTCGCCAATGGCAACAA
>DATCTM010000119.1:0-57940 GCA_036567945.1 Vicingaceae bacterium
TTTAACATCTTCATAATTTGGCAAATCGTTGGCATGCCATTTTGCCAATACTTTTCCTTGTTGCAACAACACTATTCCCGGATTTGCTCTAACAATTGTTTTCAATGTAATGGCATCACAAGAGTAAAAATCATAATTTACCTGATACTTACTTTTGAAAACCTCCACATTGTCATTTGATGAAGCTGTTAATCCGATAAAATAATGTCCATCTTTAAAACATTGGTCGGCAAATGTATTAATTTTTTTGATTGCTTGTTCATCCGTTTTTTTAATATCATAAGCTATCATCATAAATAAGTACCCCGGATCATTCATGTAATCCTGTGTATAGTCGTATTCATCTGCTCCAATTATTGTAAAGTCTGTAATAGCTGCTTTATCTCCAATAGAAATAAGTTTGGTGGTTCTGTCAGAAAATTCATAGTTTTCATCATCCCAAGGATAATTAGCTTCTGTAAATTCCTCAACTTTTCCGGTAGTTTTATTTTTATAATAAAAAATATTTTCGAAAACATCCGGCTTAGCTCCTTCAGGCAATTTCATTTGCTCAGGAATACTTTTTCCTATTGCATAAGGCCTGTAATCTTTTACAGGAAGGTGATTGTAAGTATAGTTAATAAAGATTAGGGTAATAAGCGTTACCAAGCCAATAATTATCCATTGGTTTACTTCTTTTTTGAAGAACTTTTTAATAGCATAATATGCTCCAAAACCAATTAATGTAAATAAAACAGGAAAGTACCACCCGAATACCCATGAAAGCAAAATAACACCAACTATTCCACCGGATAAAAGAATAATATCATCTTGCGTGGTATTCAGCTTAATTTTATTTCTATAAAAGAATATTGGAATAAGGAGAACTATCAATGCGAAATCTTTAAAAAATGATTCCCAAGGTGTTAAACTTCTACCTAAAGAGCCTTTCATAGCATCTCCAAAACAACCGCAATCGGTAACACATTGAACAGGCATTTCTTCTTTATAAACTACAATTTCACTGGTCTCTTCTACTACAACAATCTTGCTATCTGCTTCAGCTCTTTCTATCATTCTAGCATGTTCCGGAGAATTTACTTGAACTTCAGTTAAATTAGTATAGGTTGCAGAAGTATCGCAAGTAGCAGTATGTAAGGTTAAGAAGAAAAACATAATGGTTAGTGCCAACAAAGAATAAAGGGTTAACTTAATTTTAGTAGCAAAAAGCAACATAAAACCAAGAATTACTTCGGCTGCACACATAATAATGGCTATTCCCAAAGCATATTCCATTAAAAATTCTAATGAAAAAGTATCCCAACCGAACCAATCTCTAATTCTGTAAGCTAATGCTCCGTTTTCAAAATATTCTTCTAGTTTATAGCTAAATCCTAAGGTATCATTAGCTTTTATTAATCCGGAAACAATAAATAAAGCTCCAACTAAAATACGACAAATGTTTACCAATAATTTCATCTGTTTACTTTTTTATTTTATTAAATCGGTCAGATGTAACTCGCCAATAATCATCCTTGTGTCTATTAAAAAATTTGTGATGGCTCGTTTCATCTGATCAAAATTTTTATTTGTTCTTAAATTCCAGTTTAATTAAAGCAAAAACTGCATAATTAATCATATCGAAATAGTTAGCATCTATTCCTTCAGAAATTAATGTTTTACCTTTGTTATCTTCAATTTGTTTGGTTCTCAACAGTTTCATCAAAATTAAATCTGTTAATGAACTAATTCTCATATCTCTCCAAGCCTCACCATAATCGTGATTTTTGTTTTGCATCAATTCTTTTGCTTCCAAAAAATACTTTGAATACAATTTTACTGCTTCTTCTTCGGGTAATTCGGTGTTTTCATTGTAGCCTAATTCTAGTTGAACTAAAGCCATTATACAATAATTTACTATTCCGATGTATTCAGATTTTACATCTTCCTTAATTTTGCTTTCACCAACTTCTTCAAGCGTTCTGATTCTTTTTGCTTTAATAAAAATTTGGTCGGTTAATGAACTTGTTCGTAAAATTCGCCAAGCACTGCCATAATCTTTCATTTTTTTCGTAAATATGTCAGAGCAAATTTTTATTATCGCATCGTATTGTTTGTCGGTTTTATTCATCTTAACTTATACACATTATATCCATGAAAAAAGAAAAACGGAAAGATACATTATTTTTAAAAAATACACTTATAAATTGCAAAGGTAATTTATTAAATTTAGACGAACCATGTATAATGGGCATATTAAATGTAACTCCCGACTCATTTTTTGATGGTGGCAGCTATCTGTCGGAGGAAGAAATTGTTACACAAGTAAAAAAACACTTAGATGAAGGTGCTGCCATTATTGATGTTGGCGGATATTCTACCAAACCGGGAGCCGCTTTTGTTAGTGAAGAAGAGGAATTGGACAGGGTGTTGCCTATCGTTAAATTAATTCATCAAGAATTTCCTGAGTGTATTATTTCTATTGATACGTTTAGAAGTAAAATTGCTGAAAAAGCCATTGAAAACGGAGCAAGTATTATCAACGATATTTCTGCGGGAAGCATGGATAGTAAGCTTTTCGATTGTGTTGCCAGTTTAAATGTTCCTTACATTTTAATGCACATGCAAGGCACTCCTGAAAATATGCAAAAAGCCCCTTCTTACCAACATGTTACGCAAGAAGTAATGTCTTTCTTGTCTGAAAAAGTAGACATCCTCACAAAAAAAGGAGTAAATGATATTATTATAGACCCCGGTTTTGGTTTTGGAAAAACGGTAGAACACAATTACGAGCTAATGCATCATTTAGCCGATTTCAATATTTTTGAATTGCCTATTTTAGTTGGTGTTTCCCGAAAATCTATGATTAATAAAGTTATTAAAACTACTCCTAAAGAAGCCTTGAATGGAACTACAGTACTAAACACCATTGCTTTAATGAAAGGCGCAAACATTCTTAGGGTGCATGATGTAAAAGCCGCTAAAGAAGCTGTTTTGATTACGGAACAGATGAAGAAGAGGTTTTAAGAAATTGTTCCAAGCAAATGCTTGGAAGAGAAAGGCATGTTAGCCACCTTTTTTATTATAATAATAATTAAACTCTGTTGAATTGGATGAGTTATTATAGATTTCTATTTGTTTTATAACTCTATCAATATTGTCATAGTAAAATTTGTTAATGATTTGCCATTCACCACCATCATTATTTGATACTTTTTTAACTTTATTAATCACATTACCCTTAGAATTGTATTTAATAGTCGTTTCCAGATAAGGATAGGATGATTTATTATTAGTAATAATTAGAGAATCGTGATGATATTTATAAATTAATTCATAATTCCAAACCGAATTTGAATCTACTGGGTAACCATTCATTGAATGTGTTGTATGAGATTCGTTAGTAATCCTATTCAATGAATCGTATTTGAAAGTATGAATAAATTCTGATATATTTACAGAATTAACTCCAAAATTAAAATTGTCAGGTATTACAGAATATTGCCTAATTAATTTATTATTCAATGAGTCATATTCATATTTTACACCACCAGTATAGTGCCAGTTCCAATCTTCTGTATATTCACCAATTGTTAATGATACTACTGAACCTTGTGTTTCTTGAGCATTAGGCAATCTATTTCTACTTCCATGGTAATTTTCTATAAAAGAGATACTATCAAAAGAGTTATATTGGTATAGTGAGATGTGTACTTCATTTAATTCATATTTGCTTTGATAATTTGGTTGCATATAAGTTATCACGTTAGATATTCTCCCAATACTATCATATGAATAAACTGTAGTTCCATCAGTTCTATCTCTAAAATTGAGGTATTTTTCATACTTGCAGTATCTTTCTTCCGTTATCCTATTGTTGTTGTCATAATTGCAAGAATATACAGTATCAAGTATTTTTTGTTTATCTCTATTAATATACTCCAAAGTAATATAATGATCATTTAAGTGCTCGAAAGTAAAATGTTGAAGATATTTAAATTCTATATTGGGATTATTAACCGTTTGAGTCCAACTAAACAGATGAGAAAAAACTAAGGTTAATATGAATAAATACTTTTTCATTTTATTATGACCAACATATGAATAAAGAACAATATATCTTTACCCCAAATGTAACAATATCTATTTAAATTGTAATGTTTTTACATAGTGTTTCAAGCATTTGCTTGAAACAGAGGATTGGTTATGCTTAGAGGAGGTGGCGATATTAGCCAGTATTTTTATTATTCATGAGCAAAAAGATATTGGTAATCAACGTAATTACTGTCTGCATTTATTTCCATTATTATTTCATACAATTGACTTTTAATTTCTTTAGGCATTTGATGATACACATATCGGTTTTTCTTAAAATCAAAAGAAGAGTAATCATCAATATTGTCCCAATTAATCTCAGGCGTAAATAGTATGTCACTTTGCAGTTTTAATAAATTAAATAGTTCTTTGGTTTCATCGCTTTTAATATTGAATTTTTTAATTTGATTAAATATATCATTAGGAGATGCATAGTACCAATTTTCTATTGAATTTCTTGGATACCAACTTACTGAGCCTACTTTCAAGTTATGGAGAACTATTTTTGATAAAATTATTGTTTCTAATGTTACTTTTTGATTGCTTGAAAATGATTGTTTTAAATCTTTTACTTGTCTAATAGAGCTCTGTGTATACCACTTTTTCAGAATAAACTTAATACTATCATTAAATTCAATATTATACCTATTTCTTGCATATTCTAATTCATTATCAATGTAGTCAAATTCGGTTTGATATCTTAGATAGTAAGTTTTATTAATTCCCTCTTGATTTAAAATAGTTGTAAAAGAAAGTAATAATGTGAAAAGAGAACAAGATATAAAAGAATAAAGGATCCATTTTGTAGAATTGTAAACTAGTCTTACTGTGAACCAGCTTTGTAAGAATATTACACAAGGCAGAAGAACAAATAATAACCAGTAGTCATTTACGAAATCTAATTGATTATCATATCCAATTGTTCCATAAAGAACAAAAGTTAGAATAGAACTAAATCTAGAAATAACCAATAAAATCGCCCAAAATAAAAGAAGAATATTTGTCTGTGTGTACCTTTTGTATAGTCTGTCTTTTTTTCTGCTATGTTTATTATTTCCCATCCAAACCCATATTGTAATAGATAGACCAAGCGTACTGGAAAGAGCAGAGTAGAAATAATTATAGAAATTAAATTCATATTTGGACAAAACCAAAAGATCCGCATTGATACTAGTAAAGAAACGAAGCATTTCTCTAGTATAATTAAAAAATAAACAAAGAATTACTGCCGTTAATAGACCTGAAACTATCCCTAACCAAAAACGTTGATGTCCAATTCCCTCTATAGATATTCTATTTTTTGTAAATTTCATTAAGGAGTGTCCGATTTTCAGGTAATTTGTTATTCTAATTATTCACTCTAAATTCTCACACCAAATGTAACTATATCTATTTAAATGATAATGTTTTTAAACATAGTGTTCCAAGCGAATGCTTGAAACAGAGGATTGGTTATACTTAGAGGAGATAAGGGACTCACAAGCAAAAGAAATATAAATAATGCCAGCAATCGTTTTTATACTTTTTTAGTCTTTAATAATTTAAACCATAAGTATGATGACGTTAAACCAATAATGAGAAAATCAATTGACCACCAAAACTGCGGTAATCTATATATTTTCGTAATCATTAATATGTAGCTTGAAATAGGGTAGATCAGAATAATGATTTTGACAATTCTATCATTGTCAGTTTTAATAGCATTGATGATTAATAATGTTAAAATTACTGTAAGTGATCCGATAAACATTGTTAATCCATAAGGCCAATGCATAACTCTGAAAAGGTAACCAATAATGACTAATGGAAAAAGTGAAAAATTGATTATTCGAAAAATCTTTTTTGCATTTATTGATTCATATAAAATGATAGATAAAGCAAGTAATGATTTTAATCCAGTCGTATGATAAGACCTAAAACCAAGGTCCTTTAAAATATAAACTTGAAGTATTGTGTAAATGAATATTATTGAAAATAACAGTACTATTATTATATAAAATATCTTTCTATTCATTTATAATTGATAACACCCAATCTATATTTTCGTAGGGCGATTTAAAAGTACATATTTTCGTTTACCTAATTAGCCAAAGCTTTGGCTTTGGGTTTTAACTTAATTCCTATTAAAAAAGTTTTGGCGGAGTTTATTAATTGCTTTACTGTTTCAAATAACCACCAGCTGCCCTATAAAATATAGATGATGTTAACCATTATTAATTTATTCTAATGTATTCATCAGCTTCACTCCATAATAACATGTTTCTTAATTCCCACTTTTCAATAAATTCTTTGTTTGACCACACACTATTTTTAAGACTTTCAATATCTAAAGATTTTGGCCATGGATTCTTTTCTACCAATCTAATTAAGTCAAGAAAACCAATGTAATATAGGTGGTCCACTTTATTTTTATTTTTAATTATTAAATCTCTTTCCAAAATCCATTTCTTTTGTTTTGCGGTGTCTACTGCAATTGTAGGTAGTTCTATACTTTTTATTGATGCAGTACTATATTCAGTTGTGGTATCAATTTTAACGGTTTCATTTGTTTGGCTATCTATGTAGACATTAATTTTTGGTTGACTTGCGACTTCTTCAAATGTCATAACAGTATGATAGCCAATATCACAAAAGTTTTCTATTGCTACATAATACTCATAGTTTTCTTTGATTATGTCTTTCCTCAATTCATAATCCATATTACTTTTGAAAAAAAGTTGTTGGAAAACTACAACCGCTAACGCACTAACAACTGCAATCATTATACTTTTTGATAAGTCAAAAATCTGTTCTTTGTTCATGATTATATATTATGGCTAACAACCGGATAAACGTAATGGTAAGTTTATCCGCATTATATCTTTAGCCCAAATGTAGTAATTCTATTTTAATAATAATATTTTTAGCTTATTATTAATGTTTTATACCTTTAACAATCCTGTACAAAAGGACGTTCCACATTAATTTTTGGACTGATATAAGGAATATTTAAATTCAAGCCTCTGAGGATAAACAGCACACCTATAATGATAATTAAAATTGGGAAGAATTTTCTGATTTTGTTTCTGATGGAAACACTTACCACACTTGCCAACTGCGTAGCTAAAAACATTAACGGAAGTGTTCCTAAACCAAAAGCAGCCATAAACCATACGCTTTTATAAACATCGCCTAAAGCAATGGCTGAACCTATGGCAGTATAGACCAATCCGCAAGGTAAAAAGCCGTTTAAAAAGCCTATAAACCACAAGTTGTGAAGTGATGAAGATTTTAATAAAGCTCCTAATTTTTGCTTCACAAAGGCTATTTGTTGATAGACAAAACTCGTTGGCGATAAGTTATTCAACCATTTAGAAGGCACTAACACTCCTAAGATTAAAATACTTCCTATTAAAATAGATAAAAATTGTTGGGAAGATGCAGTTTTAATGCCCTGACCAAAAAAACCGAATACAAAACCTAACAGACTGTAAGTTACTATTCTGCCAAAATTATAAGTTAAAGCCCCTACAATTCTATACCCTACACTGCTATTTTTTAAGGGTAATGCAAAAGCTATTGGTCCGCACATGCCAATACAGTGCAAACTACCCAAAAATCCTAAAACAAAACCTACGATTAAAATTTCCATTAACGGAGTTTTTTACAATTCTACTGTAAGTTCACTGTAATAAGCATTCCCGGCATTTTGCCATTCTATTCTAAGCTTATACATGCCTGTTGAAAACAAGTCTAAAGGATAAACTAACAACTTACTTTCTGATGTAAAATCAACAGATTGATCTAAACTTGCATCTGAAGGTTTAAAGAAATTAATATTGCCTTTTATCTCTCCTTCTACTTCGCTTGGAAAAATCAATTGCAATTTATCATTTTCAATTTTATAGCTAACTTGTTCTTCAAAATGGCTTTTCGTAAGTGCTTCTTTATCTTTCAATCCTTGAAAAGCTAATTCTTTTTCGTAATAATCTTCGGTAACTAAATCTACATTTTGTTGACTTGCTTTAAAAACCATAGCACTCATAGACACTACAAATAGTGTTATGAAAATTACGATGCCTGTTCCCCAATTAAATTTCATTATTTAGTAGTGTTAGGTCCTAAAAAAGAGGTTTCATTTTCATGAATAAGCTCTCCTCTATTGTAAATACCAATTTTAATAGTGGTAGATTTTTCTTTCAAATTCTCTTTTAAGATATTTACAAAAAAGGCTTGTTGGTTGCTTTTTCCTTTTTCAAGTCTTAAAGTATCCATTCCAACCATTTTTATTTCACCATCCATGTTTTCAAGTTCAAAGGTAAGCTTTAAATCTTTATTGGATTTATTTACCACTTTAACATTATATAAGTTACTGATAAAGCCATTTTCTTGTTCTTGATACAACATTCCAGGAGTTCTTAAAATACTGGCCTCCATACTTCCTCTCAAGGTAAACAAATAAATAATAAATCCAATAAGAATAATTAACACGGCTGTATATGCCTTAGCTCTTGTAGTAAAAAATTGTCTTTTATTTTCGGCAATTGCATTTTCGGAATCAATTCTAATTAAGCCTTTTTCAAGCCCAACGTTTTCCATCATGTAATCGCAAGCATCTATACATGCTGTACAGTTAATACATTCTAACTGTGTACCATTTCTAATGTCAATTCCTGTGGGACAAACATCTACACATTGATGACAATCTATACAATCTCCTTTGTTTTCTGATGCTCTGTCTTCGTTTTTCTTGAATTTAGCTCTTTTTTCTCCACGAATATAATCGTAAGCTACTACCAAAGAATTCCTATCGAGCATAACACCTTGTAATCGACCATAAGGACAAACAATTAGACAAACTTGTTCTCTAAACCATGCAAATACAAAAAAGAAAACCCAACTAAAAATTAGTATGGAAATAAAACCTACAAGATGTTCTTGAATTGGAGATGTTTGAATTCTAACCAACTCGTCTGAACCAATAATATACGCCAAAAAGGTATGTGCTATAATTACTGAAATAAGATAAAACAAACCATATTTAAGAACTCTTTTAACTATTTTTTGAGTATTCCAAGCTTGTTTTTTTAACTGAATTTGTTGTTTGTAATCGCCATCTATCCAATACTCAATTTTTCTAAAAACCATTTCCATAAAAATGGTTTGTGGACAAATCCAACCACAAAAAACTCTACCATAAACCGCGGTAAACAGCACGATAAAAATAACCATGGTTATCATTATCAATGCAAAAAGAAAGAAATCTTGTGGCCAAAAAACCTGACCAAACAACACAAACTTTCGTTCAATAATATTGAACATTATAAGTGGTTCTCCACCAATTTTAATCCACGGATTAGCGAAAAGAATAATTAACAACAGGTAACTCAGATAAGTTCTGTAGTTGGTAAATTTACCTTTAGGCTTTTTTGGATATAACCATTTTCTTTTCCCCTCATCATCAACTGTTGAAATTCTGTTTCTGAATGAAGCATTATCATTTGATGTATTTGCTTCCATTTTTATTAAATTTATTGGTATTAATTCACTTTTTCGCCCTGAGGTTCTTTTCCTCCTTCTACATTTTTACCTTTAAATTCATTTAAAATATAGCTAGAAACATTTTGCATTTGTTCCGGGTTTAATTGTGCTTCCCAAGGAATCATACCTTTTTCCGGAACACCATATTTAACCACTTTAAAAACTTCATTAATACTGTTTCCGTGTATCCAATAATCATCGGTAAAATTTGGACCTACTCCTCCACCCCCATTTACAGCGTGACAAGCTACACAGTTTTTTTCGTAAATTGCTTTACCATCTGCTAATTTATCAGCATCAGTAACTAACACAACGGTATTTTCATCTACTGCAGCTCCATGTTCTTTTTGGTATGCTTCAATTTTTTCAGCAGCCTCAGCATATTCTGCTTTAAGTTCATCTTGCTGATTAAATTTTCCCATTCCAAAAAACATAATAACATATATTATTGAGAAAATTATTGTTCCATAGAACATATACAACCACCATGGCGGAAGTGCATTATCTAATTCAACAATTCCATCGTATTCATGATCCATTACATTTTCATCAATACCTTCAATTATTTCCGATTTTTCAACTTTATTTTCCATAATTCCTTAGTTATAAGAGTTATTTATTTCATTACCTTCTTCTAGCGGTAGCTTTTCCATATAATCTACATATTGTTTTTTGGTAGTAATTACCCAAACCAACAATCCGATAAAAAAGAGGAAAAAGATAACCAGTGAAATAATTGGAAAGATTTCTATCCCTCCAATTGTTTCCATATTATGTTTTATAAACTTTAGCATAGTTCTGTCTTTTTTAAAATTATTTTTCTACGTCAGTTCCTAACCTTTGCAAGTAAGCGATAAGTGCAATAATTTCTTTATTAGCATCTGCTTTTTCAATTCCTTCGGTTTTTAATTGTTCTGCTATTTCATTGGCTTGTTTTTTCAAGTCAGCAACAGCTTGTTGATCATAACCATCAGCATAAGGAACGCCTAGCGTTTGCATTGCTCTAATTTTAGCAGGTGTGCTTTCTATATCTATGTCTTTCTCTAACAACCAAGGATAAGCAGGCATAATAGATTTGGGCGACATGCTTGTTGGGTCTTCCATATGGTTATAATGCCACGAATGAGATTTTCTCAACTTTTTAGAACCTTCTCTTGCCAAATCCGGTCCTGTTCTTTTTGAACCCCATTGGAAAGGATGGTCGTAAACAAATTCCCCTGATTTTGAGTAATCACCATATCTTTCCACCTCATGTCTAAATGGTCTAATCATTTGGGAATGACAATTATAACAACCTTCTTTCACATAAATATCTCTACCTTGTAATTCAAGAGGAGTGTATGGTTTTACTGCCTCAATGGTTGGTACATTAGATTTTACTAAGAAGGTTGGTACCATTTCTACCGCTCCACCAATTAGTATTACAATTAATGAGAAGATTAATAGCTTAACAGGTTTTCTTTCAATAACTCTGTGCCAGTGTTCTCCATTATGAGGAGCATAAACAGGTTCTAAAGCAGGAGCTTCGGCAGCTTCGTTGTCTACAAACTGACCTTGTTTTACTGTTTTAATGATGTTATAAACCATTAATAACACTCCAACCAAATACAATGTTCCTCCAATACTTCTTGTTATGTACATAGGAACAATTTCAATAACTGTTTCTAAAAAGTTAGGATATTTTAAGTAGCCGTCAGCAGTAAATTCTTGCCACATTAAATATTGAGTAAATCCTGCAAAGTATAGTGGTACAGCATAAACTAATATTCCTATAGTTCCTATCCAAAAGTGAACTCCGGCTAATTTTTCAGAATATAATTTAGTATTAAACATTCTAGGGATAAGCCAATACAACATCCCAAAAGTTAGGAAACCATTCCAACCTAAGGCTCCAATATGTACGTGTCCAACCGTCCAATCTGTATAATGACTAATTGCATTGAAAAATTTTAAAGATAGTAAAGGTCCTTCAAAAGTTGCCATACCATAAGCAGTAATGGCTACTACAAAGAATTTTAACACGGCACTATCTCTAACCTTATCCCAAGCACCACGAAGTGTTAATAATCCATTAATCATACCTCCCCATGATGGAGCAATAAGCATTACTGAAAACACCACTCCTAATGTTTGAGCCCATTCCGGTAAAGAAGTATATAACAAATGGTGAGGTCCTGCCCAAATATATAAGAATATTAACGCCCAAAAGTGAATAATAGATAGTTTATAAGAGTAAACTGGTCGTTGTGCTGCTTTTGGTAAAAAGTAATACATCAATCCTAAATAAGGCGTTGTTAAAAAGAAAGCAACTGCATTGTGTCCATACCACCATTGTACCAATGCATCTTGAACACCAGCATACCATGAGTAACTTTTCATAAAGCTTACAGGTAATTCAAATGAGTTTACCAAGTGCAAAACTGCAACAGTTACAAAAGTGGCTATGTAAAACCAAATAGCAACATACAAATGTCTTTCTCTTCTTTGCAATATAGTCGCAAACATATTCCATCCAAAAACTACCCAAATTAAAGTAATAGCTATATCTATTGGCCATTCTAATTCAGCATATTCCTTTCCGGTTGTAAATCCTGCCAATAAGGTTATTGCTGCAGAGACAATTATTAACTGCCATCCCCAAAAATTGATTAAACTTAATGTATCACTCCACATTCTAGTCTTAAGCAATCTTTGTAAAGAGTAATAAACTCCTGTAAAAATTCCATTACCCACAAATGCAAAAATTACTGCATTGGTATGTAAAGGTCTGGTTCTACCAAAAGTGGTAAACTCGTAATTAAAATTTAATGCGGGAATATACATTTGAAGTGCTACAAGCAATCCAACTAACATTCCTACAACGCCCCAAAAAATTGTTGCGTAAGCGAATAGTTTTACGATTTTATTGTCATAAAAAAACTTTTCTGTTTGTTGTGTCATAATTTATAAAGTTTATTTTGATTGATGTTTTGTTTCTTTTATCTCGTCATCAAAGAGGATTCTCATTGATGGTGTATAATCATCTTCATATTGTCCATCTTTTACAGACCAAACAAAGGCTACCAAAAAACTGATAGCTACCGCTAAACTAACAATGATTAATATAAATAGTACGCTCATAATTTTTTGGTAAAAGTATAATGAGTAAACTTAAAAAAACATGACTTTTGTCAAATTAACTAATGCCTTTTAGTACTTCTTTAGTATGTTTCAATTCAATCTACTTTCATCAACTTGGCAAAAAGGTTGGTTGCAACAGTTACAAAAACTACAACAGTAATAGAACTCAAAGGCATTAAAATAGCTGCTAACACAGGGGACATTAAGCCTTGTACTGCAAAACTTAATCCCACAATATTATATAAAAACGAAACGACAAAACTTGCAATTACTATATTGATGCTTGTTTTGGCGTAGTTAAAAAACAAGGGTAATTTTTCAAACACTTCAGCATCTAAAATCGCATCACAAGCCGGAGAAAAAGTATTTACATCTTCAGAAATAGAAATTCCTACATTACTTTGTTTTAAAGCCCCGGCATCATTTAACCCATCACCAATCATGGCTACTTTTTCATTTTGCTGTTGTAGTTCTTTTATGTACTTAAGTTTTTGCTCGGGAGTTTGATTAAATAAAAAAGTATTTTCTTCAGAAAAATACACTAACAATCTTTGCTGTTCACTATCATTATCACCCGATACTAAATGTAACTTAAAATGTTGTTGCAACTGATTAATTACTGTTTTTAAATTTTTTCTGTAAGTATTCTCTAGCTGAAATCTTCCCAAAACCTTATCATTAATTTTTACATAAACTACAGATGTTGTTGCAACATCTTCTTTTGTAGTTCCAACAAAATTTGCAGAACCAATTTTCACCGTTTTTCCATTAACTGTTGCGACAATCCCTTTACCCAATACTTCTTCAAAATCTTTTGTTTCTATTATTTGGTAACTTTCTAATGTTGCAAAAACTAATTTACTAAGTGGATGTGATGATTGTCTTAACAACGAAGCTACAGCATTTAACTCATCGTTATTCATTTGCTTTCCAACATAAGAAATAGAGGAATTTGCTGCCTGGGTAAGTGTTCCTGTTTTATCAAAAACTATCGTGGTAATTTTTGCTAGTTGTTCTATAACAGCAGCGTTTTTGAGATACAATTTATTTCTACCGAAAATTCTCAATACATTTCCAAAGGTAAATGGCGCGGATAAAGCTAACGCACAAGGACAAGCAATAATTAAAACCGATGTAAAAGCATGTATAGCAATTTTCTTATCAATATTCCACCAATAAAACAGACTTCCTAAAGCAATTACAATAATTATTAACGTAAAATACTTGCTAATAACATTGGTTATTCCTGCAAACTGATCCTGATTTTGTTTAGTAAAAGCTTCGTCATTCCACAATTGAGTTAAGTAAGAATTAGAAATTTCTTTCAACACTTTTAATTGTATGGCTTCTCCTTTTTGTTTTCCTCCGGCATAAATTTTTGTACCCACTTTAATCTCTACTGGTAAGGATTCACCTGTAACAAAACTATTATCAATTTTTGCTTCACCTGCTATCAATTGTGCATCTACCGGAATAATCTCATTATTTCTTATTAAAATAACATCGCCTTTTTTAAGTTCAGAAACAGCAATACTCACCTCCTCTCCGTCTTCTTTAATAATGGTTGAAGATATTGGAAAATAAGATTTATAATCCCGCTCAAAAGATAGTACGGCATAGGTTTTTTGCTGAAAAACTTTTCCCAACAACATAAAGAAAATCAACCCTGCCAGTGAATCTAAATATCCTGCTCCTTGGTGGCTAACAATTTCATAAACACTTCTGAAAAACAACGCTATTACTCCCAACACAATGGGAATATCTATGTTAATTGTTCTGTGTTTTACAGCTACCCAAGCCGATTTTAAATAATCTGATGCACTATACACCAACACAGGTAGGGAAAGTAAAATGTTAATGTATCCAAAAAATTTGGCGAACGAAAGTTCTTTTATATCATCTAAGCCAAAATATTCGGGCAAACTCAACATCATAATATTACCAAAAGCAAATCCGGCTATTCCTAGCTTATACACTAAACTTCTATCTATTTTATACTTTTTATCTTTTGATGTATCTGAGAAATTAATTTCAGGCTCGTAACCTATTGAAGCCAGTAATTCCACCAATTGTCTTAATGAAAGTTGATGATAATTAAAAGACAGTTTAAGTTCTTTTTTTAGAAAGTTAATTCTAGATGAAAATATATGTGGATTTAGTTTGTATAAATTCTCTAACAACCAAACACAAGAACTACAATGAACTTGTGGTAAATAGAAAGTAACCAACATACGTTCATCATCCTTAAAATCAATTAATTTTTCTACTATTTCTTGATTTTCGAGGTACTCGTGTTTTTTAGAAACATTTTTTGGTGGAGAAATGCCCGGTGTTTTTTCTAAATCATAATAATTACATAAATCATTCTGATTAAGAATTTCATAAACAGATTTACACCCTACGCAACAAAATGATTTACTATCGAAAACCAATGTCTCTTCCAAGCAATCTTCACCACAATGGTAACAAGTTGTTTTTTGCTTTGTATACGTTTTTTCTGCTTGCATTACAAATGCAAAATTCCGTGGTTTTAGTTTATAAAACCATGAATTTTGTCATTTTATTTTTGAAGGGAGTGACTGCTTAAATTATTTATTCATTAAGCGAATGGTTCCATTATGATGATATGCTTTTCCACTTACATCATAAGTTACCACTTTCCATAAGTAAATATCGTTTGGAAGTTGTTCTCCTGAGTTGTTTAGCTTACCATTCCATGGTTTAGATTTATCAGTAGTTTCATAAATTAATTTACCACTTTTATCGGTAATCATCATTTTGAAATTTACATCCCAACCTAATAATGCTTTAGGAATAAATGTTTGATTTTCTTCAATAGAACTATTAGGAATAAACCCTGATGGAGCTAATAAATCCATATCTAAGGTAATTTCTACCGATTTAGTAAACTCCACATAACAACCTGATTGGTGAGTAAGCATTAGTGTTACATCATAAGTTCCTTTGTCTTTAAAAACAAAACTTGGCGTTGCTTCTGTAGATGTTCTTCCATCATTCGTTTTCCATAAATAAGTACTAATGTTTTGATTTTCTGTTTTAAGCGTAGTAGCGGGATAAGAAAATTTATTTTTATCGTGGGCTAATGCCTCTTCAGTATAAGTAAATTCTTTAGTTGGTGTTGGAAGAATAGTTACACTTCCTACATTTTCAACTGTTTTTTGTTTGGTTTCATTATTTACAACAGTTAATGTTACCTCATAATTTCCTGCTTTATCATACACATGATGTGGCTGTACATTATTAGATGTTGTTCCGTCACCAAAATCCCATAAATAAGATGGGTTGTAAGCATTAACTTTAGATTTAAACACTACTTGCTGACCTAAACATACTGTTGAGCTTAACACTTCTGCTTGTACATTTAAATCTGCAACAGTGTTGTTGTTTTCAGGAGATTTATTATCAACTATTTCTTTTTGTTTTATATCTTCAACCAACAATGGAGTTTTTTCTTCCGATAATTGCTCTGTTATTTTTTCATCAATAACTTGAGTTTGGTTAGCATGATTTTCTTGAATATTATTTTCGTTGTTGGTAGTATTAATAGTTGTATTATTGGTATTGGAAGTTTCTTCCTTAATTAAAGGAGCTTGTTCGTTAGTATTAACTTCTGTTGAGTAATTTTCTATACTATTTTTATCATCCATATTATTATTGGAGATAAAGTAAGCAGAGACTGCTACCACAGCAACAACTGAAGCTGCAATAGCAATATTTTTAATGTATTGAACATTTTTTAACGAGTTTAATTTAGCATCCATCTCATTCCAATGGGCTTCATTAAAAGGAACTTCGTGTTGTTCAATTTTGTCTTTTATTAATTTTTCGAATTTATCCATGTTTTTGGGCATTCTTTTTTTCTAATAGTTGTCTTAAGTTTCTTTTTGCTTTAGCTAAGTTAGATTTAGATGTTCCTTCATTTATTTCTAGTTCATCTGCAATTTCTTTGTGAGAATAACCTTCTAGCACATACAAGTTAAAAACTGTTCTGTAAACAGGGGTTAACTCTTGAATGGCTTCCATAATTACTTCTACACCAAAATTGCTGTAAATACTTTCTGCACTTTCTGAATAATTAGCATCTAAAATGTAATTATCTTCATCTTCTACAAAATATACGCCTTTGTTTTTTCTATAACAATCTATGGCAGTATTTACAATTATCCTTCTTACCCAACCTTCTAAAGAACCTTTAAAATTATAACTTTTAAGATGTTGAAAAACCTTGACAAATCCATCTTGCAACACATCTTTGGCTTCTTCTGTATTATTGGCATAACGATAACAAACACTCATCATTTTTCCATAATACATCTTGTAAAGCTCTTTTTGAGCTTGCCTGTTGCCTTTAACACACTCGTTAACAAGACGTTCTAATTTATCTTGATCTTCTCGATCCATTTAATTTTACCTTAAGACGTTATTATGTTGGTTCGGTTGCCTTATGGCGAAAATATCAATAAATTTTGATATTATAAACAACACAACCATCCCAATTAATATTGAAATGGTTGTAATGAAGCAAAATACTATAATTATCTATATAAAACTATTAAAATTTGAAATTTAATCCTACTCCTAAAATTTCTTTAAACTGAACGCGTGGTCCGGCTCCATCTAAAACACCATCATTATTTCTATCAACAGCAATATCAATATCATGATCATAAATTAACTGAGTAGATACAGTTGCTGAGATAAATTTATTTACTTTTAGTGATAGTAATAATTCCCAATTCACGTCAATATGTGCTGGTTCTTCAGTATAATTGGAAAAAGCATCAAAACGGGTTTCTAAGTTAATATTTTCCATTATTTCTTTTTTATACATCACCCTTATATACCCTCCGTATTCAGCTCTAAGCATTTTACCATTTTTAATTTTATTTCCTAAATCATCAAATTCAGCTGGGTCAACACCAAAAGCACCGGCATCTGCTAAAGTTTTATCATTTACTATGGTCATTCTTGCTGTTAAAGGAGATATAAAAGCCGTAAAATTATCGTGCGGTTTATAGTCCATACCAATAGCAGCAAGTGCATAAGCAGGAGCAAGAAAAGTAGATATTTCTGTTGAATCATCAGGATAATTATAACCTGCTGCAAATTGAGTTTTAAAATTTACCAAAGCAGCATAATACCATCTTTCGGTTGCTTTATATCCGTATTTCGACATAAAATCTATTCTATCATCTGTTTTTCTCACTCCACCTTCATCTCCTTGCTTTAACATACCGTAAGCTAGGTTAAGCGTATTATCCCAAGATGAACGACCTTTTTTATAGTTAGCAAAAGTACTAAGCAAACCATTTACAGCTACAGAGTTTTCACCACCGGCAGCCCAATTAGTAAAACTAGCTTGCGTAAGGTTGGCACCAAACACACCACCTACTTTCCAACCATCTAAACTATCTGCCTCTTGAGCTTTTATTTTTTTTTCTGCTTCAGTTAATTCTTCATCAACAACTTGAGCAGTTAACATTCCTGCACTTGCAAGCAACATCACGGCTGCATAAATAATTTTTTTCATTATGTATTTTCTAATTAATTTTTGAATTATTTATTATGAACATGAACATCCATTTGTGGGAATGGAATATTTAATCCTTCCTCATTAAATGTATTATACACTTTTTCGTTCATCTCGAAAAAAACCGTCCAATAATCTGGTGCTTTTACCCAAGCTCTTACAACAAAATTAACTGAACTATCTGCCAAAGCAGAAACAGCAATAAAAGGAACCGGATCTTTTAAAATTAACTCATTATTATCAATCAATTTTTGTAAAACCTCTTTAGTTTTTTCTGTACTATCTCCGTAACCAACACCAAAAGTCCAATCTACTCGTCTTAATGGTTCTGTAGAGTAGTTAATCATTGAGCCTGTTGACAAACCTCCATTTGGTATAATAATGGTTTTATTATCTGGCGTTGTTAATATGGTATTAAAAATTTGAATTCCTTTAACAGTACCACTATAACCTTGAGCCTCTATAAAATCTCCTACTTTAAATGGTTTAAAAATAAGTATAACTACTCCTCCAGCAAAGTTTTGAAGTGAACCCGATAGAGCCATACCAATTGCTAAACCTGCAGCACCAAGAATTGCTATAAAAGAGGTCATCTCTATTTCAAGCATACTTAATACACTAATAGCCAATAATGTTTTTAATAGAACACTTACAATACTAGAGAAAAAAGGTTTTAATGAAGGATCAATGCTTCTTGTTTCCAGAAACTTTTTAAAAGATTTATTAAGTGCTTTAATAATGAATAAACCAACTATTAATACTGCTAATGCTCCTAATAATTTGGGACCATAAGTCATTATTAATTCTGCGGCTAAATCGTAATACTTTGTAACATCAATGTTTTCCATGATTTAATCTAATTTTTTGATTAGATGCAAAATTAAAGAATTCAAGAGCTTTTGTTAAGTTATTTCAGGGTAAACTTGGTTTTACCTATATCAACACCATCGGCATACACTTCTACATTGTACTCTCCAACAGGGAAATCATCAATTTTAATCCAGTCTATAGTTACTTGCATGTCTTCATTTTTGTAATCGATTTCTTTTTTAGAAGAATACAAACCTCTTACTCCATTAAAATCAAATTTATTAGAATCGTCTGTTTTTTCGGATAGAACTCTTCCATCAGGAGTAAGGATTCTAACATAAATCCATTTTTTACCGGGTTTAGTAATGGTGTTTTTCTGTACCGTAAATGATGTTCTAATTTTGTCCACCTTCTTTGCCCTGTCCATTTCTTTTCCGGTATTATCATTTTTTACTTTTACTCCGTAAGCAGTAAGGTTTAATGTTTTTAAATGAGATGCAACAGTAACCAATGTATTTAAATCTTCATTTTTTTCAGTCAATTCTTGAGCCTTTTTTTGCTCGTTAGACAATTGATTTTTAACTATTTTATTTTCGTCTGTTAGTTTATTATTCAATTGGTTTAACGAATCTATTTGCACCACATAACCTTTCATAATTTTACGAAGGGTTTCAGTTTCTTTTTTCAATTGATAGATGGACCAATCTTTACCTTTAGCCTTTTTTATCAGTTCTTCAATTTTAGCTTTTTCCGCAGCTAATTCAGCACTTAACTCTTGGTTATCTGTTTCTAAGTCTTCATATTTTTTAAGCATTTCTTCCAATTCAGCTTGCACCTGATCTCTTTCCGTAGAAACTTCTGTGTAAGCAACTTCTCCTTTGTCAATTGCTTTTTTCAATTCCAGATTTTGCCAAATAAGGTAACCACAAAAACCCAATAACAAAATGATAATAACCATCATGAACTTATTATTCTTGTTTCCTGTAGGTTTATCTTGAACAACCGCTTTATTTGTTTCTTTTGATTCCATAACACTTATTTTATTAAAAAATATATCTCAAAATTATACTATAATATTGTTTTGTTAATAGTTATTAGCTAAAGTTATGCAGATATTTTTGTGTAAAACAAAGATGTAAAAAAAGCTTTCAAGAAATATTCCTGAAAGCTTTTCGTGGTATATAGCTTTATAATTACTTAATCAACTTAAAGCTAATTGGCATTTTATACCTTACTTTAACAGCTCTACCTTTTTGTTTTCCGGGCAACCAATTCGGCATGGACTTAATCACTCTAATCGCTTCTGCATCCAAAGCTTCACTGACCCCTCTTTTTATTTTCACATCTGTAATTTCGCCTTTTTTACCCACAACGAATTCTACATACACTTTTCCTTCAATCCCTATTTGTTTTTCCCTTTTAGGGTATTTAATATTGTTGGATAAATATTCATACAATGCTTTATCTCCTCCAACAAAGCCAGGCATTTCTTCAGCAAAATTTAATGGTGCTGATTCGACTTCAACAGGCTCAACTTTAACCCATTTTTCATCAAACTTAGGTGTTTCAACAGGTTCTTTTTTAGGTTCATCAGTAGTTTTTTCAGTTACTTTATCAACTATAATCAATTCATCAACATTTTTACTGATGGTGGGTTCTGTTTTCACAATTGGTTTTTCTACTTCCGGATTAACAGGTGGAAGTATTGTTTCTATTACTTCATCTATTACTTTAGTACCGGGTAATTCTTTCACAGAATAATAAGTCGTCCATTCAAATGCAAAGAACGTAAGTGAACAACTAATTAATAATCCGATTTGAAAATAAACAAATCTCATTCGTTCATTTTTCTTGGTGGTTTTTTGAAAATGGTTCATGACTTTATGGTTTTGGTTAGACATTTATAATAACTTAAAAATTATATAGTTTAGTACATGGATGCATAAAATTTATTATTTTCACAATTATTTTTAACTAAAAAAAGAACATGAAACTTCCTTCTATTCAATACCTTCAGGAAAAAGCTGTAACTGCCTTAAAAAGATTTCCGCTAAGCATAGTCTCAGCAACTATTGGAGTAGTTTGTGCTATTTATTTGATAGAGCATGAGCATTATCAAGGCAATTTGTTTCCGATTATCAATCTAATGCTTTGTGCTGCTTTAGGTATTCCTTTATTTTTTTGTGTTACTGTTTTTATTGAAAAGCTAAATTTTTCTTTTAAAATAAAAACTTTACTCAGCTTAATAGCCACCTTAATTTTAGTGGTTATTTATTTTAGCTTACCTAATTCTGATGAATCTTTTAATACCTCTCTACCTTACGTTAGGTATGCTATTTATAACGTTGCAATTCATTTACTGGTTGCTTTTGCTCCATTTATTCTTAAAAAAGAAATTAATGGTTTTTGGCAATACAACAAGGTGCTATTTATTAGGTTCTTAACTTCTGTGTTGTATTCCGGATTTTTATACGTTGGAATTGTATTGGCGTTGGTTTCCTTAAATTTATTGTTTGATGTAAAAATTCGTGACCAGTTTTATTTTGAGTTTTGGGTAATCATTGCAGGTTTGTTTAACACTTGGTTTTTTACTGCCGGAATGCCAAAATCTTTAACCGATTTAGATAATAACTATGAATACCCCGCAGGATTAAAGATTTTTTCTCAGTACATATTACTACCATTATTAATGCTGTACTTACTAATCTTATATGGTTATGGTATTAAAATATTTGCAGTTTGGGACTGGCCAAAAGGAATTGTTTCTTACTTGATAGTTTGCGTAGCTATATTAGGAATTCTAAACTTCTTATTGATTTATCCTTATTCCAAACAAAAAGAAAACAAATGGATTGCCTCTTTCTCTAGGGCATACTATTTTATTTTACTCCCCTTAATCATTATGTTATTCATTGCTATTAACATGCGAATTGGAGATTATGGCATTACCATAAACCGATATATTATTTTATTATTAGGATGTTGGCTTACACTGGTGGCTATTTACTTTGCCATTGGTAAAACCAATATTAAATTTATTCCTATTTCGCTTTTCACAGCTATATTAATAACATCTTTTGGTCCTTGGGGAATGTTTTCTGTAAGCGAAAACAGTCAAGTAAACAGACTAAAAACCATTTTAGAAACACACCAATTATTAGAAAATAATAACATTACAAAAGAACAAACTATAGATAGCATTTCTTACAACTATAATCATGAATTTAAAGCCCAAAACGAACTACTACTACCCGACTCAATTAAAAACGATATAAAATCTATTTTAGATTATTTAAACGACCATCATGGGCTAACCAAAATAAAACCTTGGTTTAATAATAATTATGATACTGAAATTGCAAGTTTTAATCAAGATAAAAGAAAATGGGAAAGGGTAAATGAAGCTAAAGTGTATATGAATGCTTTAGGGTTAGAGTATACCCATCATTACACGAATAATAATCAAACCTATTTTTCTTTTTCAGCAGAAAATATGCATGACAAAGTGTTGGATATTTCCGGCTTTGATTATCAAGTTAAATTAAGCAGCAACTACAACAATCTAGAAAGTTTAAAAACTTTCCAAATAAACAACAAAGAATATGAAATAAAAATACAAACCAGCGAACACATGTTGCTTTTACTTGAAAACAAACAGCTTAAAAGTACCTTGAACTATAGTGGAATCGTTAAAAATTTAATGGATAAGTACAAAAATTCGAACAACACTTATAATCTTCCTATAGATGAAATGACAATCATCTCTGAAACAAAAGAAATTAAATTAAAGTTTATTTTTGATAACATTAATATAGAAACTCCCGACAATACCTTAAAAACAAGCTATCTGAGCGGAACTCTATTACTTAAAATAAATGAAGAAACACCTTTAAACACGAAAGAATTAGAATAAAAACTTCATTAAAAATAAAAAAGTGATTAGTTACTTAAAAAAAATGAAATCGATTGAAAAAAAATTCCTAAGTTTGCAGTCCAATTTTTAAAAGGTATATAAAATGGCAAAGAAAGGAAATAGAATTCAAGTAATCATGGAATGCACAGAGCACAAAAATAGTGGTATGCCTGGAACTTCAAGATACATTACTACAAAAAACAAAAAAAATACTCCTGATAGAGTTGAATTAAAAAAATACAACCCTATCTTGAAGAAAGTTACCGTACATAAAGAAATTAAATAATTAGGAATTTTCATAAAAAAGAAAATTTCAAATAAACCAAATAGTTATGGCAAAGAAAACCGTTGGAACAGTACAAAAAGAAGGTGGAAAGAACTACACTAAAGTTATTAAAATGGTTAAGTCTCCAAAATCAGGAGCTTATGCTTTTAAGGAAGAAATCGTTACAAAAGATAAAGTAGAAGATTTTTTCAAAAAATAAATAACATCTTTTTCCTTAAAAAAAAAACACTTTATTTAGCTTCTTTCTTGTAGTCAAGGGAGAAGCTTTTTTTATTTCCAATCATTCAAACCTATCAGGATTATCAAAACTTTAATCCTAATTTTAACCACTCAAATACAAACACTAATAAATAGTATAAATGTCGTTTTTCAAAATATTTTCAAAAGAAAAGAAAGAGGTGCTTGACGAAGGTTTAACCAAAACCAAAGAAAACTTTTTTTCAAAATTATCTAAAGCTGTTGCCGGAAAATCTAAAGTTGATAGTGAAATACTAGACAACCTTGAAGAAATTCTAGTAACCTCTGATGTTGGTGTAAACACTACCCTAAAAATTATTGAAAAAATTGAAGATAGGGTTGCTAGAGATAAATACTTAGGAACTGACGAACTTAACAAAATACTGCGAGAGGAAATCACCACCCTTTTAGAAGAAAATAATACTGAAAACTATACCGATTTTACTATACCTCAACAAGATGAACCTTATGTAATTATGGTAGTTGGTGTTAATGGTGTTGGAAAAACTACCACCATAGGAAAACTGGCTCACCAACTTAAAAAAACTGGTAAGAAAGTAATGCTGGGAGCCTCAGATACTTTTAGAGCAGCGGCTGTTGATCAACTTAAAATTTGGGCTCAACGAGTAAATGTTCCTATTGTAGAACAAGGAATGAATGCTGACCCCGCTTCTGTAGCTTTTGACACCTTACAGTCTGCAAAAGCGAAGGGAATGGATGTCGTAATTATTGATACTGCAGGAAGGTTACACAACAAAATCAACTTAATGAATGAACTTTCTAAAATAAAAAATGTAATGAAGAAAGTTATTCCTAATGCTCCTCACGAGATATTATTAGTGTTAGATGGTTCTACTGGTCAAAATGCTTATGAACAAGCCAAACAATTTTCTTTAGCTACAGAAATTAATGCCTTAGCCATTACTAAACTTGATGGAACTGCTAAAGGTGGTGTTGTTATTGGTATTTCCGACCAATTTAAAATTCCTGTAAAATACATTGGTGTTGGCGAAGGAATAGAACATCTACAAGTTTTTAATAAAGTTGAATTTGTTGATTCTTTGTTTAAAGAATAATAATCTACACTTAACTTCTATAGCACAATTATTGTTAGCTTTAACTTTCTAAAGTCTAACACCTATTTTAATGCTAAAATTCAGCTACCATCTATTTTTCCCTCTTATTTTACTAATAAGCACTTCTGTTTTTGCTCAAACTTCTGAAGAAAAAATAAATAACTTAACAGAAGAAATAAACCAACTTGACCAACAAAAAGAACAACTTTACCAAAAGTTGGAAACCTATAAACTTACAAAGCTTCGTGAAGATTTATATAAATACGGCTTACCTAAAACCAACGATAATGAAGAAATTATTCATCATGCTGCTATGAGTTTGGTTTATTCCGAACCACACGAACAAGCCAAATGGGTTGCCCATATTATTTTGCCCGATATTATTAACGGAAAAACAGGTAGGACAAACGATTTTAGAGAAGACTCGTTAGTTAAAACAGGTTCGGCAACCGAGATAGATTATTTTCTTAAAACTAAAAAGGAAGATGGTAACTATGAGTATGATGGATTTGGCTACGACAGAGGACATCTAGCTCCTTCAGCAGATTTTAAATGGAGCAAAAAAGCACTTTCAGAATCATATTTTTATTCTAATATGTCACCACAATTAGCAGAATTTAACAGAGAAAAATGGGGAGAATTGGAAGATATCTTAAGAGGCTACATCTACAACAATCCAACTACACAGCTTTATGTTGTTACCGGTCCATTATTAAACGATACGCTTCCTAAAATTGAAAGAAGCGTCAACAAAGTAAGTATCCCAACATATTACTACAAAGTGGTAATGGATTTGAACAACCAAAAAGCCATTGGTTTTATAATGCCCAACCAAAAAATTAACTACCCTTTAAACAATTATGCTGTAAGTATTGATGAAGTTGAAGCTGCTACAGGCATTGATTTTTTCTACCAATTAGCAGATGAAAAAGAAAATGCATTGGAAAGTCAGAAAAACATCATAGATTGGTTGCCGGAAAAACAAAAAAATGATATCCAACCACTTTACCAACCCGACTTGCCTAAAGGTGTCTATAATACCATACAAGCCAAAAGATTAATGGGTAGCAATAGAAAAGTTACTATTGCCGGAACAGTTGTTAGCTCCAAAGAAACCCGCAACGGACATTTATTTTTAAACTTAGATATTAATTATCCTAACCATATTTTTACCGTTGCTATTTGGAAACAAAATATATTAAACTTTAGTTATAATCCACACGACATGCTTTTACACCAAACCATTTATGTAACCGGGAAAATTGCTGATTTTGACGGAATTCCTACCATGATTTTAGATAATGAAAAGGCCATTGAAATTCAAGCAAAAGAAAAATACAAGTTGGTAATTGGTGATGAAAATTAACATTACCTCTTCTTAATTAATTAAAATTCCTCCAACTATTTTCAATAATTACCCATAAAAAAATCCTTAGAAGAAGACTCCTAAGGATTTTAACCATATCTAAACTATTATTATAAGCTTATTTTTTAACCATTTTCTTTTCTCTAATACGAGCAGACTTACCTGTTCTTTCTCTTAGATAGAAAATTCTAGCTCTTCTTACATTACCATGTTTGTTCACTTCTATTTTTTCAATAAATGGAGAAGCAAATGGAAAAACTCTTTCTACACCAATTCCACCAGACATTTTTCTAATAGTAAATGTTTCGTTAGCTCCTGAGTTTCTTCTTTGAAGTACTACTCCTTGAAAAAACTGAGTTCTTTCTTTATTACCTTCTTTAATTTTATAATATACAGTAATCGTATCTCCTGATTTGAATTCAGGGTATTGATTTATCTGAGACAAATCGTTTTCTACAAATTTAATAGCTTCCATATCTTTTATTTTTTGTCCTAAAAAGGGTTGCAAATTTATACATTAAATATTAGTTCACAAGTAATATTTTAAAAATAATTTTCACGTTTTTACAATTTAGCAAAAATCTTTAAAAATCAACAACTTAGATTATTTTCTAGTCTAACTATTAGTGTGAAAATTACTATTTTATTGATTTTGCTTGCTATAAGAGGCGTGTTTTATCAATACATCCATAGGTACTATTTCTAAGGTTTTTTCGTTGGTAGCTTCTAACACTACTTTTGGAGCCGCATCATTTTCATAAGCCTCTAAAAAACGAGCCGCACATAAACACCATTTATCTCCGGGCTTTAATCCTTTAAAGTCCCATTCCGGAACTGGAGTTATTAAATCATTTCCTACATTATAAGAAAAATCTAAAAATTCAGCCGTAACCTCAACGCAAACAGTATGTACTCCACTATCTGTTTCATCTGTATTACAACACCCGTCTCTAAAAAACCCTGTTAACGGATTGTTGCTACAAGCAATTAGTGGTTCTCCGAATATGTTTAGTTGTTTTTCCATTTGTTTAAAATATTTTACATCACTCCTATTAGGAGTTCTTGAGTATCTTTTTCGTTGCATTTTTTTAATTAGCACCAGCAAATTTACTTGCTAAAATTAAATGTATAAACACTAAAATTAGTGTTTATACATTTAAAATTTTAAAACCAATCTTCATTTTTGGTTCTATCACTAACTTTATCCCCAAACTTATAAATTAGTCCTACTCCAAATGAATAAGTATGCTCTATGTTAACAACATAACGCCTTCTGGTAAAAACTTGTTCTTCTTGAATATAATTGTATGAACCTTCTACCATCAAAGAAATTTTGTCTCCAAGATCCATTGTCGCTCCAATTTTTGGTCCAATTGAATACCTTGAAATTACATTGTTGTTATAAATGGTATCTAAATCCGTAGATATGTTAGATGAATAATAATTTTTAATGACTTTGAAATGATTATATTTTAAAATCCTTGCCCCATAAGTTCCTCCTATATATAGTTTTACTTTATTTTTAATATAAGCGATATTATACCTTCCTTCTAATAATATAGGGTACATTTTAACCACGTAATATTTATCATATCTAATAATTGAATTATTTAAAGTTAAATAATCTATCTCTCTTATCGGCTTAAATGACTCATAGCCAAAAACCATCCCCAAGCTAAATTTTTCCCATTCGTAAAAAACACCTGCTTTTATTCCTGGCAAAGGAGATGAATAATTATTATTTCCACTTATTGGTTTAGGAAAGTTTTTATCCATTAGTAAATATGCTCTTACTTGAGCATAACTAGCTTCAATGAGCAAAAAGCTCAATATTAAAAAAATAGCTCTCATTATTTGTTTAGATTAAATTTCATCAAACGACTATGGTTACTTTTTGTTATTTCAAAAACTACTGATCCTTCATATTCTGTTACGAAACAAGAAGTATTAAACTGACTTACTTTAACATCATTTATTTTATTTGATTTTGAGAAAAAATCTTTTGTTGAATTTCCAGATATTTTGTTAATTGAATACTTAAGTAGCACCCCATTCCTTCTATTTTTCAACCTTTTAGGAGGTTTTGAATTATTCAAACTCAAGTTTTTTAAATGGTCATTATAAATAATGTTTATTTTATTTTCATCTTCAATAATCACCATGTCTTTTCCTAATTTATTATACCCATCGACAGTAATTTGCATATCTGTCTCTTGCTTTTTAACTAATTTGTCTATCCAAGCTAGGCTTCCATCTTTGTTGATTTTAGTAAAATAGGCACTTTCGAACATCATGTTAAAGTCTTGAATTAGCAATATAGTGGATGAAGCTAAAGGTATAAACCCACTTCTATTTACTGTCCTAGATTGTTCTGCCACCAATAATACACTTCCATCTTTTAAAACCTGAACTCTTTCGATTGATAAATTACTAATATATGACTTAAATTTATTCTTACCATACCTTCGTTTAATTGACTCTTGAGTGGTTATTGTGGACGCTTTTTCATTAAGGTAAATGATGCTATCAGGAATGATATAGTTTTTAATTTCTGAAATAGAATCTTGAGGATTAAACATAAAAAAACCACTTGGATCAGAAAACCTATTATTATACCCTATAAAAGAAGATAATCCTACACATTTAACCCCCTCTTCTGTCTGAACAAATTTTACACTATTTGCAGCATAATTAGAATCTATTTTCAACGTGTAG
The DNA here is from genome assembly GCA_036567945.1 of Vicingaceae bacterium. Taxonomy (GTDB): domain Bacteria; phylum Bacteroidota; class Bacteroidia; order Flavobacteriales_E; family Vicingaceae; genus BRH-c54. The sequence goes on from DATCTM010000119.1 coordinate 28,669, forward strand.
TAATAAGGTGTAGCCGATGATTTTTCAATCTTATATAATTCAATCTCAAATGCTTTTTGAAGTTTCGAATCTTTGAACTGCTTATTCTTATTTTCATAAACATTAAAAGCACTATAAATATCTCCTTGATTATCAATAGAAAAATCTATACCTTCAATATATTCTATATCGTGCGGCATAGTAATATCTTTTTCCCATTGCAGGTTAAATTCAGCATCAAAAACTTTATAACAATAGATAGCTTTTTCTTTTTTAAGCTTATCAATTTTATAAGAAACAGCCATTAACTCATTGTCGTCTGTTAATTTAATTTCAAAATTATTGTAAGATGGATATCCGGATTCATAAACTGAAGTTACTTCAAAATCTGTATTGATAAGCAATTTCCCTTTACCTTCAAATGAACATGTGTTAGGGTCAATTTCTCGATAATATAAACTTTCTTTGTAATTATTAAAATCACCTTCTCTTAAAGCATAAAACATAAATATTCTATCCTTTATTTTTAATACTTTTTCTAAACTAACCTCTTTGGTGAACAAATCAAAACTTTCACTTTTTTCTATATCTAAAGTAGATAGATTAAATTTTCTGAGATGTATATTCTTATTGCTTATAAAAATATCGAAAATCATATTTTCTTCTTCAAACAAAAAACTCTTATAAAAGGAAATCATTATTGGTTTGGTACCGTAAGCTTCACCATTCATAAGAACTTTATTGTTCTCTAATCCTTTCTTCTGTGCAAATAAAATGAAAGTTATTAAAAATAAATTAATAAGGATAAGTGCTTTTTTCATTATATTAGTTCGTTTTTGATATATACTTTTAAAAAAAGCAATAATACCATTATTACTTTAATCTCTCTTATTATTTTCTGCTTCCTCCATTAATTGTTTTTCGTGCATTTTATAATAAGCTCCTTTGGCATTAAGCAACTCATTGTGTGTACCAAACTCTACCATTTTTCCTTCTTCCAACACTACAATTTTATCTGCATTTCTAACTGTTGAAACTCTATGACTAACAATAATGGAAGTTTTATTTTCCATCACTCTTTTTAAGTTGTTTAAAATAGCATCTTCAGTTTCTGTATCTACAGCCGACAAACAATCATCAAAAATTAAAATCTTTGGCGATTTTATAATGGCTCTAGCTATTGAAATACGTTGTTTTTGTCCACCTGACAAAGTTACTCCTCTTTCTCCCACTCTTGTTTTAAATCCTTTATCAAATTCTTTTATACTAGCATAAATAACAGCATCTTTGGCTGCTTGCTCTATTATCTCTTTTTCAGGTAATCTGTTTTTATAGCCAAAAGCTATATTATTTTCAATAGTATCAGAAAATAAAAACACATCTTGAGGAACATACCCCACATTTTCTCTAAAATGATTTAAATTGATTTCTTTAATGTTTTTATTATCTATCAAAATTGCTCCTTCGTTTAAGTCATAATTTCTTAATAAAAGGTTTACTACAGTAGATTTTCCTGAACCTGTCCTCCCAACAATCGCTAATGTTTCTCCTTGTTTTACTTTAAAAGAAATGTTTTTCAATGCATTTATTCCTGATTCGGGATAGGTAAACGAAACGTTATTAAATTCAATATCACCTTTTACTTCCTCTATTTTATCTGTTGGATTTTTAATTTTGGATTTCGTGTTTAAGAATTCATTTATTCTCTCCTGAGATGCTGATGCTCTTTGAATAATTGAAGAGACCCACCCTATTGCTGTTACCGGCCAGGTTAGCATATTAATATAAATTACAAACTCCAAAATATTTCCCTTGGTAATGTTTCCGGCAATGTACTCTTGTCCGCCAATGTAAATGGTAAAAATGGTACTCAACCCAATTAACAACAACATAGTTGGAGCAAAATAAGCGTTAGTTCTTACCAAATTCATAGAAAGGCTTCGGTAATTTTCATTTTGTTTATTCAGTTCTTTATTAAAATAATCTTCTTTTACAAAAGACTTAATAATTCTAATTCCAGAATAAGTTTCTTGCGTAAGCGTTGTAATATCTGATAATTTAGCTTGCACTTTTGAACTTTGCTTATTAATTACATTACTCACATAATAAATAATGATAGACAAAATTGGTAACGGAATAAGTGAATACATCGTAAGTTTTACACTAATGGAAAACATAATAGGTACAACAATTACAAACAATACAATTAAATTTAAACTGTACATAATTCCCGGTCCCAAATACATTCTTACTTTGGTAACATCTTCACTAATACGGTTCATAATATCACCTGTATTATTAGATTTATAAAAAGAAGCATCTAAATCTTGATAATGGTTATACACCTCATTTTTTAAATCATATTCTACCAAACGAGACATGATAATAATAGTTTGACGCATAAAAAAAGTAAAAGCACCTTTTATTATTGCCGCAATAAACACAATGGCTCCATAAATTAAAACTACTTTGGTAAGCGGAATTCCATCCATGTATTCTGTTAAAAAAGAAGTATCTGTAATTTCAATTCCTTTAAGTTTTGCCTCAACTAAATCTAATGCTTCTCTTATAAGCTGTGCAGGATAAACCGCAAAAATATTTGACAATACAATAAATACAAATCCAAACAACAACCTGTATTTATATTTGAACAAATATTTATTAAGGTATTTAAGCGACTTCATTGAGAAAAAAATTAACCATTATAAATTGAAGAAAAAAAGCTGTATTAACAAGAAAACACTAATTTTGGAGCCTGATAATATCCTTCTTTTATTAAATACAAAATTAGGGATTAATATTAGAAACTAAACACGAAACAAACTCATTAAATAATAAAATAAAAGACATGACAGCAGTTAAAGAACAAGCATTTGCTGAAAATCCGGTCATAAGCCATATGACTACCACCGACCATGAACAGTTAGTTTTTTGCCAAGATAATGCAACAGGCTTAAAAGCTATTATTGCTATCCATAACACCACTTTAGGCCCTGCTTTAGGTGGAACAAGAATGTGGATGTATAATAATGAAACTGAAGCCATCAACGATGTACTAAGGCTTTCTAGAGGAATGTCTTACAAAAATAGCTTGGCAGGTTTGAACCTTGGTGGTGGAAAGGCTGTTATCATTGGTGATTCAAGAACTCAAAAAAATGAAGCTTTATTCAGAAGGTTTGGAAAATTTGTAAATTCACTTGGTGGCAAATATATTACTGCCGAAGATGTTGGAATTTCTCCTCAGGATATGACTTGGGTAAATATGGAAACTAACCATGTTGCCGGATTACCCGGAAAAAGTGGCGATCCTTCTCCTGTTACTGCTTATGGTGTTTATGTAGGTATGAAAGCTGCTGCTAAAGCTCAATTTGGTAGCGATTCATTAGCAGGTAAAAAAATTGCTGTGCAAGGTGTTGGTCATGTTGGACAATATTTAGTAGAACACTTAACTAAAGAAGGTGCTAACATTTTTATCTCTGATATTCACGAAGCTACCTTAAAAAATATTGCTCAAAAATTTGGTTCACAAGTAGTAGGTTTAGACGAAATTTATGATTTAGACATGGACATTTACGCTCCCTGTGCATTGGGTGCAACTATAAATGACGATACTTTATCTCGTTTAAAATGTAGCATAATTGCCGGTGCAGCCAATAACCAATTAAAAGACGAAAGAAAACATGGCGAAGCTGTAATGCAAAAAGGGATGGTTTACACTCCTGATTTTATGTTGAATGCAGGTGGTGTTATTAATTGCTATGCCGAAGTAAAAGAACTTTCTCCTGAATGGGCAATGGCTAAAGCAGAAGATATTTATAACACTACAGCCACTATAATTAAACGTTCTCAAGATGAGAATATACCAACTTATGCTATTGCTAATAAAATGGCAGAAGAACGTATTGAAGCTATAGGTAAAATAAAACTTTCGTTTTAAAATAATTCAATTTCATCACTCACCTCCTTCAAACGAGAAGGAGGTGTTTTTTTTTAATCTTGACTTTAAACTTGATAAATGATTAGCAGAAGGTATTTACGAATAAAAACATTTCAAGCACTTTATGCTTACTTCCACTCGGGAAGCGACAATCAACAAAAAATAGAAAAAGATCTCTTTCATAGTTTTGAAAGAATGCACGATTTGTATCTTTTATTCCTAACTATTGGTGATGAACTTATTCATTATTCTAAGCTTAAAAACGAAGAAGCCAAACAAAAAAGATTGCCTTCAGCCGAGGATTTAAATCCTAACACAAAATTTATAGACAATGCAGTTTTTAAAATTCTAAGTGAAAACACTAAACTAAAAACAGCAATAAACAATAAAAAACTGTTGTGGAGTAACGATCAGGAGTTATTAGTAAAACTAATGAACTTTATGAGAAAACACCCTGTTTATGAAGAGTACATGTCAACTAAAAACAGCAGTTTTGAAGAAGATAAGAAGTTTGCCGTAGCTATTTTCAAAAAAATTATTGCCGAAAACGATTTTTTCATTTCTGAAATAAGCGAAAAAAGTATTTATTGGGGCTACGATGAAATAGACTTTGTATTGAGTATGGTAATTAAAACCATCAAAAAAATTGATGCAAAAGGAGATAATTCAGCTATTATAATGCCTGTTTACAGTGATGAAGAAGACGATATTGAGTTTGTGAAAACGCTTTTTAGGGAAACCATAAAAAATGAAGCTGAAAATGCTCAACTAATTGCCAATAAAACCAAAAATTGGGAAATTGAAAGAATTGCTATGGTAGATATTTTGTTAATGAAAATGGCATTGACAGAATTAACTGCTTTCAAGTCTATTCCGGTAAAAGTTACCTTAAACGAATACATCGATTTATCTAAAGGTTATAGTACTCCTAAAAGTAAAATTTTCGTGAATGGAATTCTTGACAAACTAATTGACGATCTCACTACAAGCGGTGAAATAAAGAAAACCGGCAGAGGACTAATGTAGGTTTGGCGTTTCAAGTTTAAATCAAACAATAAAAAAGCTGCTCAGATTACTCCGAGCAGCTTTTAAAACAATTAACTAAAATTTAAAAACTTATTATAAAATAGCATCTAATTTAGCTGCTAATGTCTGTTTTGGCACTGCACCAACTTGTTTATCTACTACCTCACCATTTTTCATAAATAAAATAGTTGGTATATTTCTAATTCCAAACTTGGCTGCTACTTCAGGATTGTTATCTACATCAACTTTACCTACTATTGCTTTACCTTCGTAATCGTTAGCTAATTCTTCAACAATTGGCCCTACCATTCTACATGGTCCACACCATTCTGCCCAAAAATCTACTAATACTGCTTTGTCTGATTTTAAAACCTTTTCTTCAAAGTTTGCGTCTGTTAATTCTAATGCCATAATATTATCTTTTTTAATTATTTCTCTGATTTCTTTTGTTCAAAATTACAATTAATAAATCAATTTACTTTGTAACAAATATTACAATTCTTTGATTTTTATACTTTTTTAACTTTCCGAAATTTTATACTTAATTTGATATAAACTATCTAACTTTTCTAAAAATTCATTAGATACTTCTACCTTTTTAGTCCTTGAATTCATGTTTACTACTCCATGTTCATCATCTTGCACCATTAACCTAAAAGGCACATTTCCTTGATGTTGCTCTATAATTGCTTCTATTTCTTCAAACAATTCTGTGGTTAGTGTTTTGTTGGGTAAAGAAATAATTACTCTTTTGGTTCTTTTTTCTCTTACCTCAGAAAGTAGCTGAATACTAGCAATCTTAAACTCTACATCATTATCGTCTTTTGCCCATTGTCTGGGCTGAATTTTTCCTTTAATAAATAAATATTGTCCTTCAAAAAAATAAGGTTTGTGTTTCACATATTCTTCACCAAAAACAAAAAAATCGTGTGTGGCTTCATAATCTTCCACTTTAAGAATCCCGAAAGGCTTTCCGTTTTTAGTCATTCTTTCTTCTGCTCCTGTACAAATACCGGCAATGGCCAAATCTCTCCCTTTGTTTTCTAAAGTATTTTTAACATCACTTAGGTTTCCTCTACAAAAGCTTTGCATTTCTAACTTAAAATCATCTAAAGGATGTCCAGAAATAAAAATCCCCACCACTTCTTTTTCGGCATTTAGCTTTTTTAGTGTACTCCATTCTTCACAATGTGGTAATTGAGGCTCATCAACTTCTTCTTCAGCTTCTACCATATCAAACATAGATACTTGAGCAGAATTGGCATTATCTTGAAATTTATTGCCAAATTTTATAGCCATTTCTAAAAAAGTACCTTTATTATCATACTCGGCAAAATATTGAGCTCTATGCGTATTCGGAAACGAATCAAAAGCCCCTGCCAATGCTAAACTTTCTAAGGTTTTTTTATTGGCAGCCCGTAAATCTATTCTTTTAGTTAAATCAAAAATAGAAGAAAAAGCACCGTTGTTTTTTCTTTCTTCTATAATACATTCTACCGCTCTTTCTCCAACACCTTTAATAGCCCCTAATCCAAAACGTATTTCTCCATTGGCATTTACCGTAAATTTATATACCGATTCATTTACGTCAGGACCAAGCACCTTAATTTTCATGCGTTTACACTCATCCATGAAAAAAGTAACTTTTTCAATATCATTCATGTTATTACTCAACACAGAAGCCATATACTCAGCAGGATAATGGGCTTTTAAATAAGCTGTTTGGAACGCTATCCACGCATAACAAGTAGAGTGAGATTTGTTAAATGCATAGGCTGCAAAAGCTTCCCAATCTTTCCAAATTTTTTCTAATTTATCCTCCGGATGCCCTTTAGCTTTAGCTTGTTCAACAAATTGAGGCTTCATTTTATCTAGCACTGCAATTTGCTTCTTACCCATCGCTTTTCTAAGCATGTCCGCCTCACCTTTAGTAAAATCAGCTAATTTTTGGGAAAGCAACATTACCTGCTCCTGATAAACGGTAATACCATAAGTCTCTTTTAAGTATTCCTCCATTTCAGGAAGATCATAAACCACTTCTTCCTCTCCATGTTTTCTCTTCACAAAGGAAGGAATATATTCTATCGGTCCCGGACGATAAAGTGCATTCATCGCAATTAAATCTGCAAAAACAGTTGGTTTTAAGTCCTTAAGATATTTTTGCATTCCATCCGACTCATACTGAAATATACCATTGGTTGCTCCTTTCTGAAAAAGTTCATAGGTTTTTTCGTCTTCAATATCAAACTGTTCGGGATCTAATTCAATTCCGTGTTTATCTTTAATAATTTTACACGCATCTTTAATTAAGGTTAATGTTTTTAATCCTAAAAAGTCCATTTTTAATAACCCCGCATCTTCTGCTACCGAGTTATCAAATTGGGTACAAGCCATTTCCGAATCTTTGGCAGTGGCTATGGGTACAAAGTTGGTAATATCATCGGGTGTAATAATTACCCCACAAGCATGAATTCCTGTATTTCTTAACGCACCTTCAACAATTTTTGCTTGATGTATAGTTTTTGAAGCTGCCGGGTTACTTTCAGCATAGCGAATAAACTCCTTCATTCGTTCTGCTTCATCAGGACGAAGCACTTTTTTTATTTCTTCTTCATTCTCTTTTAAAAACCTATCTATGCTCCATTTTCCGGGAATCATTTTTGGAAGCAACTTAGCCAATAAGTTAGCTTCTGCCAACGGTAAATCAAATACTCTTGCTGTATCTCTAATAGCAGATTTTGCTGCCATTTTACCATAAGTAATAATTTGTGCTACCTGATTTTTACCATATTTTTTGATAACATAATCCATTACCAACTGCCTACCTTCATCATCAAAATCAATGTCAATATCGGGCATAGAAATACGGTCAGGATTTAAAAAACGCTCAAAAAGCAAATCATACTTTATAGGATCTATATTGGTAATTTTTGTACAATATGCTACCACCGAACCAGCTGCAGAACCTCTACCCGGCCCAACAGAAACTCCCATTCTACGAGCTTCTCTAATAAAGTCTTCTACAATTAAGAAATATCCTGGATAACCGGTATTTTTAATAACACCTAACTCAAAATCTATTCTTTCTCTAATTTCTTCTGTAATTTCTCCATAGCGTTCTTTTGCTCCTTCGTAAGTAATATGACGGAGGTATGCATTTTCTCCAATTTTTAAGCTTGAGTCTTCTTCATCTCTTGGGTCTTTAAATTCATTAGGAATTTCAAACTTCGGAAGCAATACATCACGTTCTAGCTTAAAAGGTATTATTTTTTCAGCTACCTCAGCAGTATTTACTATAGCATCTGGCAAATCTGCAAAAAGCTGTTTCATTTCATCTTTCGACTTAAAATAATATTCGTCATTGGGAAAACCAAACCTAAACTCTCTACCTTTAGAGCCTATGTATTTTTTTGGCTGAGAAACTTTATTTCCGCCACCTATACACAACAATACATCTTGAGAAACAGCATCTTCTTTATTTAAATAATAGGTATTGTTGGTAGCAATGTATTTTACATCATATTTCTTTGCAAAATCTAACAATACTTTATTTACTGCCTCTTCCTCTTGCACACCATGGCGATTAATTTCTACATAAAAATCATCACCAAAATTAGTTTTCCACCAAACAAAAGCTTCTTCGGCCTGATTGGTTCCTTCAAAAAGAATTTTATTAGGAACTTCTCCCCAAATACCTCCTGTTAATGCAATTAAATCTTCTTTATATTGTAACAATAATTCTCTATCAATTCTAGGAACATAATAAAATCCTTCAGTATTGGCATAAGAAGCCAACTTTATTAAATTATGGTACCCTTTTTCATTTTTAGCAATTAAAACTGTTTGAAAACCATTGTCTTTAAGGTTTTTATCCTTCATATTTACACAAAGATTAAACTCACAACCTACTATGGGTTTAATACCTTCTTTGTGTGCTTCTCTAACAAAATGAAAAGTTGCCATCATGTTACCATGATCAGTTAAAGCAACTGCACTCATACCTAATTCTTTGGCTTTTTTTACTAAGCCGGCTACTTTTGTTGTAGATTGAAGTGTAGAAAACTCCGAATGATTGTGCAGATGCACAAAATCCAAGGCTTCCAACTCCGAAGATATGGGAGTAGTTGTTTTTAAAACATCCTCAGCCGAAGTATCTGTAACTTTTTTAGCAAAATTCGCTTCTGCTAATTTAGGAGCTTCATAAACAATTTCCTGATTGGTAATTTCTTTGGGATGAATTACTCTAAGCTTTAGCAACTCAAAGAAACAACGAGCCGTTGCATCTACATCATAAGCCGCATCATGAGCATCTCCAAAATCTTTATTAAAAAGCTTTATATGTAAATCCGTTAGCCTCGGATATTTATATCCTCCACCTCTTCCACCGGGAATAGCACAAAAATCCACACTAGATTTCATGGTATCGAGCGACTTTTTATCTGCTAAATTATTAGCTATGGAAAGCCTGTAAAATTCTGCTCCAACAATATTAACATCAAACTCAATGTTATGCCCCACGTTGTAGGTGGTTTGTTGCACATCTTTTTGGAATTCTTCCAATACAAATTGCAAATCCTCACCATCTGCCAAGGCTCTTTCGGTGGTAATGCCGTGCACGTTGGCTACGGCAATAGGAATATCAAAACCAACGGGTTTAATAATGTAATTTTTGGCTGTAATTAATTTACCTTTATCATCGTGCAATTGCCATGCTAACTGCACCATTCTGGGCCAGTTGTCCGAATCGGAAACGGGTGCGTTATAGTCACGTGGTAAGCCTGTGGTTTCTGTATCGAATATTAAAAACATGACAATTGCTGTTAAAAAAGTGAGAGGATAAAGTTACTAAAAGAGAATGCTTTTTTTAAACGCTAAAAAAATTAAAACCAACAATTTTTTAACAAGTTTCCAAGCAAGTTGTCGTTCTTCTCATTTTTTTGAATGCCATTAAAATTAACTTTAATTTTTCCAAATACAAGCCTTTATTAATTCCATATAACCTTTAGTAGAACTTTCATCAGCTTCAATAAATGATATTTTATTGGTTTTTAAATTTCTAACCATAATTCCTATTCCAGGTTTAAAAGATATTCCCGGAGTTATCTTAAAGAATTCAAAATAGTCTTGAATATCTATGGATTCAGCATTTGAAATTACTCCAGCATCATAAAGTTCTTCTAAAACTACTGAATATTCTTTAGTTGGATTTGACTTAAAAATGGAGTCATATTTCATCAAATCCGTCTCCAGATAATTATCGTAAATAACATATTGATAATCTTCATTTGTAAAACTTATGTTCTCTAAATAATTACGTGGAGGAATTAAAGTCTGATCATTTTTAAAGTAGTTGAATTTTTCAACATTACTATTATATTCAGCTTTATATTCAAATTCTATACTACCTTCCTTTCCAAATCTATATACTACATATTTACAATTTTCTGTAACACCAATACTCACTCGTTTATCGCTATCTTTTACCTTGAACGTATATATTAATTGTTCGTTTTCGCTTAAAAGAAATGTTGATTTTTTATCATCATCAACCTCTAATGAATATGGAGGGAAACCGAATTTATAATACGATTTAAACACCATTTCATACGGCATACCTACATCATTAATAAACTCATTAGCCTTTTCATTGTATTCACTATAAACCCATGTTCCTCCATCATTTAAAAAACAAAAGTATGATTTAGGAGGAATTGTATAGCTATTGTCTGTTATCTCCAGAAATAATTCTTCAACATCATCATTTGTTACATCATTAAAATGAAGTTTAACAGCTAAAGACGCTGGAGCACCTTCATTAATATTGGTATTAAATATTTTTTGAAGCATTCCTGATGGCCCAACAAAGCTGCCATACGGAGGATAAATAAACCCGTTATTTTGTTGTAATTCTATAGGAATATTTTGGATTATTCCAGCTTCGGTTTCAATTTCAGCAGACATAGAAATAGCATATCCTCCTACATTACTTGTGTCTATATAATTTAAAAACAAGTTAATTAATACATTTCCATACCTTTTGCTTTTTACTTGTTGTGCTACAATTTTCAATGAAACTTCGGGTTGATGCATAAAAGAATTGGAATAACCGGATACTATAAACTGTCCTCTTCTGTTTAGCGTATATCTTTCCGTTTTAAAAATTTTATAACTACTTTTTTCAGAGTCATCTTCTGTAAAGATCATCGAGTTTACATAAACTTCACCAGCAGCGAATATAGATTTAATAGGTGTGAAGCTTTCAACATAATCATCCCTTCCTATTAAAATATGGTCAATATATTTCCCTTCTATGGTATAATTTACTAAATAGGCATAATACTCATTGTCCGACTGAAAATCAATTACTAAAGTGTTAAATTCTTTTGATAAATCAATGGTTCCTGTCACATATATATTTATATTATCATAGTTCCTGTTAATAGTTGCGAGACTCAATTTAGCATAAACATCCTTATCTACTAAAAGCTTTTTCTGTCCCACAACATTTTGTTCTGGAACACGTACTATTTCTATATTTTCTTTAAGCTTTTCTGGAGTATATAATTGTTTTACAAAAAGCTCACTTTTATTCAAATTTGGGAAGAATTTAAGTTCAACAGCATCAGAAACAAAAAGAGGCTTAGTATCTGAGAGCTGATTTTGTTTAACATACATGTTATTCTTGTTGACATGTGATGTATTAAACCTACTTACGTAGGATATTATTGGATTAAAATTTAAGTTTTTCTGATCACATAAAAGTAAAACTCGGTCGCCTGGAGGTAAGCTATCTACTATCTGACTACCATTATATAGGTATGCATTTTCCTCTTGAGAGCAGTATTTAAAAATAGATTTCGGATATTTTTTGAATACTTGTTTTTCTAGTGATTGAAATTGATGAAAAGGATTAATAGTTAACAACAGGTTTCCATCTTCCATTTCTATTATTACGTTCTCTTTTCCTCCATAATAATCTCCATAAATTTTTCCCTTTCTCCACTGGCAATTTTCTATATATCTATCCTCAAAGCCATCGCTACTTGAATTATATTGTACATTAATTGAGTTTGTTAAAAGATCTTTTGAAATATTTAATGCTTCCGCACCTTGACCAAATCGCCAAATGCCTATAAAGTCCCAAAGAGTATTATTGGGATAATAATTTGGTTGGTACTCGGCAGCAGATTTATTAATCTGAACAACCTTTCCATTACCTCTAATAAAAGTTTTAGGAATGTTCGGAGCTACTTTCCTAAAAATTTGATTTTCCAGAAAAATATGAGTTGATACAATTTCATTTAAATCAGTAACATTAACACTATTATTAAAAAATTCAAAACATACCCGTGCATCACCTGTTTTAGGTTGATAATAAGTTTTTTTATCAATAATTTCAAGCTCAGTCAACAAAACAGACGTGTTATAGAAAGGTGCTTTTTTAGAAACCTTCATGTAAATAGATACGGTACTATCCGATTCGGGCATAACAAGTAGTTCACCTATGTTCTCTTTATGAATATCATTTCCAAATTTGTATGTTCCTGCTATTGACTTAGTTTTTTGAGAAACTAAAATTGTTGGAATTAAAAAAAATAAAATTAGTATGTTTTTCATTTATTAAAGTTAACTTATGCACACCAAAAGTATACATGTCTATAGTATGGGTAGATATATACCCCTTAGGTATTCTTAATTCTTCAAATATATATAAAATAGCTTATAAATCAGGCAACTATTCTTAATGCTTTCCTTTAGAGTAGTTATTGTTTATAGTTCATTGGCAATACTCAGCAAGCTCCCTAAGAGCTACGACTTACGAACTACTCTCAACAAAATCTACATTTGAATAACGCCAAAGATTGGCGTTGTATAATGGGCAACTCCCTCTCTTAGGGGGCTTTCGTCACCAACTTAAGTCCAATAATGGACATAATAAGTGTAGTGATGAAAAAGAGTCTCCAAAAATCGGTCGGTTCTTTAAAAAACAGCATCCCTACTAAAACAGTCCCCACAGCTCCTATGCCTGTCCAAACTGCATAAGCTGTTCCTATTGGTAAATGCTGAGTAACTTTTACCAATAGGAACATGCTTATGGATAAACATAGTAAAAATGCAACAAACCATAAGGTAGCTGTTGTACCATGGCTTGTTTTTACCTTTCCTAAACAAAAAGCAAATGCGACTTCAAATAACCCTGCTATTACAAGCATTAACCAACTCATTTTTTCAATAAGTCTCTAATTTCTGTTAATAACACTTCTTCTTTGGTTGGTGCAACTGGTGCCGCAGGTTTTGCTTCTTCTTTTTTCTTAGCAGCATTCATTGCTTTTATTACCATAAAAATGGCAAGAGCAACAATTAAAAAATCAAAAGTTACTTGAAAAAAATTACCATAATTTATAGCAATGGCAGGAGTTTCTCCAACAGCTTCTTTCAATACAATTTTTAATGAAGAAAATTTAACCCCTCCTATTAAAATTCCTATGGGTGGCATTATCACATCGTTTACAAATGATGTTACAATTTTTCCGAAAGCTGCTCCGATAATAATACCGACAGCCATATCAATTACATTCCCTTTAACGGCAAATGATTTGAATTCATCAATAATTTTCATATGTAGCTATTTATAATTTTTATTCGTTAATAATGAAGTAAAAATATGATTTTAAATTATTTGAAAATATACTTAATTAGCTACTATAACTAAATAAGTATATATAAATGGAACAGCCATAAACAAGCCGTCAAATCGGTCTAAAATACCACCATGACCCGGAAGTAAATTTCCTGAGTCTTTAACATTTAAGTTTCTTTTGTGCATAGATTCTACTAAATCGCCTAAACCACCAAAAACTACAGTGATTATTGCCAATATCATCCAATCTTTTAATTCAATATTATGAAAGAACAAGCTGATAACATAAGCTGCAACTAAGGATAAAACTCCTCCTCCTATACTTCCTTCCCACGTTTTTTTAGGTGAAATTCTTTCAAAAAGTTTATGTTTTCCGAAAAATCTTCCTGCTAAATAAGCACCAGTATCGCTAGACCATAGTAATATGAAAAAGCCAATAATAATTTGAAAACTAAACGTTGGTGTAAACTGATTTTCCTGATAAAACCCTAAATGATACAACATGGCAAATGGAAAAGTAACATAAAAAACACCTAGTAAAGTATAAGCAATATTTATAAATGCATAGTCTTTTTTACGGTAAAGCTCTATGATAAAGGTTAAGAAAAACAATGGAATAAGGTATAAGGTGTATTTTATTTCCATTATTTGTTGAGCAGCAAAAGCCAACAATACAAAAGAGGTAAGTCCGATAATAACCCCTTGAAAATTTTGAGGTTTTATAGTTTTATTTTTCTTTACTAAAGCATAAAACTCATCAATACCCAGCAACACAATAATCATAAACAAAAATAACGTGGAATAAGCACCAAAATAAATGGCAGTAATCAATACCAACACAAATAAAAATCCGGTTATGGCACGTTGTAACATTAGGCTATAATTCGTTTTTATTAATAATGTTCACTGCTTTTATAGCATCATCAGACTTAACATATAGCTCAACTGAAGCATTATTAAGATGCAAATGCATGGAATCTCTTTTATTAACAACAACTGCATTAATCCCCTCACTGCCTAAGACAGATTTTACAATTTGGGCACTATTATTATTTGTTGTTGTGTATATCAAAACCCAGTCTTTTTGCATGCACTTTTAGCTTTAAGCTGTATCTATGTTATCGTCTTTCTTTTCAGTTTTCGTATCTTCTGATTGAACAGTCTCTGAAACAACCTCTTCCTGTACTTTTTTCTTAGAACTTTTCTTTTCTTCTTTTAGCTCTTCTTCAAAAGCACTCTTTCCAAATATTACTTCCAAATCATCTCTAAAAATTACTTCTTTTTCTAATAAAATTTCAGCCAATTGAGTCAACTTATCTTTGTTCTCGGTAAGAATTTTAACTGTTCTTGCGTAAGACTCTTCAATAAGTTTGCTTACTTCTTCATCTATCAACTGAGCTGTTTTCTCAGAATAAGGTTTCGAAAAAGAATAGTCAGACTGACCTGTTGAGTCATAATAACTTATATTTCCTAATTTTTCACTTAAGCCATAAATACTAATCATAGCATAAGCTTGCTTGGTAATTTTTTCTAAATCGCTTAATGCACCTGTAGAAACTTTTCCGAAAATTACTTGCTCGGCAGCTCTACCACCTAAAGCAGCACACATTTCATCTTTTAATTGTTCTGTAGTAGTTATTTGTCTTTCTTCGGGTAAATACCAAGCTGCTCCCAAAGATCTACCTCTAGGAATAATGGTTACTTTTACCAAAGGTGATGCATATTTTACCAACCAACTTACTGCTGCATGACCAGCTTCGTGGTAAGCAATAGTTTTTCTTTCGTGGTCAGAAATAATTTTGTTTTTCTTTTCTAAACCACCAACAACTCTATCAACTGCATCTAAGAAATCTTGTTTATTAATTACTTTCTTTTGCTTTCTTGCTGCAATTAAGGCTGCTTCATTACAAATATTAGCGATATCAGCCCCTGAAAATCCGGGCGTTTGTTTTGCTAAAAAGAACCTATCAACAGTTTCATCAATTTTTAACGGTTTTAAATGAACCTTGAATATTTCTTCTCTTTCGTGCAACTCAGGTAAATCAACGTGAATTTGTCTATCAAAACGTCCTGGTCTGATTAAAGCTCTATCTAACACATCAGCTCTGTTAGTTGCTGCCAATACAATAACTCCTGTGTTTGTTCCAAAACCATCCATCTCTGTAAGCAACTGATTTAAAGTGTTTTCTCTTTCGTCATTTGCTCCTTGAGCCATTCCCTTCCCTCTTGAACGACCGATAGCATCTATCTCATCAATAAAAATAATGGATGGGGCTTTTTCTTTTGCTTGTTTAAACAAATCTCTTACTCTTGAAGCTCCAACACCAACAAACATTTCAACGAAATCGGAACCGGAAAGTGAGAAAAATGGCACTTTAGCCTCTCCTGCTACTGCTCTTGCCAACAAGGTTTTCCCTGTTCCAGGAGGACCAACCAACAAAGCTCCCTTAGGAATTTTTGCTCCTAATTCGGTATATTTTTCAGGTTTTTTCAAAAAGTCAACAATTTCTTGCACTTCTTCTTTTGCTCCTTCTAGTCCGGCAACATCTTCAAATGTTACTTTAACACTTTTTTCTTTATCGAATAACTGAGCTTTAGATTTCCCGATATTAAATATCTGTCCACCCGGACCACCGCCACCAGACATTCTTTTCATCAAAAACATCCATATTCCAACAATAATTAAAATTGGTAAAATAAAGCCTATTATGCCTCCTAGCCAATCCTCTTCAGTAACGGTTTTGTATTTCAGGCCTTTTTCATCCGACCATTTTTTCAGGTCTTTATCAAAATTATCTAACGAGTTAAACTCGAAAGTATAATGTGGTCCTTTATTGCCACTGTTAAAATTATTACTTTTTATTTTTTTAGCATGTTCTTCTTTTGACAATGCTTCTTGAGTAAGGGTAACTCTAGCAACGCCTTTGTTTTTTACTACAACCACCTGTTCTACATCTCCTTGCATCACCATATCTTGAAATTCAGATTCAGTAATTACAGAAGATCCTCCGCTCCAGTTTAATAACTGAAGTGATAAAAGTACTATACCAACAATGGCATAAATCCAATAGAAACTAAACGGTTTTTTATTTGGGGTTTTATTATTTTTTGGAGGCTGGTTTCCTTTTTTATTATTGTTATTTTCCATTCAATACGTTTATTTAAGCTTGTTTTACTTGTGTTATTTCTGCATCTGCCCACAATCCTTCTAGGTTATAAAAATCTCTTTGTTCTTTTTGGAAAATGTGTACTACCACATTAATATAATCCAATAAAACCCATTCTGCATTTCGATAACCTTCGGTATGCCATGCTCTGTCTTTCAATGTTTTTCTTACCTCTCTTTCTACAGAACTTCCTAATGCAGCTACGTGCGTATTAGATGTTCCTGTACAAATTACGAAATATGCAGTTACTGCATTATCTAATTTTCGCATGTCTATGCTCACTATGTCTTCTCCCTTCACATCTTGCAATCCTTTAATTATAACATCCACAAGGAGTTGCGTATCATCTAACTTTTTTACTTTTGCCATTAATTTTTATAATAAATTTTTAAGTGGCAAAGTTACAGATTTCCAATAGAAGTAATTCAATTTATAAAAAATTGTTAGTTAAGCATTAGCACAAACTATTTAGTTAATTTTGAATATTATGTATGATAGTTTGTTTTTAGGAAGTAAAATTGTTCGATTAACAGAAGTTGATTCTACCAATGTTTATGCTGCTTCTTTGATTAAAAATAGTCCTAAAATCATTACAGACGGAATGGTTATATATACTGATAATCAAACCAATGGAAAAGGACAAAGAGGAAGAATTTGGGAAACTACTCCTAATAAAAACCTTACTTTTTCAATCGTGCTAAAGCCCAACTTGCTGGTTAACGAACAGTTTCTATTAAGCAAAATTTGTGCGTTGGGTATTTTAGATTTTTTAACAGATTTAGGTATAAAAAATACCAGTATAAAATGGCCAAATGACATTTATGTAGGCAACCAAAAAATTGCAGGAATGTTGTTGGAAAACACATTAAAAAATTCAAAAATTGAGTTTTGTATTGCCGGAATTGGTATAAACATTAACCAAACTGATTTTAATGAACATTTACAACAGGCCACCTCTTTGCAGCTTATTACCAATAAAAGTTACGAGTTGAGTCAGTTGTTAAGTCAATTGTTATTTTTTATTGAAAAACGCTATTTACAACTTAAATCAGGTAAACTCCAACAAATCAATAATGATTACCTCAACCATCTGTTAGGTTATAACACCGAAAGAACTTATCTCGTTAACAACCAAAAAGTTTTAGGCGTAATTAGCGGTGTTGCTTCCTCCGGAAAATTACAAGTCATTCATAAAAATAACCTACACGAATACGACATGAAAGAAATTGGGTTTGTGTTTTAACTCAACTCCAACATTCTGTTTACTGATTTTAGAGCTTTCAGTCGGGTTTTTTCGGGCACAAAAATTTCGGGTTGAAGATGAACTAAACTGGCGTAAATTTTTTCTAATGTGTTTAGCTTCATATAAGGACATTCGCTACAAGCACAGGTATTATTAGTTACTGCCGGAGCAGGAATTAATTTTTTATGAGGTACTGCTTGTTTCATTTTATGAATAATTCCAACTTCTGTTGCGACAATAAATTCAGTTGTATCATCTTCTTCAACAAATTTTAACAAAGCAGTTGTAGAGCCAACAAAATCAGCATCATTCAGTACTACTTCCTGACATTCGGGATGAGCAATTAATTTGGCATTAGGATATTTTCCTTGCAACAGTTTCAATTTATCAGCTGAAATTTCAATATGCACCTCACAAGCTCCATCCCACAGAATCATCTCTCTACCTGTCTTTTTTTGCACATATTTTCCTAAATTAATATCGGGAGCAAAAATAATTTTAGCGTCTTTTGGCAAACTATCTACAATTTTTACGGCATTTGAAGAGGTGCAAATAATATCGCTCAATGCTTTTATTTCTGCTGAACAATTAATATAACTAATTACTATATGATTGGGATATTGTTTTAAAAAGGCTTCAAATTTATCGGTTGGTGCAGAATCTGCCAAGGAGCAGCCGGCATTTAAATCGGGAATAATTACTTTTTTGGTTGGATTTAAAATTTTAGCTGTCTCACCCATAAAATGGACACCTGCAAAAAGAATTACATCAGCATCGGTTTTGGCTGCTTCTTGTGCCAAACCTAAGCTGTCTCCAATGTAATCGGCAATATCCTGAATTTCTTCTTGTTGGTAATAATGAGCTAAGATAACTGCATTTTTCTCTTTTTTTAATCGAGCAATCTCTTCTACCAAATTTTTCTCTTTCTCTAACTCAGCTGTAACAAAGCCTTGTTTTTCAACTTCTTCTAAAGTGTTCATCTGTTTATATTTATCGTTATTAAATCGGTCAGATGTAACTCCCTTAATAATCATTTTCTTGTATGAGAAAATTTTTACTCATGGTCGTTTCATTTCTTGTTTTTTTAAATGGTCATAGAAAAAATTCTTGTTGTTGGCTGTTTTCTAATTAAATGTAAATCGAACGCCATACATACATTCCTAACAAATGGTCGAGCTTTTTCGGGCAGTTGCAATCCTTTTTCAGTAAAAACTACCAAGCCATCACTTTCCATTTCTTTCAATCTCTCAATACAAGCTTCCAACTCCGGAAATTGCATTGCTTCATCTTCCCAAGAAGTTTCAAAATGACACATAATATTTAAAATATGTTTTCTGATAACTAAATCTTCATCCGACAATAAATGCCCTCTAAAAATTGGAATTATCCCTTTATTTACCGTATCTTGATATTCTTCAACCGTTTTTAGATTTTGGGCAAAACTGTACCAAGAATCACTAATAGAACTCATTCCCAAGCCTATCATTAATAGTGTTTTAGAGGCTGTATAACCCATAAAATTTCGGTGTAGGCTTTTATTCTCCATAGCTTTATGCATACTGTCAGATGGCAATGCAAAATGATCCATACCAATTTCTACGTAACCCAAATCGCCTAATAACTGTTTACCCGTTTCATACAACACTCTTTTTTCTTCGGCCGTAGGTAAATCGTTTTCATCATAACCTCTCTGTCCAACTCCTTTAATCCACGGCACATGGGCATAACTGTAAAAAGCAATTCTGTCGGGCTTTAATATTTTGGTTTTGTTTATGGTATCAATAATTCCCTCTTTGGTTTGGTGTGGCAAGCCAAATACTAAATCGTGGCTAATAGAATTGTAGCCTATTTTACGAGCATTTAGTGTTGCTGCTTCAACTTTTTCATAAGGTTGGATTCTGTTAATGGTTTTTTGAACTTTTTCATCATAATCTTGCACACCAAAACTACAACGGGTAAAGCCTAAATTATACAAGGTTTCTAAATGCTCATAAGTAGTATTGTTGGGATGTCCTTCAAAACTAAATTCATATTCTTCGCATTTTTCTGCTCGTTCTAAAATTCCATTTATCAATTTAGCCAAGTTTTCAGGACTAAAAAAAGTAGGTGTTCCTCCACCCAAATGGATTTCTTTAATACGTGGTTTCTCTTGCAACACATCACAATACAATTTCCACTCTTTTAAAACCGTATCAATATAAGGTTCCTCAACACCGTGTTGCTTGGTAATTCGTTTGTGACAACCACAAAAAGTACATAATTTTTCGCAAAATGGTAAGTGAATGTACAAGCTTATTCCTTCAGTAGCATTAGACTCCTCGAAAGCACGTTTCATGGTGCTTATCCAATCGTTGTAAGCGATTCCTTCTTCATTCCAAAAAGGCACTGTAGGATAACTGGTATATCGTGGTCCGGCAATGTTGTATTTTTGTATTAAGTTATTGTTTATCATAAATTTATTTTTGAGCTAATATTTTTTCGCCCATTTTTTTGGCAAATTCTCTAATTTCTTCAGCTGTAGCTGTGTCGCTTGTTGCTCTTTCATAAGTATCACTCATAGTAATCATACTTTGAAAAAAGAAGTGTTTCATTTCATCAATCATCATGTCTTTGGTCCATAAATCTATCCGCAAGGTATTGTTTTCTTTAGCATCCCAAAGGCTCATCATTAATGCTTTGCATTCACTGGAAGCATCCTGCACATCATCTTTAGAGTTCCAAGTAATTTTTTGTGGAACATGATTTTCATCTAAACTTACTTTAATGTTTATTTCAGATTGTTTCATTCTTGTAATTATTAAAAATATTATGGTTTATATTTTGATTTTGTCAGTATTTTTTGATAGTCTTTTTTATGCATTAACTCAGGAATAGTTACCTCCGGATTTTTTTTCATGTAGGCTTTTACAATTTGCCACCCTAAATAATGTCCTATTCTTCCGGGAGATCCTTCCGGAAAACCCTGAGTAAAAGGAGCTTCCCCCATAAACTTAATGATTTGACTGTTTTCTTTAGTGTAAAGCAATTCATTATCCATAAAATAAAACCAAATTTCTTTTCTATTGTTTTCGCACCAATCGTATTGTTCTTGAGAATAATTAATTTTTTTAGCATCTTTTTCATTAGGAATAAGTGCATCCAACATATAAATTATTTTTCCCTGATGTATCATTTCTTCCATTAAATTTGGCTGAGCAACAGACATATCAAACTCTGTAGAAATCCACCCCAACAAAACACTCGGCACTAAATATTCTTGAGACATCAACATACTTTTATATTGAGGTAACCCTAACTGAGCATAGGCTTTGTAATCGCTTCCTAAAAACATGTCTAAGCCAATTCCTAAGTAATCTTTCCCTGTAGCAATGGCATAATTAAATCCCGAAACATAGGTAATTATGGTTGGTACTTTTTCATTAGGAAAATAGTATTTATAATGCTTAAAAGCGTCTGTTAGCTCTTTTTGGTAGGGAGAAAAGTCGGGAAATTGTTTTTGTACATCATCATAAACATCTCTAATTCCGGGGTCAGTTCTAAAAGCGTTTAACTGAAAATTAAAATCTCCTCTTCTAGCATCTCCAATATTGATAATTTGGTTGGTAAAATCATCAAAAAAAGGTTGATAGTTTTGAGCTATCATCTCAATTTCATCGTTAGTAAGTTTATCTTTTTTTTGAAACAACTCTTTTTCAAAAGCTTTTACTTCTAGTTCCAAATCAACATGCGAAACATCAATCTCTAAAGGATTATCTGAACATGAAAACAGGCTGAATACAAATAAAATTACAATAAAATAACTGCTAAAAAGACTACTATTTTTTATTATTTTATACATGCTAGATTAATCTTATAATATTTGTATAAATTTGTAATTCAATATTAACTTATAAGCTAAAGAAAATGAAAAAAGCAAAGTTACTTACTTTAATACTATTTATAGGAATTATTTCCCACCTTTCTGCACAAGAAAGTGAAGATAGAAGTTTTAGATTTGGATTACATTTCTCCCCTAATATTGCTTGGTTAAACCCTTCTTCAGATGGGTATGAAAAAAATGGTTCTTCCTTAGGGTTTTCTTACGGATTATCTGCTGAATTTTTCTTAGCTAAAAACTATTTATTTTCAACAGGACTAACCCTTAATAAGTTAGGAGGAAACCTCAGCTATTTTGATCATTTTCATGATGCTGATAATAATGTATACTCATTTACACAAATTGACCAATCTTATAACCTAAAATACATTGAGATTCCACTTACATTGAAATTAAGAACCAACGAAATTGGTTACATGACTTATTACGGAAATTTTGGTGTAAAAACAGGTTTTAATTATAGTTCTAATGGTGATTTTGAATACAAAAATATAAGTGGTGGAATTTCTAAAAGTGATGTAGATATAAAAAATGATATTAAATTTTTTAATGCTTGGTTAGTAATTGGCATTGGTGCAGAATACAGTATTTCCGGAAATACTGCCGTAATGTTTGGCATCACTTTCAATAATGGTTTTATAAATACATTAGATAATAAACTTGTTAATTTAGATGGAAACGGAGCTCCCATTTACAATACCGATGGAACTCCAAATTACAAGAACAAATCAGCCAATGCTAATCTTAATTACTTTTCTTTAGATTTAGGCATCTATTTTTAACACCTGAGTATGATTAGTTCTGAAAAAACGGTTACCCATATTGTTAATTGGTTGAAACAATATGCAGAAAAAGCACATGCTAAAGGTTTTGTTGTTGGTATTTCGGGAGGTATTGATTCTGCTGTTACTTCAGCTTTAGCTGCTCTTACCCAACTACCTGTTTTGTGTTTGGAAATGCCCATTTATCAAGATATAAAACAGGTAAATAGAGGGCATAAACATATTGAACAATTAAAATCAAAATTTAATAACGTAACTAATTTACAAACTGATCTCACTCCTATTTTTGATAGTTTTTTAAAAGCTCTATCTACTAATAAAGACAATGAATCAGAAGCATTAGCTCTAGTGAACCTAAGGGCTAGAATGAGAATGACAGCACTTTATTACCATGCTCAAAAAAATGGTTTTTTAGTAGTGGGTACGGGCAATAAAATTGAAGATTTTGGTGTAGGGTTCTATACTAAGTATGGTGATGGTGGCGTAGATATTAGCCCCATTGCAGATTTAACAAAAACAGAAGTTTATGTGTTAGGAGAGTTTTTAGGTGTAAATAATGATATAATGGTTGCCCCACCAACTGATGGGCTTTGGGGTGATGAAAGAACCGATGAAGAACAAATAGGAGCCACTTATCCGGAATTAGAATGGGCTATGGGTTTTGTAAATAAGAATACAACTGAAAACAACCTGAGCGAAAGACAAAGAGAAGTATTGGCCATCTACAAAAAACTGAATGCCGCTAACCAACACAAAATGAATCCTATTCCTGTCTGTATAATTCCTGATGAGTTAAGGAATTAATTATTCTTCTTGCTGAGTAATTAACTGCCCTTCTTTTTCTATTCCATTATTTTTTACAATATTATAATGAAACCCTCCTTGATATTGTTTATACTCAACAATTGCAACAGGAAAATCAAAATCTGAATCGTCTATATCATCCGATTTTTTAATTAACTCAATGTCACACTCAAATGGATCTGCATAATAAACACTTGCTAAGGTAGAAAAAACTATCCTCTTTGTAAAATAACCTTCCTTAGACAATTCTATTGTGTAATATCTATTTACCCACAAGTTAAAAGCGAATTTATTAGTAAAAAAATCAGAATGGATTAGGGAGTTGTCTTCATATAATTTAATCTCCACATTATTTAATTTTTTACCTTTTTCGTTTACTATATAACCTTTAAATTCTACCTGGGCAAAACCACTTATGGTGATAAAAATTACTGCTAAAAATGTAACTATTTTTTTCATGTCTTTATATTTTTATATCAATACTTTGTTTCCTTTGAACTATACAAAATACTGATATTTAAGACCCTGAAAAAAGATGCTAATTACGTAAATTAATAAAGAAAAATAACAATTTTTATTACGCAGAATTACGTAACACAAACAACAATAAATACGATAAAATTTATGCTTCTACGCTCACGACAAAACCCGCATATTTTCTAATATTGAGTACAATACCATTTTCAAACATTAAATATTGTCCTTTAATACCCATTAATTTTCCTTCGTACTCGGGTACTTTCTCAAAACCTATACTTTTTACTTTTACAGGATAATTTAAAACAGGAAAGTTCATGTGAACAATTTCACTTTTAGGAAGGAGATACTCGTGATAAGCTTTATCTACCAGCACAGCTACTTTATCTCTCTCAGCAATTAAGTCAATATTGGGTTGTAAATTTTTAAGCATTTGTTGCCAATTAGTTTTGTCGTCCAAATGTTGCTTCAAACTAACCTCTATCATTCCTGCTAAATAACGATTAGGTGTTTCTGCTAATTTTATTGCTTGTGAAGCTCCTTGATCAATCCATCTGGTTGGAACTTGTGTATGCCGAGTTACGCCTACTTTAATTCCACTTGTTAGTGATAAATAAACAATATGAGGCTGCAATTGTACGGCTTGTTCATACACCAAATCTCTATCTTCAATACCTAAATGAGCTTGTGATTTTTCCGGGTGAATAATCCAATCAGCAGCTTCGGGAGCGTCTCTAAAACAAGGGTAGCAAAAACCTTGATTAAACGATTTTACCGTTTTTCGTCCACATTTTATGCAGTAAATCGCATTTTCATAAGTCAACTTAATGGTTTGTCCTATCAGCTCATTAAGATAAACCAACTCCTCTCCCACAGGTAAATGGTATTGTACCTCATCCTGAAGTTCTGTTTGCATTTTTAAAAGTGAACCGGTTTTTTTCATAAATCTTCAATTTTTTCTCGCAAAGACGCAGGATACGCAAATATTGTTAATTGTTCAGTTCTCAGTCTTCAGTTTGCAGTCTTCAATCTATAATTCTTCTGACTTCGGTCTTCCAACTTCTACAATCTCTAATCTCCTAAGTCTGAATCACCCCAACATTATATCTTTTGGTAATAGGCGCATGGTCAGCAGCTTCTATTCCCATAGAAATCCATTTTCTGGTGTCCTTTGGGTCGATAATAGCATCTGTCCAAAGTCTTGCAGCAGCATAGTAAGGCGAAATTTGTTCATCATACCTGTCTTTAATTTTATTGTACAATTCTTCTTCTCTCTCTTTGGTAATTTTTTCTTCGCCCTTCGCTTTTAATGAAGCCACTTCAATTTGCAATAAGGTTTTTGCTGCCGAAGCACCACTCATTACCGCTAATTGTGCCGAAGGCCAAGCTACTATTAATCTTGGATCATAGGCTTTTCCACACATGGCATAATTTCCTGCTCCATAAGAGTTCCCTATAATAATAGTAAACTTAGGAACAACAGAGTTTGCCTGAGCAGCCACCATTTTAGCTCCGTCTTTAATGATTCCGCCATGTTCCGAACGTGAACCTACCATAAAACCACTTACATCTTGCAAAAACACCAACGGAATTTTCTTTTGGTTGCAATTCATAATGAAACGAGCTGCTTTATCTGCCGAATCGGAATAAATAACACCTCCAAACTGCATTTCTCCTTTTTTAGATTTTACTACCATACGTTGATTAGCAACTATCCCTACTGACCAACCATCAACTCGAGCATAGCCGCAAACAATAGTTTGTCCGTAAGCTTCTTTATATTCTTCAAATTCTGAATTATCTACCAAACGTTTAATAATTTCTTTTACATCATAAGGTTTTTCACGTGTATCAGGTAAAATGCCATAAATTTCTTTTGGATCTAATTTAGGTTGTATTGGTTTCACTCTGTTAAATCCTGCTTTGTCGTAATCACCAATTTTATCCATAATGGTTTTAATCCTGTCTAAACAATCCTGGTCATCCTTACATTTATAATCGGTTACTCCTGAAATTTCGCAATGTGTAGTCGCTCCACCTAAAGTTTCATTATCAATACTTTCGCCAATAGCTGCTTTTACCAAATAAGAACCTGCTAAAAAGATAGAGCCTGTTTTGTCCACTATCATAGCCTCATCGCTCATAATTGGTAAATAAGCTCCTCCGGCAACACAACTTCCCATAATGGCTGCTATTTGTATAATTCCTTCTGAAGACATAATGGCGTTGTTTCTAAATATTCTTCCAAAATGTTCTTTATCGGGAAAAATTTCATCTTGCATGGGCAAGAAAACACCTGCACTATCTACTAAATAAATAATAGGCAATTTGTTTTCCATGGCAATTTCCTGAAAACGTAGATTTTTTTTAGCAGCTATAGGAAACCAAGCTCCTGCTTTTACAGTAGCATCATTGGCTACCACCAAACATTGTTTTCCTTTAACATAACCAATCATGCCAACTACTCCACCCGAAGGACAACCACCTTGTTCTTCGTACATTCCTTCTCCTGCAAACGCTCCAATTTCTATCCTTGCTGATTTTTTATCCAATAAATAATCAATTCTTTCTCTAGCGGTAAGCTTACCTTTAGCATGGTGCGATTCAATTTTTTTCTTTCCTCCACCCAAATACACTTTTTCTAATCTACGATTTAAATCTGATACCGAAAGTCGATTGACATCTTCATTTTTACTGAATTCTAAATCTATCTTTTTTGCCATTTTTTGTGCTTTTTTATTTAATTCTCAAAAATACTTTTTTAGAAATTTAATTAAAGTGATTTTGGATATATTTTTTATTTAACCACAAAGACGCAGAAACTCAACGTTATTTTACTATCTCCATACAAGTCCGTTTCATCTGTGTTCTATACTCCGAAAACGAACTTAGACAATAACATAAACACAGTTGTAACAATGATAACGCCCAACAAATTAAATAAAATTCCTGCACGAATCATTTGTTTTATTTTTACATAGCCCGAACCAAAAATAATGGCTTGGGTGGGCGAAGCAACAGGCATCATAAAAGCACAACTTGCCGAAAGTGTTGCGGGAATCATCAATAAAATTGGATCTATATTTAATGCTATACTCGCTTGTGCTAAAATAGGTAACACCAAATTGGTGGTTGCTGTATTGGAGGTCACTTCTGTAAGTAAGGTAAGTACTATACAAACTACTACAACCATCACTAGCGGAGAGGAAAAAGTCATTTGTGCAAAAAGATTCCCTACTACATCCGACAAACCTGATGATGAAAAACCACCTGCAATGGCAAAACCTCCACCAAAAAGCAACAAAACGCCCCAA
This sequence comes from Vicingaceae bacterium, assembly GCA_036567945.1. Lineage (GTDB taxonomy): Bacteria > Bacteroidota > Bacteroidia > Flavobacteriales_E > Vicingaceae > BRH-c54. The sequence continues at coordinate 55,916 of DATCTM010000119.1, forward strand.
GGTAAACTGTGTACATGACTCCATTTTAACAACATTTCTCCTTGTCTTTGTTTTGAAGGAATTAGAAACAATAAAGTGGCAGCAGCAATTGCTATGGTAGCATCCGTAGCCATTTCTAATCCAAAAACAGTACGCCAACCTTGTATGGTAATGGTTTCCGACAAGCGTAAATCTGAACCTGTAATCCACAAAACAGCAGCCATAAAAAACACTACCCCTGACAAAGCTTCATCTCTAGTAATTTTTCCTAGCCCATGTAACTGACTTTTTACTACATCATTGCTTTTCAACAGATTGTCTTTGGGCATTCTGTATATTACTTTAGTCAGTAATAACCAACCTGTAATGATAAAAGTAATGGCAATAGGTAAGCCCATCATCATCCATTGTGTAAAACCAATGGCTGCTTTATCGGGGAAAATAGTTTGGTACATTTCTATAAAAATCATGTTGGGCATGGTACCAATAACGGTTGCCATTCCGCCAATATCGGCTGCATAAGCAATACACAACATTAACGCAACAGCAAATCGACTTATCAATTTTTTGTTTTCGTTAGTGATACCCGTTTTTAATTCTTCAATAATAGAAATACCTATGGGCATCATTACCATTACTGTGGCAGTGTTGGATATCCACATGCTTAAAAAAGCGGTGGTTATCATAAACCCTAAAATAAGATGAGCGGGCTTACTACCAATGAGACTAACAATTCGTAGTGCTAATCGCTGATGCAAGTTAGATTGCTGAATACCTTGAGCTAACATTAACCCTCCAAGAAATAGAAAAATGATTTCTTTACCATAAAATACGGCAGTGTCTTTGGCATCTAAAATACCAAAAAGCGGAAATAAAAACATAGGAAACAAAGAAGTTACGGCTATGGGTAAGACTTCAAAAATCCAACAGACAGCCATAAGAATAACGATTGCTGCCATAATGGGTGCTTTAGGATTATCAGCGGATGGTACTAGCCAATAGCCAACTGCTGCCAATATAATTGCCAACAAAAAGTACATCCATTTTTTTGAAACCGATTTCACTTAATTGATTTAGTAACAGATGTCCAAAAATAGTATAAAAGTCTCGAAAAACAGTTAAAAAGTGTATCTTGTGAAAAGTTAAAGTTATCATCTATAACTTTAACTAATTTATGTGCAGAAAGAATTGATTTATTTTAATTACAATCATTGGCTTAACCATTATAGGATTTGTAGTTTGGTTTGAAAAAAATTATGTTAAAAGAAACATTAACCTTAGAGGATGTTCAAAATTACGATTTCACAACAATTATCTGGTTTGTAGCACCTTTGATGTTTTTCTTTGTGGGTTTGGAATTCTACCTTAGTAGAAAAAGAAATTTACAACTTTATTCGGGTAAAGATTTTTTAGCATCGCTGTCCATTGGTTTGGTCAATATCATTCTAAATGGATTTATGAAGGTTGGCGTTTTTCTTTTCTTTTTGTTTTTTTACAATCTTTCACCTTTACAGATTCCTTTTACTTGGTGGTCATTTATATTGTGTTTTTTCGCTCTCGATTTTTTTAGATATTGGGCACATCGTATGGCTCACGAGCAACGTTTTTGGTGGTCAACTCATGTCGTTCACCATTCTTCAGTTCACTATAATTTTTCGGTATCTTTCCGCTTATCATGGACACAAAATTTAAAAATCATTTTTTTCTTACCTGTCATTTTAATGGGTTTTCATCCTTTGGTGTTTTTAATTGTGCATCAATTAGAAGTTTTATACCAATTTTGGATACATACCGAATTAATCAAAAAGCTTCCAAAACCTATTGAATATATATTCACAACACCATCGCATCATCGAGTTCACCATTCTATCAACGAAAAGTATATTGACAAAAATTACGGTTCTACTTTAATTATTTGGGATAGACTATTTAAAACCTTTCAAGTAGAAGAAGAGCAACCGATTTACGGGATTACCAAACCTGTTAATTCTTATAATCCGATTTATCTTGTTTTTCATGAGTGGGTAGCTGTTTTTAAAGATTTAA
>DATCTM010000120.1:0-29761 GCA_036567945.1 Vicingaceae bacterium
CAAAAGCATCTCGGCAATGAATTACAAAAGGCAAATTATTAGCTTTAGCCAATCTGATTTGATGACGAAAAGCGGCTTGTTGTTCTTTAAAAAAAGTTTTGTCCCAATATAAATCAATACCAATTTCGCCAATGGCAACAACTTGGTGTTCAGACAGCATTTTTTCTACCAGCTCTAATTCTTGTTGGTAATCAGCTTTTACCGAACAAGGGTGTAAACCCATCATGGGAAACATGTTATCAGGGTATTTTTTTACCAAAGCTAACAATGAGTTGGTGTAATCGCTGTCAATGTTGGGTAAAAAAAATCGGGAAATCCCCAACTTAATGGCTTTTTGCACCACTTCATCAATATCATCCTTAAATTGCTCGGAATATAAATGGGTGTGTGTATCGGTTAAAATCATATTGCAAAAATAAGGCTTATGGGGTTATTTTGGATGAAATCAACAAAATTATAAACGGAGTAACGGTTTGCATATGGCTTGTGGCGGTTTCGAAGCACTTTTCTATCCACAGAAACCAAGGCTGGCTACGGAGCGAAAACCTTGCTGGCAGACGTTCATCCGCCATAAGCTATATGCTGTGTTGTGGTGTCGTTTTTTTTATTTTTCCTTCTTTACAAAGTCAGCAATTCTTTCGTTATCCTTTAGTTCTTGTCGGTCGTAATAGAAAACCGTCTCCCTCTTATAATTCAAAGTCTTTGCAGCGATGTAAATTTTGTTTTTAAAGTCCTCTGGATGAATAATGAAAATCTGAAATCCTTGTTGAATCTCGAATTTCAGGTTTAATTCTTTGTTCAAGGTTTCAGTCGGCAGTTCAATTACGGGTCTTTTTGTGTCGGAATGCCAGCCGTCAAAAAAGATGGAAGCGAAAAAGACGTCTTCAAAAATTATTTCAAGTTCATGTGAATAGGTCAAATCTTTTCCCCCGCCTATTGAAAGTCGATTACCGTCATATTCTAGAACGTGGAAGTCAAACCATTCATTAAGTCGGATTTCGTGGTCTATTTCTGAGACGATATGTATTAATTGGTCGTTCAAGGTTGTCTGTTTTAAATGCACCACAACTTATGTATATATACACCTTTAGTATACATGTCTAACTAATTTTAGCTAGATATATACACCTTTTAGTTATTTATATTTTTCCCAAATATAAAAAAAATAGTTCACAAATCATCAAAGGTTTTTTATCCGTGTAAATCCGTATCATCCGTGTTATCTGCGTTCTATTAAAATAGATTCCCGATAATTTTTCCGTTGCACTACAAAATTTCAGAAATGACGCTTGTAGTGGGCTTTTTATAGCTTTTTAACATCATTTTCAGCAGATAAACAGAAAAATGGTTAAATTTGCCATGAGTTTTTTTCTCATGAAAAAAGTGGCAAAACATATCACCGGATTTTTAATGGCATTGGTAATTCTATTTGCATCTTTGCAAGTGAGTGTTTCCAAAATGACCTGTTATATTGCCAATGATACGTTTTATAGCTTAGGTGAATTTGAAGATTGTAAACCCAAATCTGATTGTGAGTTAAGCAATAAATGCTGTGATTTTGATAAAATCACGTTTGATTACAATGTAAATTCCACCGTTAATTTTCAAGATATCAGCGTATCAAAAATTACTTTGTTAGTGGTTAATGAGCTTCCTCAAGCCGTTAAAACACCAGCTATACAACCTACTTTTCTTACTTTTTTTCATAAGCTGCCGCCACCATTAAGTGGTTACGACTTACTCAAAGTTATTCAGGTATTTAGATTATAGAATTATTACACTTGGCTGCTGCTTATTGCAGTATAAATCAATAGTGTATAATTTTAATAATCTAATTTTTATGAAAAATCATCTTATAATTCTTATCTGTTTGCTGTTCAATATTGCCGTAGGGTTTTCTCAAAACCTTAAAGGAAATGTATTTGAACTGCACAACGGAGAACACAAAATGCCCATACCGGGTGCTAATGTGTATTGGCTAAATGCCGATAAAGGAACGGTTACCGAAGCAGATGGAACTTTTGAAATAACAGTTCCGGAAACTTTTCCTGCTACTTTGATAGTTAGCTTTGTGGGCTACCAAGCCGATAGTATAGTTTTAAAAAGTATTCCTAATAAGCCCTTAAATATTGAGCTGAAAAGCAATGTGGATTTAAAGGAATTTGAAGTGGTTGAAAAAGAAGCTACTACCAAAATCGATATTGTAAATCCTTTATTGGTAGAAAAATTAAATAAACAAGAATTTGAAAAGGCGGCTTGTTGCAATATTTCTGAAAGTTTTGAAACCAACGCAACGGTTGATGTAAACTTTACAGATGCCGTTTCCGGGACTAAAAAAATTCAAATGTTGGGTTTGGATGGTATTTATACTCAAATTCAGGCAGAGAATTTACCGTTAATTAGAGGCTTATCGTCAGCTTATGGATTAACTTTTGTACCCGGAACTTGGGCAGAATCGATTCAAATTATTAAAGGAGCAGGTTCGGTAGTGAATGGTTACGAATCTATTACAGGTCAGATTAATATTGAGATGCTTAAGCCTGATGATAGCGAAAATTTATTTGTGAATGTTTACGGAAACGAAAAAGGTAGGGTAGAACTAAATATTCATGGAGCTCAAAAATTAAATGAAAAATGGAGTACAATGTCGCTTGCTCACGTTAGTAATCAGTCGGTAGAATGGGATATGAATGACGATAGTTTTTTGGATATGCCGATAAAAACGCAATATAATTTCTTTAACAGATGGAAATATCGCGGTAAAAAATTTATGTCTCAATTTGGTTTTAGAGGAGTTTATGATGAGTTGGAAGCAGGTCAAAACCGAATTACGAATGAAAATAGGCTGTTTAAAATTGGGGTAACCACCAAACAATTTGAAGTGTTCAATAAAAATGGATTTCTCTTTCCTGAAAAGAAATACAAGAGCATAGGTATTATTCAGAATTTTAAATACCATAGTCACCAATCGAATTATGGGGATAAAAAATTTAATGCTGAACAAACAAGTTGGTATTTCAATTCTATTTATCAAACCATTATAGGCAATACGCACAACACGATTAAATTTGGGGGAAGTATGCAGTACGACCTGTATGATAAAAACTACAACGATTCACTTTTTGGTAGAGAAGAAGTGGTGCCCGGAGCTTTTGCAGAATATACTTATACCGGAAATAAAAGTGCATTGGTATTGGGGGCAAGAGGAGATTACCACAATATGTATGGAGCTTTTTTTACACCAAGATTGCATTATAAATATAATTTTACGCAGCTTTCGGCATGGAGATTTTCTGTGGGGAGAGGTTTTAGAACAGCTAACCCGTTTATTGAAAGTGCTAGTGTTATGGCAAGCTCAAGAAATGTGGTAACTGAAGAATTAAATCCTGAAGTAGCTTGGAATTACGGAACGAGTTTAACTCATAATTTTGAGTTGTTTAAAAAAGAAATGACTTTTAGCACAGATTATTATTATACTGATTTTGAAAATCAGGTAGTGATTGATATGGAAAACCCCAACGAAGTAGTGTTTTATAATTTGGATGGAAAATCGTTTTCTCATAGTTTACAAGTGGAACTTCATGTTAGAATTACTGAACAGCTGGAGTTAAGAACCGCATATAAGTTTTACGATATTCAAACCGATTATAAAAGTGGACGAAAAACAAAACCATTAGTGCCAACCAACAGAGCATTTATGAATATTGCTTATGCTACTAATTTCGATAAATGGAAGTTTGATCTTACGGGACAGTGGTTTGGGACAAGTAGGTTACCAAGTACCGAAACTAATCCGGCAGACTATCAAATTCCGTCAAGGTCGTTATCTTATTTTATGTTTAATGGGCAAGTAACTCGAGCATTTAAGCATTTTGAAGTGTATGTTGGAGTAGAAAACTTGACTAATTTTACGCAAGACAATCCTATTATTGCGGCTAATGATCCTTTTGGCTCTAATTTTGATGCCTCTTTAATATGGGGGTCTATAAATGGTAGAATTACCTATGCGGGAATCAGATATAAATTCAATAAACTATAAAAATTAAATCTCATGAAAAATTTATTTGTACTACTATTAGTAAGTGTTTTTAGCCTTTCTGTAAATGATGTGAAGGCACAAGACAATAAAAAAACAGCAACGATAAAAATTAAAACATCAGCTCAGTGCGGTATGTGTAAGGAGCGATTGGAAAAAGCTTTTGCTTATGAAAAAGGAGTAAAAAAATCGGAACTAGATGTTGAAACAGCTGTGTTTACAATAGAATATAATCCAAAGAAAACCACTCCTGAAAAATTAAAAGAAGCAGTAACTAAAGTGGGGTATGATGCAGACGAGCTTCCGGCAAACGAAAAAGCTTATGAGCAACTTCCTGCTTGTTGCCAAAAAGGCGGACATAAATAGAGTCTGTCCATAAAGTCCGATTACTTCGTTATTCTCATCTAAAAAAACCAGTCATTTACTTCAGTAAACTCCTGATTTTTAATATTTCGAAAGCCTCGTACTCGAACTTTATGACTCAGCCTCTCGACTTTATGGACAGACACTAAATAAGGAGTATATTTTTGTTATTTTTATAACACGAAACGTATAAAATTTTTTACTTATGAAAAGTGTTTTAATAATTATTTTGTTGTTATGTACAACTTTAGGATTTGCTCAAAAAAAGCAATCGCTAGAGATTGTTGAGCCTCAAACTACCTATGAGAATATACATGTTGAACCGATTTATGAAAATGAACACGCTTCTTATTATCTTATTTGGATAAAGCAAAGTGTAAAATCGCACAAACATGTGGAGCATACTGAAAGTATTACTGTTATTGATGGAGCAGGAATAATGACTGTTGGCGAACAGCAATTTGAAATTAAGAAAGGTGATTTTTTCATTATCCCTAAAGATACGTTTCACTCGTTAAAAGTAACCTCTGAAACTCCTGTAAAAGTGCTTTCTGTACAAATGCCTAAGTTTAATAAAGAAGATAGGATTTTTGAAGAAGAATAATTGTTAGATAAATCCCCTTTCAGTAGAATAGGGGGATTACTCTACAATAACAATCCCTAATTTATCAGAAAGTTGAGCTTTAATTTGCTCTAACAGCATGATTTTTTGGATGATTTTTAGTTGATTTTCATCATCAACTCCTTTAAGTTCATCTTGTGTTTTTTTGATGAGGTGTTTTACTTTACAAAGTTTAAAAGCATGCACAGAGTTGATAACAGCTATTTCGAGTTGGTTGTTTTCTGTGTTTACGGTAATGTTATGTTTTCCCCAATCGTTTAATTCATATTTTGTGGAAAGTAAATCAATTGCAGTATCTTTTATGGCAGTATCTTCATGTTGAATTAACATTTGTTGAGACATTATTTTCTCATCTTTAAGATGGGTGTTGTAGAGCAAAAAAATATCTTGGTAAACAGGAGTAGTAAATTCAATTTCATCACCAAGCAAAGAATGAACGATATAAGTAACAATGGGAATTTCTCGTGTTTCTTCTTTTTCTTCTTGTATTACTTTAACTTTTATGGTTTTATCGGCATAATTAATTAGTAAACGAATAATTTCTCTTTCCCAGTTTAATAAATCTGTATTGGAAGCATCTTTTTTTTCTGTTGGAGTAAAAGATTGGTAATCTGTTTCAGTAATTATTTCTTCCGAGGAGGAAGATTGTTTTGTATATTTTTTACGGAGTATTTTATTGATTTCGTTGATAAGTGCTTGCTCAGGGATTTCTAACAGCACACTACATTCTTTGGTATAAACCGCTCTTTTAATTTGGTCGGGAATAAGGGCAATACTACTTACAATGTCTTTAATAAGTTCAGCTCGTTTTATAGGATCTTTACCTGATTCTTCTAGTAAAACGCTTATTTTAAACTGGATAAAATCTTGAGCTTTTTCTCCAATATATTCTTTTAACTCTTCGGTTGTAGCTTTTTTAGCATATGAATCTGGGTCTTCCCCGTCAGGAAAAAGGACCACTTTTACATTCATTCCTTCCTGCAAAATCATATCAATTCCTCTAAAAGAAGCTTTAATTCCGGCAATATCACCATCATAAAGTATGGTAATGTTTTTAGTGTAGCGACTAATTAACCTAATTTGCCCTTCGGTAAGAGAAGTTCCGGAAGATGCCACCACATTTTCTACTCCGGTTTGAGATAAAGAAATCACATCAGTATAACCTTCTACTAAAAAACAATTGTCCTCTTGTGTAATGCTTTTTTTGGCAAAATAAATTCCGTAAAGCACATTACTCTTATCGTAAATTTCCGATTCAGGAGAGTTAATATACTTTGCCGCTTTCTTATCGTTGGTTAATATTCTTCCACCAAAACCTAATACTCTACCAGATAGGTTATGAATTGGGAACATTACCCTGCCTTTAAACCTATCAAATTTTTTATTTTCTTTAACTATGGTTAGCCCCGATTTTTCTAAATATTTAATATCGTACCCTGCATTTTGGGCTTCATCCGTAAAGGCAGTCCATTCATCTGGACTATAACCTAACTGAAATTTTTCTATGGTTTCGGGCGTAAAACCTCTTTCTTCAAAATAACTTAAACCTATAGCTTTGCCTTTGTTGGTATTAAGCAGTTCATTAGCAAAATATTTGGCAGCAAAATTAGAAACAATGTAAAGGCTTTCTTTTTCGTTGGCAGCCTGTATTTGAGCATCACTTTGCTCTTCTTCTTCAACTTCAATTTGGTATTTGTCGGCTAGGTATTTAAGTGCTTCGGGATAAGTATAATGCTCGTGCTCCATTATAAAATTTACGGAGTTTCCGGCTTTGCCGCATCCAAAACATTTATAAATTCCTTTAGCAGGAGAAACCGTAAAAGAGGGAGTCTTTTCGTTATGAAAAGGACAGTTACCTAAATAATTTGCACCTCTTTTTTTAAGAGTAACAAAATCGCCTACAACATCTTCAATAATGCAGGCGTTAAAAATTTCATCTATGGTATCCTTTGGGATCATTAAGTTTTAATCAAATTTTTTTTCGCTATTCAAACTTCCGTCTTTGCTATAAAATTTCCATACTCCTGATTCTTTGCCATCGGTATAAAAACCTTCATAAAGTTTATTACCATTTTCATGATAAACGATGGTAAATCCATTCCTTACTCCATCTACAAACTCTCCTTCACTTTGTTTTTTGCCCGATTTAAAATATGCTACCCAAACACCATGTCTGAGATTGTTTTTAATTGGACCTTTCATTTTTAGTTCTCCTGTAGGAAATAGTATTTTTTCTTCGAATTTAATTTCTTGTTGATTTTCATTTAATTTATATATACCAACTACTTTAGGAGATTTGTCGGGGTAAGCTTCTTCTGTTTTTTCAATATGGTTTTCTTTGCAAGAGAATAGAAAAAAAACTACGATAATTAAACCAATTATTTTTCGCATAATTAACTATTTTAGATGATTTTCATTCGTAAAATTACGCTTTATTCATCTTTTAACAATAATAATTATACTTACTTGTTTACTTGAAATTTTAGATAATGAATATTATGTCCTTTTTGAGAAAATAAGTTTTCGTAAAATGTTTTTATAGATAGTATATCACGCGTTTTTTCATCTAAATCAGCAATTTTTTCGCCATATAAATTAAAAGTGTGTTCTATTAAATGATAGTTGTTGGCTTCAATTTCTTCTAGCGTATATCTAAAAAAACCTTCATGGTCTGTTTTTAGGTGAATGATGCCATTAGGTTTTAAAATTTGTTTATACCTTTCAATAAACAGGGGAGAGGTAAGCCTTTTTCTTGCTAAACGGTCTTTTGGCTGTGGGTCGGGAAAGGTAATCCAAATTTCATCCACTTCATTTTTGTTAAACAAAGAGGTAATAAAATCTATTCTGGTTCTGATAAAAATAACATTGTTCATGTTTTTTTCGAAAGCTTCTTTAGCCCCTTTCCAAATCCTATTACCTTTAATGTCTAGTCCAATAAAATTTTTGTAAGGATAATGTTTTGCTAGACCAACAGAATATTCGCCTTTACCACAACCTAATTCTAAAACAATAGGGTGGTCATTTTTAAAAACTTCGGTATTCCATTTTCCTTTTAAATGATAATTAGCATTTAATACTTCAGTGGTTTTTGGTTGATAAACATTACCAAAAGTTAAGTTGTCTGCCCACTTGGCTAATTTATTTTTTTGTCCCATTCTGCAAATTTGATAAAAAAAAAGACTGTCAATTTAATGACAGTCTTAATTTATAAGATAAATCTTATTTAATACTTATTCTGCAGATTCTTCAGTAGATTCTTCAGTAGCTTCTTCAGCTGGAGCTTCTGTAGAGTCAGCTGGAGCTTCTTCTACTTCAGCAGTTGGCTCTTCTTCGATAGCTTCTTCTAAGCCTTTCATTAAATCGTCAGCGATTTTTTGAGCTTCCGCTTCTGCTGCTGCTTTTTCTTCTTCTGATGGTCCGCATGCTACTAGAGAGAACATACCTGCAACCATTAATAATGCTAATACTTTTTTCATTTTAATTAATTGTTTTTTGGTTATTGATTGATTTTTAGTTTTCTATTCGTCAAAATAGGTCACAAATGTAAACAAATATTCGTAAAATGCAAGAGAGAATTAAAAAAAATTATTTTTCATTATAAATAACACCTAAAATTGTTTCTCCAACAATTTTTAAAGTGCGTTTATCTATTATGTTCATATTATCATCATGGGTATGCCACGACTGATGAAAACTACCAGTACTTTCTTCAAAATGAATGATGTCTATACTTGGTATGTTGGCAATTTCATTTACAAATTGATGATCGTCAGTACCAACAAAATAAGTTTCTTTATCAACAAAAACATGCTGGTGTCCTAATCTTTTGGCTACATCCCATACTTTTCTAACAATATTAGGGGCATATCTCATAGAAATACTTTCTTTGGTAAATTGAGGATTCGGTCCTCCAACCATATCGAGTAAAATTCCAAAATCGGCTTTGTATCCAGGTATATGAGGATTTCTTGCCCAATATTGTGAGCCTAAACACCAAGTTTCTGCTGATGAAGGACTCATTAAACTTGAAGGTTGTCCGTAATCTTCAGCATCAAAGAAAATAATATCAATTCCAATTTCAGGTTGTGTAATGTTTATCTGACGAGCTACTTCTAACAAAATGCCTACGCCACTTGCTCCATCATTAGCACCTAAAATTGGTTTTGTTCTGTCTTTATCATCATGGTCGGCAAAAGGTCGGGTATCCCAATGGGCAAATAATAAAATTCTTTTTGTTGCTGTTGGATTGTACGTACCTATAATATTTTTTATGGTAATGTTTTTATTATTAAAAGTGATTGCTTTTCCTTCTTGAATTTGAGTGGAAAAGCCAAAAGAAGCTAATTTGTTTTTTAAGAAAATGGCACATTTTCCATGGGCTTCGTTATTAGGGAAACGGGGACCAAAAGCTACTTGTTGTTGTACATATAGGTAGGCAGAATCTTCACTGAAATTAGGTTTTTCGAGTGGAATAAAAGCAGTTTTTACCGACTTTTCAGGTTGGGTTATTGTTTCTTTTTCTTGTTTTTTTTCATCTTCACAAGAAAATGTAAAAAAGCTAAGTATTAATAGGAGGAACAGGTTAATTCTCCACAGTCCAATTTGAGCCATCTTTTGAGTCTTGAATAGTAATGTTTAAATTTTTTAGTTCATCTCTAATTAAGTCAGAGAGTGCCCAGTTTTTTGATGTTTTTGCTTCATTTCTAATGTTCATAATCACATTCATTATGCCATCTAAATAATCATTTTTAGCAGTTGAGCTTTCTTTTTGTAAACCAAAAATGTTAAAAATAAAGTTGTTATATAAAGCTTTTAGTTTTTCTAAATCTGCGGCAGTTATGGTAGCTTTTTCACTTTTAATGGTATTAATAATTTTAACACCATCAAATAAATTAGCAATAGTTACAGGTGTATTAAAATCATCATTCATACTCTCATTGGTTTTATTAATCAACGCATCAACATCAAATGATGTAGTAGCTGAAGGCTTGATTTCTTCCAATGTTTCTATTGCAGCCATCATTCTAGCATATCCTTTTTCGGCAGCTTGTAAAGCTTCGTTAGAGAAATCTACCGTGCTTCTGTAGTTAGCTTGTAAGAAGAAAAATTTAACCACCATTGGCGAGTAACCTTTTTCTAGTAAAGGGTGACTTCCTGCTATTAGCTCAAGTGGTAAGAAAGAATTACCCAATGATTTACTCATTTTGGTTCCATTTACAGTAAGCATGTTTCCGTGCATCCAATATTTTACAGGATGTTCGTTTCCGCTACCAACAGATTGAGCAATTTCACATTCGTGGTGAGGGAATTTTAAATCCATTCCTCCACCATGTATATCAAAAGATTTGCCTAAATATTTAGTGCTCATTACAGAGCATTCTAAATGCCAACCCGGCACGCCAATTCCCCAAGGAGAAGGCCATTTCATAATGGTGTTTTTAGAAGCTTTTTTCCAAAGAGCAAAATCGGCAAAGAATTTTTTGTCTGTTCCGCCTTCCAGCTCTTCTCTAGTGTTTTCAATAAGTTCGTCTAATTTCCTACCAGAAAGTTCTCCGTAATTATATTTTTCAGCATATTTTTTCACATCAAAATATACAGAACCGTTTATTTCGTAAGCATAACCATTTTTAATGATTTGTTGAATCATCTCAATTTGTTCAATAATATGACCTGTTGCTGTAGGTTCTATACTTGGAGAAATTAGGTTAAATAATTTGGTAACATCATGGAAACTGTTGGTGTATTTCTGAACTATTTCCATAGGCTCAATTTTCTCTAGTCGGGCACGTTTTTCAATTTTATCTTCTCCTGCATCAGCATCATCTACTAAATGTCCAACATCTGTAATATTCCTTACATATCTTACCTTGTAGCCTAAAAAACGTAAATACCTATAAACAACATCAAAAGTAATGAAGGTTCTAACATTTCCTAAATGCACTTCATTGTAAACCGTAGGACCACAAACATAAAGACCAACAAATGGAGGCGAAAGTGGTTCGAAAACTTCTTTTTTAGAGCTTAAGCTATTATAGATTGTTAATCGATTTTCAGACATGTTTAAATTTTTGGTAAAAATAACGTTAATCTATAAAACAAAAAACCCAACTTTCATTAAAAGTTGGGTTTTTTTAAATATTCAATTATAAATTTAATCTTTTGGAAGTGGTGCTTCACCAATATATCTTCCATTTTTAATTAATTCAATACTTATTAAAATTCCGTTTTCATCATACTTGTAGTTTTTTCCATCCATTAAACGGTAGTTCTTAAACATACCATCTTTGGATATTTGTTTGTCTTTGTTGTATAACTTATGTTGACCATTACCATCAAAAACACCTTTATTTACTTCTTCAGCTTTGTCAACTTTAACTACTTTAACAGGGTCTTTGTCGGTTACGACTTCTTCCTTAATAGGAGTTTTAGGCTCGTAAAGTTTTGTGTTAGCAACATCTAAATTACCATCAACAAAAACTTTTTCTGCTTTTAATGAACCATCAGGATAATATTCAGTTACTTTTTCTTCTTTACCTTCTTTAATTTGAGCAACAATCATTACAGCACCATCTTCATAGTAGTATTTTTGTTCGCCATCTCTTTTACCTTTTTCATTAAAAACAAATTCTTGAGCTACTTCGCCATTAGGATGTTTTCTGACGAATTTACCAACATTTCTGTTGTTTTTCCATTCGCCTTCTTCTTCTAACTCTCCATTTTCGTAGTAAGTTTTGTAATATCCGTTTGGTCTGCTATTAACGTAAGCGACCTCACTTTTGGTTTTACCATTTGGATAAAACATTTTCCATATACCTTGTTTACGACTGTTTTCGTAATCACCTTGTTCAACCACTTGATCAGGTTGATAATCAGGAAGTTTTTTCATTCTTCCAAAGATTTTCCAAAAGCCTTGTTTAAGGTTATTCTCGTCTATATAGTTAATGGTATCTCCATTTATTACTTCAAACTTCTGTGCCGCAACACTAATGTTTGAGGAGATAAAGACTGTGATAATTATGTAGTATATATATTTCATTAAAATGAAGTTTAATGGAACGTAAATTTAAACAAAAGTAACAAATAAATAAAATCTTTTAGATTAATGTATCATATTAATCGACAAAAGCTAACACCATACTTTAACGATTCAAAAATTAAAAAGTTTCAAATTAAGGACTTAAAAATGTAATTTATTCATAGGGGTAGTAAAAAATCATGCCAATTAATAAGATTTTTAAACGTAATACGGTGAAATCATCCAATAAACGATAACACCGGAAATCGCTACATATAGCCATAATGGGAATGTTATACGTGCTATTTTTTTATGTTTATCAAATTCTTGTAAAAGTGCTCTGTTATAGGTTATTAATACTAAAGGGATAATAGTTACAGATAATATAATATGAGAAATTAGTATAACTAAGTAAATGATTTTTGTTGTCTCATCTCCACCAAATTTTGTTGGGTCTGAGGTGATATGGTAAGCTATATACATTATCAAAAACACTGCAGACAATGCTAAGCTAGTTTTCACCAACATTTCATGGACTTTTCTATTGCCTTTTTTTATGGCTATTACAGCAAATAGTAAAGTGAAAACAGTAACGGAATTAATTCCTGCGTAAATGGGTGGAAGAAAATTAAGTGGTTCTACATTAGGAAGTTTAACGTTAAACAAAATGGCAACAGCTAAAGGAAGTGCAATTGAGATAATAATAATTAGCGTCTTGTTTTTCAACTCAATTAATTTTTATCTATTAAAAGAATAGCTAATGATGACACAAGATAAAGGTAAGACATTAACATTATCTTTAGGGCATATTTATCATCTTGTGTTTTTACCAACTTTATTGCCGGATAAACCATTAGGGCGGCTAGTATAAAAAGTGTTATAGTTGCAACTCTTCCAGAGATATTAAAATATTCTGGTAAAAAGCTTCCACTAAATAATACTAATGCACTTAAAAGAATGATTATAGAGGTTGTTTTGTTCTTTTTGTTGAAAGGTAACATTTTCAATTCCGCTTTTTTGTAATCATTATCTAATTTCCAAGCTATAGCCCAAAAATGAGGGAATTGCCATAGAAATTGAAGCGCAAATAAAATTCCTGCTTCTAAGCTAAAAAAACCTGTTGCAGCAACCCAACCTAACATTGGAGGAATAGCTCCAGGGAAGGCTCCAACAAAAACAGAGTAGGTAGTAACTTTTTTTAGAGGGGTGTAAATTCCGGCATAGGTTACTATAGCTAGAGCTCCCAAAATGCCACTTAGTGGATTAATACCAAACCATAAGATAAATATACCAATAATTCCCATCAATAGAGAAATTATGGAAGCATGGACAACAGACATTTTTTCGTCAGGAAGTGGTCTGCTTTGGGTTCTTTTCATTAGTTTGTCAGTGTCTTTTTCAAGCACTTGGTTTAGTGCGTTTGAGCTAGCAGTAATTAAAAAACCTCCCAAGATTAACCAAAAAAGAACCGTGTAATTAATGGTTTGAACTCCTATAAAATAACCTAAAACAGCTGATAAAACAACATAAGAGGTAAGTCTTAACTTAAACAAATGAGCATAGCTTACAATTCTTCCAGCGATAGGAAGTGCAGCTATTTTTGTTTTTGCTTGACTCATGTTTGTTTTTTAGTTAGTAGTTGGGTGTACAAAAATATAAAAATTAACTATTTATATATTATAAGCTTCAATAAAGTTTTACAACAGAGGTGTTCTGGGTTAGTTTTAATTCTTCTAAGTTAATGTTAGTCAGTAAGTTTATTCCAGGTTTTTTTTCTTTAGCAATTGAGCCAAATTGTTTATTTATGTTGAGGTACTTTGCTCCGTTGTAGGTTGCCCATTGTATGAGCTTTTCTAATGAGATATTGGAATTTTCAGTAATCACTTTTAATTCTTCTAACACAGAAAGTGTATCATTACTGGCTAAACTATCTGTACCTATTGTGCAATTTTCGTTTTCAAACAAAGTAAAATCAGGTAGCGCGTTTTCTATATATAAATTGGCTTTGGGACAAAAACACCAATAAATAGGAATGTTTTGTTGTTTAGCATAAGCAATATCATCTTTTGCTGTATACGTATTGTGAACCAATAAAAGCGATGCTGTACTTTTAAAATAAGGAAGATAATGTGCTAAAGATCCGTCTTTTTGATTTCCCCAGGTGGTAACTTTAGGATTAAAAGCAGCCATTTGTTCGTATAATTTCCCTGATTTTTCTTTAAAAAAAGTTCTTTCAGAATCAGTCTCTTGGTTGTGAATAGTAAAAATAGCACTTTCTTGAGAAGCAATAAGTTTTAGTAATGATATTGAAACAGAGTAAGGAGCATGGGGAACAATGCTGATTTGATCTTTATTAAAATAAGTAGCTTTTAATTGTGCTACTTTATCAAAGGCACTTTTGGCTAATTCATCGTCTATTTCAAAAACTTCTAAAAAAGTGTGGTAATAAATATGTTGTTTTGCTTTTAGCTGAAAAGTACTATTTCCATTAGCGATGTCACCTACAGCCACAATTCCATTTTTTATCATTTCTTGCTCTGCCTTATTAATAGCTATTTGTCTTTCTTCTTCAGAAAAGTTGTTTCTTTTTTGTACTAATTCTTTAACAAATCCAGGTAAGGTTGTTTTTTGAGAGATTTCATTTTTAAGATACGAAAGCTCTAAATGACAATGTGTATTTATAAATCCTGGACAAATAACACCTTCGTATTTTTTTACATTATCAAAACTTAGGGTTGAATTCTTTGGATTGATAATATCTATTATAGTTCCATCATTTTTAATAAGGATGATGCCGTTTTTTATTGGAGCAGCATTTCCTGTAAAAATATAGTCGGCAGTTATTTTGTGCATTAGTTTATTTTTAATGATTTGTTTTATTTTTTTAAACCGACATTAATTTTTCATTTGCAAATTTACAAAAACGAATGTAAAACTTATACAGAGGTTAGCGGTGACACTTTAAAATTATTATTTACTGATGAAAAGTACTATTTTTACAACTTCAATTATAATAGACACATGAAACGACCATGAGTAAAAAGTTGCTCACACAGGAGAATGATTATCATGGGAGTTCCATATGACCTATTTAATAACAATAAATATAAACAGATGAAAATTTTAGGCATCATTCCATCTCGATACGCATCTACAAGGTTTCCCGGTAAACCATTAGTAGATATTAAAGGAAAATCGATGATACAAAGAGTGTATGAGCAAGCCAAAAAAGCTACTTGTTTAAGTGATGTAATTATTGCTACCGATGATGAAAGAATTTACAACCATGCACAAGCATTAAATTTCAAAGTAGTTTATACGGATACAGCTCACCAAAGCGGGACAGACAGATGTGCTGAAGTGTTGAACAAACTAGATGCAGACTATGATGTGGTAATAAATATTCAAGGAGATGAACCTTATATCAACCCTGAACAAATTGATGAAGTTGGCAGCTGTTTTGAAGATTCAAAAACCGAAATTGCCACTTTAGGAAAGAAAATAACCAAACAAGAAGAACTTTTCAATATCAATAAACCTAAAGTAATTAAAGCTATTGATGATTTTGCCTTGTATTTCAGTCGCCAAACCTTGCCTTTTTTAAGGGGAGTTGAGGAAAAAGATTGGTTAAATCATCAAACATTTTTTAAGCATATAGGTATCTATGGCTATAGAGCTGAGGTATTGAAAGCAATTACTCAATTGCCTATGTCAAGCTTAGAAAAAGCTGAAGGCTTGGAGCAGTTGCGATGGTTAGAAAATGGCTATAAAATTAAAGTGAAAGAAACTTTCCATGAAGCTATTTCTATTGATGTTCCTGAAGATTTGAACCTGATTTGAATCGACAATCAAAAAATCTTTTAAAACTAACGGTTGTTTTCTTTTAAAAATTTATAACTTCGTAAGTTGTTATGTTGGATATTTCAGTACATATAAGTCAGTTGCTTTTTCACCACGAGTGTGTGATTCTACCAAATTTTGGAGGGTTTGTATGCAATTATAAGCCAGCTTATATTCAAACAGTTCAGCATAAATTTCATCCGCCATCTAAGCAAATTTCTTTTAATAAGAACTTAATTGCTAATGATGGGTTACTTACTCATTATGTTTCTAAAAAAGAAAATATAAGTTATGATGAAGCATTAAAAGAAATTGAGGCTTTTGTTTTAGTTATAAAAACAAAGTTGAGAACGAATAAAGAGTTTACTCTTGGAGATATTGGCGCTTTTGTAATGGATAATGAAAATAGAATTCATTTTGAACCATCACTAAGTGAAAACTATTTACTTTCTTCTTATGGATTAACACCAATACAAGTTAGTCCTATAAAGAGAAAGAACTACGAGGAAAAAATTGCTGAACAAGTAAAAACACTCCCTCAACATAAAAGTAATGTTAGAAAATGGGCTGCAGCTGCTGCTATTATTATTCCTTTAGGGTTTTTAGCTTTTTGGATACCTTCAAAATATGATTTGTCACAAAATATTAATTACGCCAAATTAAATCCATTTGTGGAGGAAAAAGCAGCCACTTACTCACCCAGAACAGACTTGACAACTTTTGAGCATGATGATGTTCTTTCTTTAAAAGAAAGCATTAGTAAAACTGCTGAAGGTGAAAAGTATCTTACTTTTTCTTGGTTAAAAGATGAGGAGCCAGTAACTATTGCTTTAACAGATAAATACATTGCTCAGGCAGATACCACCAAAGTAATTATTACTAAAACCAATTTACGTTACCATATTATTGCCGGTTGTTTTTCTGAGAAGAAAAATGCCAACAAAATGGTAAAACAGCTCAAGAATAAAGGTTTTAATGCTTGGATAGTTGGTAAAAGAAAAGGTTTATGGACGGTTAGTTATAATAGTCATACTACCAAACAACAAGCTTTAGATGCGTTGGCATTAGCAAAATCTGACAATAGTAAAGCTTGGATTTTGGAAATGTAATGATTTCAACATTATTCATATAAACTCAAACGTTTTTTTAAATACAGAATTTCGCTTTCCATTTCTTCAATTCGAAGCAACATTTCATTAATAATATCTAATCCCTGGGTGTTTATTCCAAAATCTTGGTGTAAACGAAACATACGTTCAATTGTGTCAATCTCGTCTTCGAGTAAGTAGAATGTATCATCTATTTGTTGGTGTGAAATCATATCAAATTCAATGAGTTCTTTAAGAAAAACATCGCTGATATTTGTATGTCGGCAAAATTTATCTAATAATATATATTGTTTTTTACTCATGATTATTTCATTTTAGAAAGTTCAGTAAATAATTCTTTTTCTTTGTTACTTAAGTTTTTAGGGATGATTATATTATAGGTGATATATAAATCTCCATAACTGTTTTCTTTCTTATAGGTGGGCATTCCTTTTCCTTTTAGTTTTATTTTTGTTCCGTTTTGAGTACCAGGGGATACATTTAATTTTACTTTTCCTGTTAATGTATCTATTTGTATAGATCCGCCCAAAATGGCTTTATATAAATCGACATCAATTTTTTTGTATAAATTATTTCCCACACGTTTAAAATCGGTATTGTTAACAATATGGAATGTTATATATAAATCTCCTTTCGGACCTCCATTGTAACCTTCAGCTCCATAACCTTTAATTTTAATGGTTTGACCATCTTCCACACCTGCGGGAATGGTTAAGCGAATTTTTTTACCACCAAGCTCTAAAGTTTGTTTTTGAGTAGTTAAAATATCTGTTAAATTTAATTTAAGAGTTGCTTTATAGTCATCTCCTTTAAATTGAATAGACTGGTTTTGTGTACGAAACTTATTTGTATTTCCAAAAAGCGATTCAAAAAAGTCAGAAAAACCACTTCCTTCAAAATCATGAGCAAAATATTCTTTATTTCCTTGTGAGTAATTTTGTTTTTTTTGTTGCTGATGAGCTTTTTCAAATTCATCTGCATGTTTCCAGTCTTTTCCGTATTGGTCGTACTTTTTTCTTTTTTCAGGATCACTTAATACTTCATTTGCTTCATTTATTTGTTGAAACTGTTTTTTAGCAGTATCATTATTGGGGTTTAGGTCAGGATGATATTTTCTAGCTAATTTACGATAGGCTTTTTTTATATCGTCTGATGAGGCATTTTTGTTTAACCCTAATATCTTATAATAATCTATGAATTCCATGTTGTCTTTTGTGTGTAAAAAACTCCAACAAAAACTGTTGGAGTTTTATAAGTTAACCATTTTTTGTATTAGTTTTAGTTTATTTATCATAGTGCAACTTAATGTTAATGAGCGATAATTTCATGGTTATTTTTTTTCTTTTTTCGATTCTATTAATCCCGGATATTGTTTTTCTAAGAACTCATTTCTTAAAGAATCCATTTCATGCATCATTTTGTCAATATTAAAATCAAGTTGATTCCACTGGTTTAAAAAATAGTCTTCTTTAAAAAAGTTGTCCATAAGCAAGGAGTCATTTTTAGGGAAGAATGAAAAATGCTCGCTCCAATCGAATAATGAATTATTTTTTATATAATCATCAAACGATTGCATTACACTATCTAAATTTACCGTATTACTATCTCCATTTGCTAATGAATACGACCATGTATAAACGGAATCGTATTTTGTAATATTACCGTCTTTGTCTATTTCCTTATTCACACTCCAACTTTCTTTAGGAGTTTTTTTTGTATTTAATTTATCTTTTTCATTTTCTTGAGCATTACAAGATAATATTGAAAATATTAAGAATGATATTAATGCTATTTTTTTCATGACTATTTTGTTTTTTAAGTTAAATAGTGCATGAACCATTCATGCACTATTTAAGAAATTTCTATAAAACGAGTTGGTTTTACTTTAGCCTCTTCTTTTTTATTGATTTCTATACTTAAAACTCCATCTTTATAATGAGCAGAAATTTTTTCGTTATCTGCAGCATCGGGTAGGGTAAATGATCTTGAGAATGAACTGTACCTGTATTCTCTTCTAGTGTAGTTTTCATCTTTTTTCTCTTCAGTGCTTTCGGATTTTTCTTCTGAAGAAATGGTTAAAAGGTTCTGATCTAATTTAATGTTAAAATCATCTTTCTTTTTTCCAGGAGCTGCTAACTCAATGGTATATTTCTCCTCATTTTCTTTAATATTTACGGCCGGTGTTGTGGCACTTGTTTCACTTAAACCAGTGTTTCTAAAAAAATCATCGTTAAAAAAATCATTCCAAATAGATGGAAAAACGCTGTTGTTTCTTTTTACTATTGTCATGGCTTATAATATTTAAAGGTTAATAATTAATTTTTATTAACGATATTCTCAATTTTTTTGCCATTACAAAAATGCTGAAAAAATTACATAAAAATCATATAACTACCTATATTGCAAGACATTATTTCAGAAAGGAATTGTAAAAAAAGTCATAATGTCAGCATATAAAAGAAAGATTAATGTGCATTATTATTTTTTAGAAAAGAAAAGTTCAATTTTATCAGCTAAAAAAGTAGAGAGTTTTTTATAAGACTCTACCGTCCAACCGGCTACATGCGGACTAAGAATAACATTTTCGGCATTTTTTAAGTAGTTAAATGCTTCGTGGTGGGTTTGTTCTAATTCAAACGATTTGCTTTCAAATTCCAATACATCCAAACAAGCTCCCAATACTTTTCCCGATTGAAGTGCTTGAATTAAATCGTCAGTTTTTACATTGTTTCCTCTAGCGGTATTTATCAGGTAAATGTTTTTCTTAAAGTTATTCAGAAAAGCAGTATTTACATAATGTTTGGTTTCTTCCGAAAGTGGTAGGTGAATGCTTAAAATATCAGTTTGTTCAAACAACTCGTTTAAGGAAACTTCATCAACAAAAAAACCATCAAAGTCTTTTTTATACTTATCGTAAGCGATTACGTTACAATTGAAACCGACTAATTTTTTAGCCAATGCTTCTCCCATGTTTCCGTAGCCTAAAATACCAACAGTTTTGCCCGAAAGTTCTATGCCTCGGTTGGCTTCTCTATCCCAAATCCCTTGACGCACCTGAGCATCACCTTGTTTTAGTTGGTTGAATAACATCAGTAACATTCCAATAGCATGTTCGCCAACAGCGTCTTTATTGCCTTCGGGAGAATTAAAAACACTAATATTTTTTTGTGCGGCATAAGCAACATCAATATTTTCTAATCCGGCACCTGAGCGAGCAATAAATTTAAGGTTTATAGCTTTATCAAGAAATGATTTATTTATTGTAAATCGGCTTCGGATGACAATACCAAAGTAATCGGAAATACTTTTTTCAATACTTGTTTTTGAGGAGGTATAATCGTGTTCACATACAAAGCCCATTTGTATTAAACGTTCTTCTAAAATAGGGTGAACAGTATCTATGAATAAAATTTTAGGCATACATTAGGTAACCAATAAAAAAGTATAGAAAAATTCCAAAAATATCGTTGGTTGTGGTGATAAATGGACCTGTTGCTAGTGCCGGATCTATTTTGTACTTATTTAGCATTAATGGGATAATTGTTCCGAAAATTCCTGCAAAAAAGATAACAGAAATAAGTGCTATGCTTACCGTAATAGCTAGGGTTAAGGTTTCTTCAAAAAAATAATTATAGCCAAAAATAATGGCAGAACAAACTACTCCGTTTAGAATTCCTACAGCCATTTCTTTGCCCACTTTACTCCAAACACTGTTTAGTCCTAGTGAGTTATTTGCCAACCCTTGCACTATTAATGCCGAAGATTGAACTCCAACATTTCCGCCCATAGCGGCAATTAGTGGAATGAAAAATGCCATTTCAGGGTGTATTTGAATTTGGTTTTCGTAAATGCCAATAATTTTTGAACTTACAATTCCACCTAACAAACCAACTAATAACCAAGGCAATCTTGCTCTGGAGATTACCCAAAATTTATCTGAAGATTCAACATTTTCGGAGATACCAGAAGCCATTTGGTAATCTCTTTCGGCTTCTTCCTTAATTACATCAACTACATCATCAATGGTGATTCTACCCAGCAATCTACCCATTTCATCAACAACAGGAACAGAAACTAAATCGTATTTTTCCATGATGTTGGCTACTTGTTCATCATCCGTATCGGGAGTTACGGAAAGGATGTCGTCATCATAAATATCTTTTACCTTTTTATTACTTGGTGTAAGTAATAGCTTTCGCAAAGAAATTCTACCTTTTAAAACATCATCATCATCAACAACATAAACGGTGTAAATTTTATCTAATTCTTCAGCTTGTTTTTTAAGTTCAGTGAGGCAATTTCCAATAGTCCAATTCCAATTTACTTTTGCCAATTCATTTGCCATCAAACCACCGGCAGTATCTTCGGGATAGTTTAATAGTTTAAGAATATCTGATGCTTGTTCTATATCTTCAATGTGCGAGATTACTTCATCTCTTTTTTCATCAGAAAGTTCCCCAATAACATCTGCCGCATCATCGGAATCCATATTATCGATGAATTTAGAAGCAATTTCTTGGGAAGTTAGGGCTGCTAAGAATTTTTCTCTGGTATCTTCATCTAGCTCAACCAATACATCGGAACTTAATTCTTGTGGTAAGAAACTAAAAAAAGTTTTGGCTTGATTTAAGGATTGCTCATCAAGAATTTCGGCAATATCTGCAGGGTGCAAATCTTGAATTAACATCAATACCTCTTGCTCTGCACCTACGGCAACAGCATTGTTAAGGTGATCTAAAAATTCTTTTGTTAATTCAAACTGCATGACATAGTATATAAGGCTTGCAAAGTTATCATTTTCAATGCGAATTCCAATAAGAAATTATTTTCGCTTAAAATTGACTAATTTTGAAACTGATAATCAACTTATACTATATTTTATGCCGTCATTTAGAGACAAAATGTTTGTTGTTATTTTTGGGACAGATACCAAAGCGGGTAAAAGATTTGATATTGTATTGTTGTGGTTGATATTAGCTAGTGTACTGACAGTAATATTAGAGAGCATACCACAATTAGAACAAGACTTCGCTTCAGGGTTTTTTATTTTAGAATTATTTTTTACAGGATTTTTTACTATAGAGTATTTATTAAGAATATGGGTTAGTCCGAAACCTAAGAATTATATATTTAGTTTTTGGGGTATAGTAGATTTATTAGCTATTTTACCTACTTATTTAATTTTCATTTTACCCAATATTCATTTTTTGGTTGCTATACGCTCGTTAAGGTTGTTAAGGGTTTTCAGAATAATTAAATTAGTAAGATTTATTAAAGAAGCCAACACACTTAAAAAAGCCTTAGTTTCTAGCATTTACAAAACCAGCACTTTTTTGTTTACCATTTTAGCTATTGTAGTTATTATGGGAACCATAATGTATGTAGTGGAGGGAGCAGAAAATGGCTTTACTAGTATTCCTCAGAGTATTTATTGGGCAATTATTACCATTACAACTGTTGGGTATGGGGATATTGTTCCTACTACAGTTTTAGGAAAGTTTATTTCGTCTGTGGTAATGATTATTGGATATTCTATAATTGCTGTTCCAACGGCTATTTTTACTGTTGAGGTAGCACGAGCTGGTAACGAACAAAAAGTTTGTGCTAAATGTAAATATCAAAACAGTGTAAATGCTAATTTTTGTAATAACTGCGGTAACGATTTAAAACAAAACAATGATGGATATTAACGAAATATTAGATTATTCTCTTTTTACAATTGCAAAGCATCAGTTTAGGGTAATTACCTTAATAACGTTACTGCTTTTTATTTTAGGAGTTTACATTTTTATTAAATTGGTTAAAAAAGCTATTTTTAAAAAATCAACATTAGAGTTGCCAAAAAAACATTCGCTTTTTACCATTTTTAAATATATTGTATTTGTTTTGACTGTAGCCATAAGTCTTCAAATAGTTGGTGTTGATATTACCGTTTTATTAGCAGGTTCGGCAGCTTTATTGGTTGGTGTTGGTTTTGGGTTGCAAAGTTTGTTTGGAGATATTTCTTCTGGTATTATTTTGTTGTTTGATGCTACCATAAAAGTGAATGATGTGATTGAAGTAGACGGGATTGTGGGTAGGGTACAAAAGATAAATTTAAGAACCACCTCGGTAATAACCCGAGAAGATACTTTTATTATTTTACCTAATTCTGTTATCACAAATAATAATTTGATTAACTGGACGTACAGCTCTATTTCTTCTCGTTTTGAAATTAAAGTAGGAGTAGACTATTCCTCTGATGTAAAATTGGTTATGGAATTGATGGAAAAAGCGGTTAAAGAGCAAAAAGAAGTGTTAAGTCATCCTGATCCAACGGTAAGGTTTCAAGAATATGGAGATTCGTCACTTAATTTTTCGGTGTTTTTTTGGTGTGATGAAGTGTTTAGAGTAGAGTCTATTAAAAGCCAAATTAGAGTGAGGTTGTACGAATACTTTAAAGAAAATAACGTTGAAATTCCTTTCCCACAAAGAGTGGTACATATGAAACAACCAAAAGAGGAGAGCAATACTTAGGAGTACTTATAAGTGCCTAAAGTATTTAGAAGTTAGAAATGTGTGAATTACGAAGTATTAAAGATTAGAAATTGATAGTTTAGAAGACGGAAGACTGAAGTCGGAAGAATCAAACTCAGAACTTAAAGCTTAACAGAGTGATAAAAATTACGTTATTTTGCACACTTTTTATTAAATAGCTTTTTATGCTTATCTTCAAAACGGTTGTTGAGCTTCAACAATTTTTTTTATCTTGTGCAAATAAAACTATTGGTTTTGTCCCCACTATGGGAGCTTTACACCAAGGACATTTATCTTTAATGGCAAAAGCTATTGAAGAAAATGACCTAATGGTTTGCAGTATATTTGTTAATCCAACGCAATTTAATAATAAAGAAGATTTAGAAAAATATCCTAGACATACTGATAAAGATTTGGCTCTTATACAAAATGCTTTTGCTGATAATGCCAAGCTAGTTATTTTTTTACCTGATGTTAAAGAGATTTATCCCAATAAAATAGAGAGAAGCTACGATTTTGGAAATTTATCTTTGGTGATGGAAGCACAACATCGTCCCGGACATTTTGATGGAGTAGGAATGGTATTAGAGCGTTTTTTTGATGTTGTACAACCAACGAGGGCTTATTTTGGGGAAAAAGATTTTCAGCAATTGGCCGTTGTTCGGAATTTAGTAAAACAACTGAAGTTACCGGTTCAAATTATTGGTTGTCCCATTGTTAGAGAAGCTAACGGATTAGCAATGAGCTCTCGTAACGAACGATTAACACCTGAACAAAAAGAACAAGCAGCCAATATTTATAAGTTCTTGCAAGATGCCAAGCAACAAGCTAAAATACTTAGTGTAGAAGAGGTTAAAAACAACTTTATTAGTGCCATTAAAAATATACTTGCATTACAATTAGAATATCTTGAAATTGCTGATGGAAATACATTAACTCCTATAACAAATTGGGAAGAAACAACTTATTGTGTTGCTTTTGTTGCTGTTTTTGTAGGCAATGTAAGGTTAATAGACAATGTTACTTTATATAGTTAGGAAAAATGAATTTTGAAGGAGACTTAATTAAACCTTATAAATGCTAGATCTTTTAAACTTTCCTTACTTCTTCTCTATGTCTTTTTTATAAACGATAGTTCTGTAAGGGAAAGGGATTTCAATGCCTTCACGGTCGAAACGTTCTTTAATGCTTTTTAGTAAGTCTGTACGCATTTGAAAAGCATCAGCAAAACTTTCTGTCCAAGCATTTGCTCTTAAATTTACCGAAAAATCTGCTAAAGCAATTACAGCTACTCTCACTATAGGTTCATCTTTAGCAGTTTCTTCAAGTGTCCTATTATCAATCATTAAAGGATGTTTTTCACACTCGCTTCGCATAATTTGCATTGCCAGGTCTATGTTGGAATCGTAGCTGATACCTACTTCAACTCTGCATTGAATTTTAGAGTCTGTTATAGAGCTGTTAATGATAATATCATCACTAATTACGGTATTTGGGACTATAATTCGTTCATTTTTAAAATCTTTGATGATAGTGTGGCGTAAGGTAATTTCCTCTACTGTTCCTATTCTGCCGTTGCTAATTTCTATAACATCTCCTACTCGGTATGGTTTAAAAATCAGAATAAAAATTCCTGTAATGATGTTAGAAAAAGCTTTTTGAGAAGCAAAACCAATAATAGCAGCTAAAATCCCCGCTCCGGCAAATAAGGCTGAACCAAAGGAGCGTAATGAAGGTATGTGGCGGAAAATAATTATTAATGCAATAAAATAAATAATAAAACTCAAGGAGTTTTTTAGGAATGAAAAGTTAGTAGGATCTACTTTTATTTTATCCGCATTACTATTGATGATTTTTGTAGCTATTTTTCTTAAAACAATTAGTAAAACAGATGCAACAGCAAGTGTTATTACAATAAAAAGTAAGTGTTTTATTGTATTGGAACTTAAAATACCATTCCAGCTTTTTGTTAAGAATTCACTAATCATAAATTAAGTAAAACTTCATCAGGGTTTTTACCTCCAAAGATGATGCTGCTTGGATTTTCAAGCATTTCTTTCACAGCTTTTAAGAACCCTACAGATTCTCTACCATCAATAATTCTATGGTCGTAGCTTAAGGCAACATACATCATAGGTCTTATTTCTACTTTTCCATCTACAGCTATTGGTCTATCTACAATATTATGCATTCCTAAAATAGCACTTTGTGGGGGATTAATAATTGGAGTACTCATCATAGAACCAAAAACACCACCATTGGTAATGGTAAAAGTTCCTCCTTCCATATCAGCAATATCAATTTTTCCATCACGAGCTTTTACTGCCAATCGTTTTATTTCAGCCTCAATTTCAGCCAACGTCATTCTTTCAGCATTTCTAACTACAGGAACCATTAAGCCTTTTGGAGAACTAACAGCAATACCTATATCCGCATAATCGTGTGTAATGATATAATCGCCATCAATCATTCCATTTACTGCAGGGAATTGGCGAAGAGCTTCGGTAACGGCTTTAGTAAAGAAAGACATAAAGCCTAAACTTACTCCATGTGTTTCTTTAAATTTATCTTTAAATTGATTTCTTAAATCCATAATAGGCTTCATATCCACTTCATTAAAAGTAGTTAGCATAGCCGTTTCGTTTTTAACGCTAACCAAACGTTGAGCAACCTTTCTTCTCAGCATCGACATTTTTTGTTTGTCTTGCTCACGAGAACCTCCCCAACCTGCAATGGCAGACGAATCAATTCCACTAGTTAAATAAGCTTGTATATCGCTTTTGGTAATTTTTCCATTACTTCCGCTACCAACAATTTTTTTAGTGTTAATGTTGTTAGCACTAATCATTTCTTTGGCTAAAGGAGTTGCTTTAACGTCTGTTTTTGTAGCAGGAGCGGGGTTAGGAGTAGTTGTTTCCTGTTTAGGGGCTGCTGCTACTTCGGCTTTTTCTTCTACTTTTTCTTCAGAAGCTGATTTAGATTCAAATCCTTCGGGTTTTTTGGCATCAGTATCTATTAAGCAAACAACAGCACCAACTTTAACTAAATCGCCTTCCTCAGCCTTTAGTGTAATAATTCCGGCTTCTTCGGCAGGTAGTTCTAAGGTTGCTTTGTCTGAATCAACTTCAGCAATTGCTTGGTCTTTTTCAACATAATCGCCATCTTCTACTAACCATTGTGCTATTTCAACTTCTGTTATAGATTCTCCCGGTGAGGGAACTTTCATTTCTAAAGCCATATTTTTATAGGTTTAATGTTTTAAAACTGTTGTCTTTGTGTTTCCGTCTTCTAAGCTTTTTAACTTACTAATGTGTTTTCAAATAATTTATCAATAATTGCAGTATGCCTTACCACGTGTGCTTTTGCTGAACCTGTTGCCGGAGCACCACTTTCTGCCAATGAAATTACTTCTAAATTTAAGTGGGATAAATGCCTCATCATATGGCTCCATGCTCCCATATTTTCAGGTTCTTCTTGTGCCCAAACGATTTTTTTAGTTTTGTTGTATTTCTTTACTATTTCTTCAATTTGGTTGAATGGAAGCGGGTACAACTGTTCTAATCTTACTAAAGCAATGTTTTCAGCATTTATATCTTCTTTTTTAGCTAATAAATCGTAGTAGAATTTACCTGTGCAGAACACTAAGGTATCTATATCTTTAGCTTTTGCAGTGGTATCATCAATTACTTCTTGGAATTTTCCTTTTGCTAATTCATCTACGGTAGAAACGCATTTGGGATGTCTTAATAAACTTTTTGGAGTAAATACTACCAAAGGTTTTCTAAAATTCCATTTTAATTGTCTTCTTAAAATATGGAAGAAATTTGCCGGAGTAGAACAGTTGGCAATTTGCATATTATCTTCAGCACAAAGCTGTAAAAACCTTTCCATTCTGCCACTAGAGTGCTCTGCTCCTTGTCCTTCATAACCGTGAGGTAATAACATCACTAAGCCATTTTGTGTTTTCCATTTTTCTTCGGCAGCACTTAAAAATTGGTCGATAATAATTTGAGCCCCATTATTAAAGTCTCCAAATTGTGCTTCCCAAATAGTTAATGCATTTGGACTGGCCATTGCATATCCGTATTCAAAACCTAATACACCATACTCAGAAAGTAAAGAGTTGTAGATATATAAAGGAGCTTGGTCTTTAGATATATTGTTTAATGGGGTATACTCTTCTTCTGAATCTTCCACTTTAACAACAGCATGTCTATGAGAGAAAGTTCCTCTTTCTACATCCTGACCTGAAAAACGAATAGGGTGTTTATCTGCTAATAAAGTTGCGTAAGCTAATAGTTCTCCCATAGCCCAATCTAAATTGTCGTCTTTTATCATTTGTTTTCTTGCTTCAAAAAGTCGGGCAAGTTTGTTAATGAATTTTTTATCTTTGGGTAAACTGTTAATTTTATCGGCTAATTCTATCAATTTCTTTTTATCGTAAGAAGTATCAGGAGAAGTTAAAAAAGAATCCTCATTACTTACTTCAATGCCTTGCCATGTTCTGTTTAAAAAGTGAGAAACAGTTGCTCTTTCAATTTGTTTGGCATCATCTAACCTTTCTTGCAATAATTGGTTAAACACATTTTCTTGTTCAGATGCTTTTTCTTTGCTGATAATTCCTTCATTAATTAATTTATCTAAATAAAGGTCTCTTGGATTTTTGTGTTTTCCAATGGCTTTGTATAATAGGGGTTGAGTAAACTTAGGTTCATCCCCTTCGTTATGTCCATATTTTCTATATCCTAAAATGTCGATAAAAACATCTTTATGGAAAGTTTGACGGTATTCAATCGCAAACTGTATCGCTTGAATTACAGCCTCTACATCATCTCCATTTACATGAAGTACAGGAGATAGAGTAACTTTAGCAACATCAGTACAATACGTACTAGAACGTCCGTCAATATAGTTGGTAGTAAAACCAATTTGGTTATTTACTACAATGTGTAAGGTTCCTCCAACTCTGTAGCCATCCAATTGAGCCATTTGCACCACTTCATATACTACTCCTTGCCCTGCGATAGCGGCATCACCATGGATAATGATAGGAACAATTTTCTTTTCGTCTTTTAGATAAGTGTCTAATTTAGAGCGAGTAATCCCTTCTACAACCGGTCCAACAGTTTCTAAGTGAGAAGGATTGGGGGCTAGCGTCATGTGAACATCATGCCCGTTATCGGTTTTCACATCGCAAGAATAACCCAAATGGTATTTTACATCACCATCAAAAAGGTTATCTTCATATTCTTTCCCTTCAAATTCACTAAAAATTTTCTCGTAGGTTTTATTAAAGATGTTGGCCAATACATTTAACCTACCTCTATGAGCCATTCCGATAATAAACTCTTTAATGCCGATGTCAGCACCTTTTTCAACAACAGCATCTAAAGCAGGAATAAGGGCTTCATTTCCTTCTAACGAGAAACGTTTTTGTCCAACAAATTTGGTGTGTAAAAACTTTTCAAAAACAACTGCTTGATTCAGCTTGTGTAAAATATGTTTCTTTTCTTTTTCAGAAAACTTGGGTCTATTTTTAAGTTCAATCTTTTCTCTAATCCAAGCAACTTCTTCAGGTTTTCTGATGTACATGTATTCAACGCCTATTGAATCACAATAAGTTTGTTGTAAATGATCTATTATATCTTTTAGTTTAGCCGAGCCAATGCCCACTTCGTTTCCTGCCTGAAAAACAGTTTCCAAATCCGCTTGTTTTAGCCCATAGTTTTCAATATCTAATGTTGGTCTATAGGTTCTTCTGGCTCTTACAGGATTAGTTTTAGTAAATAAATGACCTCTAGATCTATAGCCATTAATCAAATCTAATACTTTAAATTCTTTGTTGAAATTTTCGGGAACATCTGTGTCGTAGTTTTTACGAGCAAATTCGAATCCTTCAAAAAATTTTCTCCATCCTTCCGAAACACTGTCAGGGTTATTGATGTATCGCTGGTAATAATCTTCAATTACAGCTCCATCTGCATTGCTTAAATAGGAATGTTTGTCCATACCTTTGTCTTGATTTTTGAATAGACAAAAGTAAATAAAATATCCGTTTAACAAAGCTTAGAAGTCAGAAAAATTAGTGTTGTTAAATGTTCTAAAAAATCATGATTTTAAAAATGTTGTTTCCTCTTTTTTGTCTAATTTTAGACATCAAAACGCAATAAAATTTTACCTATGTCATTAAAAATTAACTCCTTCGAAGCATATCAACAACAATATCAAAAAAGTATAGCAAATCCCGAAGCCTTTTGGGA
>DATCTM010000121.1:0-3023 GCA_036567945.1 Vicingaceae bacterium
TTATCAAGGTAGGATAGATCAAAGAGTTACTACTGATGGTGGAAATCATGGAGATCATGTTTCAGGAACTATAATGGGAGCTGGAAATCTTGACCCTAAAGGAAAAGGAATGGCATTTGGAGCAGATTTATTAGTTTATAGTTCTTCTAATAACAATTACAATGATGTTCCTACATTATATAATAATGAAGATGTAGTAATTACATCTAAAAGTTATAGTAATGGATGTAATGCCGGTTACACTACATTAGCAAGGCAATTAGATCAGCAAAGTAGAACTTTACCGGCATTAATTCACGTGTTTTCGGCAGGAAATAGTGGTACTTCAGATTGTAGTTATGGAGCTGGAGCAGGTTGGGGAAATATTACTGGAGGACATAAAGCCGGTAAAAATGTTGTTGCTGTTGGTAATTTAAGTTATACTGATGGATTATCCGGTTCAAGTAGTAGAGGACCTGCTGAGGATGGTAGAATTAAACCAGACGTATGTGCTGTTGGTACAAGTGTTTTTTCAACTATGGACGTAAACTCTTATCAAACAATAAGTGGAACTTCAATGGCTTGTCCAGGGGTTGCGGGGGTGTTTACTCAGTTATACCATGCTTATAAAACCATGAATAGTGGAAATAATCCTGATAATGCATTAATGAAAGCAGCAGTTTTAAATACAGCAGATGATTTAGGCAATGTAGGTCCTGATTTTAAACATGGTTGGGGAAGAATTAATGCAAGAAGAGCTTATGAACTTTTGAGTAACAATAACTATTTATCTTCTACAATTGCACAAGGTGGAAATAATTCACATCAAATTACTGTTCCAGCTAATACGGCTCAAGTTAGAATTATGATTCTTTGGACGGATTATGAAGGTTCTACAACAGCGACAAAAGCCTTAGTAAATGATATTAATATGCAAGTAGTTGATCCTTCAACAACGACATACAATCCTTGGGTTTTAGATCCAACACCAACTGTATCAAGTTTAAATGCTGTTGCAACAAGAGGAATTGACGATTTAAATAATATGGAACAAGTTACTATTGATAACCCTGCTGCAGGAACTTATAATATTAATGTTAGTGGTTTTGCTATTCCTCAAGGACCACAAGAATATTATATTGTTTATGAATTTGTTACTAATGAAGTAGTAGTTACTCACCCAATAGGAGGAGAAGGTTTTGCACCAGGTACAACAGAAACAATTCGTTGGGATGCTTTTGGAAATAGTGGAAACTTTGCTATTGAATACTCTACTAATAATGGTGTAAGTTGGTCTCCAATTAACATGAACTACTCAAGCACTTTAAGATATTATAACTGGGTAGTGCCAAATACACTTTCAGGGTTAGCTAAAGTTAGAGTTACAAGGGGGGCTAATAGCGATGAATCTGACCAAGTATTTTCAATCATTGGAACACCAAATAACTTAAATGTTGGTTGGGCTTGTCCAGATTCTTTAAACTTTACATGGAATGCAGTTTCTGGAGCTACAGGTTATGAAGTACATATGCTTGGAAACAAATATATGGACTCAGTAGGTGTAAGCACAACAACTAATATAGTATTAGCTGTTCAATCTACCGATACAGTTTGGTTAAGTGTTAGAGCCTTAGGTCCTGATGACGCTCGTGGCGAAAGGGCTGTAGCTATTCAAAAATTACCGGGAACATTTGCTTGTCCAATTCCTGTAGATGTTAATATTTCTAATCCAACACCACAAGATAATCAGTCGATACTAGCTTGTATGACATCTTCTTTCGCTTTAGAAGTTGATGTGAAAAACGAAGGCTTAAATTCATTATCAAATATACCTGTTCATTACAAATTAAATGGAGGTACAACAGTTTCAGAAAGCATTGCTGGGCCAGTAGCTCCTGGAGCTACAGTTAGTTATACTTTTACCACATCTCCTACTCCAATTTCAGGAAATAATAGCTTATTAATATGGTCGGATATGACAGGTGATGGGAATAGTTTAAATGATTCTGTAAATATACAATTTAACTATAATACAGCAGCTCCGAAAACCTTGCCTTGGAGTGAAGATTTTGAAACATTTGCACTTTGCTCAACTGCTTCTAATTGTGAATTAGAAGTTTGTAACACTAGTAATGATTTCACAAATCTAACAAATGGTATTGAAGATGACATTGACTGGAGAACCAATAGAGGAGCAACTCCATCAAACGGAACAGGGCCATCAATGGACTATAACCCTGGAACATCATTAGGTAAATACATGTACTTAGAGGTTTCAGGATCTCCTGTTTGTTCTAATAAATCTGCTTACTTGGTTACACCATGTATTGATTTAACAGGTGCAAATAATCCAACATTAACTTTCGCTTACAATATGAATGGTGTTTCAATGGGGGCGTTAATGGTTGATGTTTATTCGAATGGAACTTGGACAACCAATGTAATGTCTCCTTTAGTAGGAGATAAAGGAACCAGTTGGATAGTACAAACAGTTTCTTTAAATACTTTTGTTGGAAATGTTATTAATGTCAGATTTAGAGGTGTTACAGGAAATAACTGGGAGAGTGATATGGCTATAGATGATATTTCTATTAAACAAACGGTTGGTATGAATGAAAATGTGTTTGGAAACATTAGTATTTATCCGAACCCTGCTCAAGATAACCTTATAATTGATGGAATTATTAATAATGAGGGTATTGATTTATCTATTACTGATATTACAGGAAAAGCTATTGTAAACTATAGCAGTACATCAAATAACAATCAAAGATTAATTAACATTAGTGAATTGTCTTCTGGTGTTTATTTTATTAAACTAAACAAAGAAGGAGCAACACAAACACTAAAATTTGTAAAGCAATAATTAAATAGTGGTCATAAAAAAAGCTCGAACTATCAAGATAGTTCGAGCTTTTTTGTTTGTAGCGAGAGAGAGATTTGAACTCTCGACCTCCGGGTTATGAATCCGGCGCTCTAACCAACTGAGCTACCTCGCCAAAATGTGGCTGCAAATATAATAGTTTTGTTTTTTTAGAAGCTAT
>DATCTM010000122.1:0-15109 GCA_036567945.1 Vicingaceae bacterium
TTACTTGACTACTTTCTTTAGTTTCAATTACTAAGAATTTACTTTTTTCCCAAAATAAATCTGGGTTAGTAATTTTAATGTAGTTTACTATACCATTTTCCTCTATCAACTCGTAACTATCTGTTGAATGGTTAGTAATAATTTCAGCTTTTTTACTATAAACAGGAATGGTTTTTACATTTCGTTTATCTACTTGTATAAAATCGCCTTTCTCAAAATCTTCTTGCAACGATTTAGTAGCCCCAATTCCTATAATTCCACCTTCTTTAGCAACAATTTTTGATTCTTTTAACTCATCAAAAGTGCCGGTTACATAAAAGGCCATGTTGATAGTATCATCTTTTTGTGCAATTATTTTCTCGGTATCTTCCAACAAAAACTTTTGGTGTTCGTTTTCTAAACTCAAGAAATTGTTTTCAACGGTTAACTCTTCTATGTTTTTTGCAAGTAAATCATTGGCTTTTTTAAGCTCGGCAGTTTGTGTCTCATAATTTTTAATTTTTTTATTGAGACCTGCTATTTTTTTACCTAAAGAAGCCATTCGCTTGTTTTTATCTACCACCTGATTGTTAAGGTCTTCAATAATTCTTTTATTTTCAGCAATTAAGTGTTCTATAAAGTTAATTTCTTGTTGAATTCTTTCTTTCTGAGTTGTGCCAGTCTCAATATTACCTTCATCAAAGTTAAATTTCAGGTTGTTTTCTGTTGCCGTAATTTGAGCTAAGTTGGCTTCAATTTGATCGAAAGATTGCTGAACATGCTCTTCCATTACTAATTTTTCGTGTTCAAAAAATTCCTGAAGTTGAACATTTTCATCGTATTGTTTATAGGCAAAAAATGTTGCTCCTAAGGCTGCTACGATAAAAAATGTTAGTAATACATTTTTAAGCATTTTGTTGTTACTTTTTTCTTTTGTTTTCATGATTTCTAATTTTTGGTTTAACATTATTAATTTAATTATTGATTATTTTATTGATTAAAATTTAAATCCTGCACTTATTAAAAAATAGCTACTTTTTACTTGGTGGTTATTAATGTATCCTATTGGATTTCTAGAATTATTTTTTCTAAAATCTAAAAAGAAGGTTTTGTTTTTCTTTCCTAATACTTCAACACCAATACCATAAACAAACGAGTTCTCTATGGTTTCTAATGTTTTTATTTCTTGGTTTTCATAACCATTTAGGTAATTATAAGTAGCATCATCATATTCTCTAGTTTCTAACCCCAATAGTTTAAAGTTTATACTTGGACCTGCCAGTGCATGTATACTAAAGGATTCGTTAAGCGGAATACTTAGTTTGGCAGTGATGGGTATTTCAAAATAAAATAAGTTGTATTTATCGTTATAGTAATTTATGGTTGAAACCTCATTTTCTGTAATAACATTAGCTCCTCTCATTCTTCCTCCTTTAGATGTAAACATAAAGTCTGCATTTAAGCCAAACATTCTCCCGAATTGATAGTTGGTTACTAAACCACCTGTAAACATCAACTTAGTAGATCCAGTACTTACACCTTTAAAGTCCAATTTACTTTCACCTACACCAAATCTATAACCGTAGTTAAATCCTTTTTGTTGAGCATTGGCGTTGTTGGGTAAAAATGTTAATAAACAACATATAGCAAAGCCAATGTATAGCGATATGTTTTTAATTGTTTTCATAAGTTGCATTTTCATAAGAGGGTTATATTAATTCTTCTTGTTCTTCTTTAAATTCTTTGGTAAGCAATTTTTGCAAC
This sequence comes from Vicingaceae bacterium, assembly GCA_036567945.1. Lineage (GTDB taxonomy): Bacteria > Bacteroidota > Bacteroidia > Flavobacteriales_E > Vicingaceae > BRH-c54. The sequence continues at coordinate 1,744 of DATCTM010000122.1, forward strand.
ACAGCACCTAATCTATCTTTGGTGTTTACTGTTTTATCTATATAATCATAAACACCTTGTCTCATTAACTCACTTGTGGTGTGTGCGTTTTGCTGAGAACTCATCATTATTATTTCACAATTATCACAATGTTTTTTAGCTGCTTTAACTATGTCTGCTCCGGTAAGGATGTCATCTTCTTCATCGTTCTCTAAATAATAATCGAGCACCATGATGTTAGTGTCGTCTTCTAACTCTTCAATACAATCGTGTGCATTTAGGTAAGATTTGATTTCAAAATCAAATTCCGGATAAACAGCCGAATTACACAATGTATTTAAATAATGAGTAAGTGCTTTATTGTAATACAAGTTGTCTTCAACAATTACAATCTTTAATTTTTTCTTTGTTCTCATTGTTTTCATGGCTATTAGTTTTAATTGTTCGAATAGGTATAGTCCATTCTTATGCCATGGGATAGAAAAAAAATAAACCACTGAATTTCAGTGGGTTATTTTAGTTGGGAAACTTAGATAGTTTCCATTATGAAGAAATGATTTTCAAAATGAAAATACTAAACGGTTTGTGGTAGGTATTTTTGAACACAGTCTAATACCGAGTTATAGATATCATCCACTTCTTTGTGGATGACGCAACAAATGCCGCTGGCTTTCATTTTTTCAATAATGTTATAATCATCAAGTCCGGTAAGTAGTACAACAGGAACATCCGGATTAACTTTCATTACTTCATTAAAAACTTGTTCACCATTCATGGTGGTAGAGTTGTTATTAATTTTTCTCCCATTTTCATAGAGGTAATAGTCTAAAAAAATCATGTCGGGCATTTCATAGTTAAGCTCATTAAGCATACTTTCTCCATTACAAAAATCTTTTGTTTTTGTGTTAGGAATGGAGCTAATTACTTTAGCAAGTATGTCGGCAATAATTTTACTGTCTTCAACAATGTAGATCAATTTTTCTTGTGTTTTCATGGCGTTAGGTTTTAGTTGGGTTATATAGTTATTTTGATTTTTTATTTTCTTTTAATAAACGGTAAACAGTAGTTTGTCCTATGGCAAGTTTGTCGGCAACTAATTTAGTGTTGTTGTTACATTTCTGCATATAATGATTTACGATTCTAATTTCATACTCTCTCATGGTCATTTCATCTGTAAGTACATTAGGTAAAGCATCGTTAGAACTTAGAGAAATATCATCGGCAGTAATTTCTTTTCCTGAAGACATTACTATGGCTAGTTCAATAACGGATTTTAGCTCCCTGATATTTCCCGGCCAATTGTAACTAAGCAGTTTTTTTCTGGCATTTTCGGTAATAGATTTTGGTTCCATACCATTTTCTTTACAAAATGCATCAATAAAAAATTTAGCTAAAAGTAAGGTGTCATTATCTCTTTCTCTTAGTGGAGGAAGATGTATGGGTAAGCCAAAAAGTCTGTAGTATAAATCTTCTCTGAATTTACCATTTTTCACTTCTTCTTGTAGGTTTCTGTTGGTGGCAACAATAATTCTACAATTTACTTTTATTACTTCATTTCCACCAACTCTAGTTACTTCTTTTTCTTGCAAAACCCTTAAAAGTTTGGCTTGAAAATTCATGTCCATTTCACCAATTTCATCTAAAAATAAAGTGCCACCGCCAGCTTCTTCAAACTTTCCTTTTCTTCGAGTATCGGCACCGGTAAAAGCACCTCTTTCGTGTCCGAAAAGTTCACTTTCAATAAGTTCAGCCGGTAAAGCTGCCATATTTACTGCAATAAAAGGTTTATCTTTTCTTGGAGAATTATAATGTATAGCTTTTGAAACTACTTCTTTACCCGTACCTGTTTCACCAGTAATAGTTACACTTATATTGGTTTCGGTGGCTTTTGCAATAAGTTCAAACACTTTTTTTAAAGCAGCACTATTTCCTATAATAGATTTTTCAAAAGCATATTTTCCCTGAACTTCTTTTTGTAGTGTTACTAATTGGTTTTTTAGTTTAGCATTTTTCTTAATATGATTTACTGTATTAATTAACCTGTCTTTAATGTCTTTTGATTTTACAATGTAATCGTAAGCTCCAGCTTTTAATAAATCTACAGCCGTTTCAATTTCTTCTTGTTCGGAAATTATAATAACCTCAATATTAGAATCATAATCTTTTATTTTTTTCAACAAACTTTCTCCATCAGTATCCGGCAGACGATAATCTAAGGTAATTACATTTGGTTTTTTGGTTAAGGCAGCTACTAATTCTTTTCCGTTTAGAAAAGACTCTACCACAAAATCGGGGTTTAGAGATAAGTTATGTACCAATAGTTTATTATACCATTCATTGTCTTCCACCACATATATTTTAAAAGGCTTATTTTCCATAAATTAGTTTTTTGATAGTTCTTTATTTATTAATTCTTTTATTGTTTTATATTCCGTTGAAACTTTTTCTACTAAATCGCTTACATCATCTAAATTAGTGTTGTTTCTACAATTCTCTTCTATTTCTTTAAGAAGATTATAAAGCAAACTGGCACCTAAATGTTTGCAAGGTGAAGAAATTTTATGAGCATGTTCGGCTACCATCGCATAATTTTTTTCTTTTAGTAGCTTTTCCATTTCACTAATACCGGAGGTGGTGGTTTGCAAAAAGGTTTGTAGCATATCAGTGTAAAATACTTTATCACCGTTACTAAGTTCTTTTAGAGCAGATAAGTCTAAACTGTTGGCTTCTTTTTCAGGATTAGCTGGTGTTTCAGTTGTATTGTTATTTAATTCAATTAAGTTATTAATTTCCTGTAACAATTCTTTTTCTTTAAAAGGTTTAGCCAAACAACCATTCATTCCCGCGAATTTATATTCTTTTTTGTTATCTTCTGTAACAGCGGCAGTTAATGCAATAATAGGAATGTTACTTTTTATGTTGCCGTTTAGTTTACGAATTCTTTTTGTAGCTTCAATACCGTCCATTTTGGGCATTCTGGCATCCATCAAAATTAAATCATAGTTATTTCTTTTTACTTCTATAATTGCTTCAACCCCATTTATAGCTTCGGTATAACTTACAGGATATTTTTTTAAAATAGTAGTTAGTAATTTTCTGTTATATTCTTCATCATCAACAATTAGTATTTTCAACCCTTCAGGGAGTGTTAAATTACTATCACTTTCTTTTTCTACTTTTTCATATAATTCAATTTCTGCTTCGGTTCCTAAAGGATAAGAGATCTCTATAGATACTGTTGTTCCTTTATTCGGACTACTTATAATATCAATCTTTCCTTCGTGTAATTTTACTAACATACTCACAATAGAAAGCCCTAAACCTGTTCCTCCGTAGTTCCTAGAGGTACTTACTTCGGCTTGTTCAAACTCTCTAAAAACTTTTTTTAATTGCTCTTTTTTCATACCAATTCCGCTATCGGTAATTTCTAGTCGAATATTGGTAAAGTGGCTACTTTTCATTACTTGAGTGAGCTGAACAGATATAGAACCTTTTTCTGTAAACTTAATAGAATTACTAATGAGATTAAGTAAAATTTGTCGTAGTCGAAAAGGATCTCCTAATAAAATTAATCCATCATCAGTTTTTATATCGCATTTTATTTCAATTTGTTTTTCTTTTGCTAATGGCTTAACAAAAGTGATAACATCTCTTACAAATTCGTTGGGTCTGAAACCAATAGATTCTAATTTTAGCTTACCCGATTGAAGTTTAGTAAAGTCTAATACATCATTAATTAAATAAAGTAAATGATCAATGGATTTGCGCACCATAGATAATTGCTCTTTTTGTTCAGGGGTTAGTGGTCCTTTGTCTATTTGTTCTGTAAAACCTGCAATAGCATTCATGGGAGTTCTAATTTCATGACTCATATTAGCTAAAAATCTTTCTTTAGTAACGGCTAAGTCTTCTGCTTTTGCTTTAGCTCGTTTAAGAATTTTTCTATATCGGGCACTGTTCTGCACATAATTTATAATGATGTATGCCATAATTACTAGCAATAAAGCGGTTAATACACAAAAAATGGCAATTTGCGTATTGGTTTCTTTCATAGCTTTTTCAGCTTCTTCGGTATGGATGGCTATAGAAAGTAGTTCTTTTGCTTCAATAGCATTTAGTAGGTTTTTTATTCGTTTACTAATTTCTTTATCTTGTACTAATAAGGTTAACTCTTGATTTTTAAGAACAGTTTCTATGTTTTTTTCCTCTTTTTTAATAGAATCAATTTCTTTGTTTATATCCTCAATACTGTATTGTTTTTCAGTTTTGTTTGAGGTATTGTGTTTATTCTTTTTTCCAAATATTTTTTGAATAATATTGGGTTTAAGTTCTGTTTTGGTAGTTTCTTCTATAAGTTTACCATTGTTAGCGGTATCTTTTTTTTCTATATTTATAATTACTTTATCTAAAGCAGTTTGTACTCTGTATTTATCTTGAATTACCAATAATTCATTAAGTACATTAAATTTTTCGGCTATTAAAACCTCAAGAGTATCAACTTCATGCGATAATATTTTTTTATCAGTACTATACTGATGTAGTCTGCTTAATTTATCGTCAGATCTTTCTGCTGCTTTGTAAAATTTGTTTAAATATAAGGTGTCTCTAATAAGACTATAAGATTTCACGCTATTTTCAGCCTCAGCAACATCATTCATTAATGATTTTGCTGTGATTAATCTCATGTCAACACGAGCTTCTTTACTAATACTCGTAACTATTTGTGAAAAACGTTTATAAGCATAAATTCCGGTAATACTCACTAACACCATAATTACCATCATTATGGCGAGAATTTTATATTGAAAAGCGGTTCTTTTATTCATAGTTTATTTAGTTTTTCTTAATGGTACACAATTCTATCAATATATCCTTTACAAAAGAAGCTTATTATTTTATCAGAGTAATTATCTTTTAATAAATGTTCTCCAAAAAACAACTGGTTATACTTCTGAAATGTCTTAATTACTTTTGTAATATTAGTACTAATTTCGTTAGAAGTTAACAAAACAATAATGCAATCGGGGCTGTTTTTAAATAAATTAGGCAGCAAAACTTCATCATTATTTATAAAAAAAGCAGCATCTAAAAATACCAAATCGAGCTTGCTTTTTACTTGTTCATTTATTTCCTGAACATTGGTTTCTGTAAAAAGCTCAATGGTAGCATTTTTATAATCATCAACTACATTATTCAATATTCTTGATAATTGACGCTGAAATTTTAAATCGCTATCAGCCACTAAAATACGATATTTTTTAGGTAAAGTCATCATTTGTTTTGTAGGGTTAAGAAAAATTAACATTAGTAAACTCTTCTACAAAATAGCACGACTTTTCTAGAGCGTCCTTATCTTTATAAATAAAAGCAGCTGCTCCATTGTTAATGGTTTTTTCTGCTGTAAATGGATTACTCGATTGAGAAATGATTACTATTTTACAATCAGTACATTTTTTTTGAATTACATTCATTACATCAATAGCAGTAACACCCTCTCCTAAGTAGTAATCTAAAAATACAATGTTTGTATCTGCTTTTAGGTTTCTTAAGAAATCGTCAAAATGAGCATAAGATTCAATTTCATATTTAAAACCTTTAGCATCGGCAAGCAATTTGGTATAGTAATCCAGCTTCTTACAAATAATTTTATTGTAAAAAGAGCTATCTTCTAGCACTGCTATTTTCAATTTTTTACCACTATTTTCCATATAAAATATGTTTTGATTTATATCAGACAAACCAAATACCATTACTTGAAGGGAATTTAACAAGATGCTTTAATTATTAATAAGGATAAGGGGTTTAACTACTTTTATTTTGTATGGGTAGATGGGTTAAGACAACCTGCTTTTTTTCATTTTGAAAATAAAGTTTTCAGATTGAAAATGAAAGAAAATTCAAAAAAGGAGGGAGGGTAAACTAAAATAAAAATTTATAACATTTTTTTAAATATTATTACTATTTTTCCACCATGAAAATGAAGCGTATAATTTTACTATTAGTAGTGTTAATTTCTCAAACATTATTGGGGCAAAAATTACATTACGAATTACCCGATAATGCTAATAAAATGTATAGTAATGGTAATTTTATGAAAGCTAAAGAGCTTTATAGAGAATTATATAAAAAGAACCAAAATAACACTGAATTTAAATTTAGATTTGGCGTGAGTTTGCTTAATTCTTACGAATGGGAAGATGGAATTAAAATGTTAGAACAAGTTGCTAAAAAGTCTGATGTTTCTAATGAGGTGTGGTACTACTTAGGGAAGGGCTACCATTTAACCAATAGGTATGATTTAGCCATTAAAATGTTTGAGAAATACATAGAAAATGATGCTAATTCGGAAATGGCCGAAAAAAGTAGAAGAAGAATCAATATGTGTAACAATGCTAAGCAATTAGTTAAGTTTCCGGTGAATACCCATTTTGAGAATTTAGGTAAATATGTTAATTCAAAGGGAAAAGAATATTTTCCAATAGTAACTCCAAATGAATACCAACTGATGTTTACTACCAGAAGAGAAGGAACAACCGGTAGAATTTATGACTTAGAAGGGTATTACACGGCTGATATTTATGGATCTATTTTTAGAAGCGGGAAATGGTCTAAAACGCGTTCAATTAATTATCCTAATTCTTATGGTAATGAGCAAGTAGCAGGAATTTCTGAAGATGGTAACTATGTGTTTTATTATGTGGATAATCCGAAAGAAAAAAATACTTTGTACATGGCAGAAATGGGAAAACGCTCTTATACCAAAGCCAAGAAAATTGATAACAAATTAATTAACGACAAAAGTTCCAAACAACTTAGTGCCACTATTTCTAACGATGGTCAATTGATGGTTTTTTCAAGTGATAAAAAAGAAGGATATGGAGCTTCAGATCTTTATTTTGTAAAAAAGTTACCTAATGGAAAGTGGGGAAATCCATCTAATATGGGAGAACATATCAATACCAATTTAAATGAGATTAATCCTTATTTAATTGATGAAGGCAAAACTTTATATTTTGCATCAGAAGGGCATAACAGCATTGGTGGTTATGATGTGTTTAAATCTACCTTTGATGAAGAAACACAAGCCTGGTCCAAACCCATAAACATTGGTTATCCGCTAAATACTCCGGATGATAATACAAGTATCTGTTTCTCAGAAAATAAACAATTTGTTTACTTATCAGCTTATAGAAGTGATTCGGAAGGAGATTTAGACATTTACAGAGTTGAATTAAAAGATGAAGCAACTCAACTAACTACTGTAAAAGGAATGGTTTATAATGGAGATTCTACCTTGGTAAATTATTCTATGCAAATAGAAGCCTTTAAAGAAGATGGAGGCGATTTACAAGGTATTTTTGAAGTGAATCATAATAAAGGAAGCTATATCATGATTTTGCCTCCTAATAAATATGTCTTAAAAATAGCTGATAATACAGGAAAAACCATAGAAAAGAAACTATGGATTAAAGACAGAAATTTATATAAAGAAGAGCTGGAGCAAAATATTATCCTTTCGGAATAAAGTTGTTTAAAATACTAAGTAGCTTTGCAGCTTTAATCATTACTTATTTTAATGGAATCCAACGTAGATTTAGATGTTCTTTTTGAAGATAATCACCTTATTATTGTAAACAAACGCTCGGGAGAAATTGTGCAAGGCGATAAAACAGGCGATGAACCTATGAGCGAAAAGGTGAAACGCTACATTAAACAAAAATATAACAAACCGGGAGATGTTTTTATTGGTACTCCACATAGAATTGACCGACCTACCAGCGGAATTGTAATTTTTGCCAAAACAAGCAAAGCTTTAATGAGGTTGAATAAGATGTTTCAGGATAAGGAAATTCAAAAGACGTATTGGGCAATAGTTAAAAATTCACCTAAAAATAAAGAAGGGAAGTTAGTTCATTACTTAAAAAAGAATGAAGCTAAGAATAAATCCTTTGCTCAGGAAACTATGTTTCAGGGGGCTAAAGTTGCTGAATTAACCTATAAAGTAATTTTTGATTTTGACAACTATTTTCTGTTGGAGATTTTACCGAAAACAGGCAGACATCATCAAATTAGAGTACAATTATCGGAAATGGGTTGCCCGATTAAAGGAGATTTAAAATACGGGTTTAACCGTTCTAATAAAGATGCTTCAATTAGTTTACACGCAAGAAAGATTAGTTTTTTACACCCTGTTCGTAAAGAACAAATGGAAGTAGTTGCCCCTGTGCCATCAGACGATCCGTTGTGGGTGAAGGCTAATGAGATTTTTGAGTAGTTAATCTTGAATATTTAAGCCACCTGCTAAGTAGATTATTCCAATTAGGGTAGAAACGATTAATAAAAAAACTACCAAGTTTAAAACAAAATTTAAAATTAGCCTGTACCACTTATTGTTTTTTGAATAAACAAAAACACTCCATAATAGAATTATTACAATTAAGTATTGAATATTGAAATAATCAAAATTCAGTTTTAAATAATAATTAACTAAATCATCAATTATAATAAATAACATTCCAAAAACAGAAAAAAGGTAGGTAGTGGCTATAAAGTGCTCTCCAAAATTTAACTTTTGTTTGAAATAAGTGAAATAGGTACTAATTGTAATAAGTGGAATAATGAAAATAACTCCAAACTGAGGAGAGGTGTAACTAATGTCTATCGTCATATCAAATAGTTTAGTGTTAACTAAAACAATATGAAGACCTGCAATTGTTAAAAAATAGAATAAAATTTTACCGGGACTTTGATAATAGTTCCTATATCCATTCCAGTAGTTGGTCACTACTTTTTTTGGGGAAGTAATTAATTTTAAAACGGTAGCAAAACCGGATTTTTCGAGTGAAAGAATTTGAAAAATATAATCGGAAATAATGTTCCAAAAAGTAAGTCGTTTATTAATGTACTTTTGTCCACAATGCTGACAATAAGAGTCTTGAAGTATAGTTTCGCAATGGGAACAATAAGTTGCTTTCATTTCAATTAGGATAAAAATACATTATTAGCAGCTAATAAGCTTTTTTCAAATTCAATTGTATCAATATTAGTATTTACATTAATTTCGTTAAAATAATGTACTAAGTTTTCGGTAGGCATATTTCCGGTAAGTTTGTCGGTAGCCATAGGGCAGCCGCCAAAACCTTTTATAGCTCCATCAAATCTTCGGCAACCATTTTCATAGGCAGCAACAATTTTTTCTTTCCATGTATCAGGAGTAGTATGGAGGTGAGCTCCAATTTCTACAGTAGCGAATTCAGGAATAATGTTGCTGAACAGGTAACTGATGTTTTCTTTATTGGAAACGCCAATAGTATCGCTTAAAGCAATTATTTCGATACCTAAATCAGCTAATTTTTTTGTCCAATTAATTACAATATCGCTGTTCCATTCATCGCCATAAGGGTTTCCGAAAGCCATAGAAATATAAACCACTAATTTTTTGTTGTGTTTTACACAAAGCGACTGCACTTCTTCTACTGTTTTTAACGATTGTGAAATGCTAGAATTGGTATTCCGTTGTTGAAAGGTTTCTGATATAGAAAACGGAAAGCCCAAGTAGTCAATTTCTTCAAATAAAACAGCATCATTTGCTCCGCGAGTATTGGCAATAATGGCTAATAATTTACTTTTTGTAGCCGATAAATCTAACTTAGAAAGTACTTCTGCAGTATCTTTTAACTGAGGAATAGCTTTTGGAGAAACAAAACTGCCAAAATCAATGGTATCAAAACCTACTTTTAAAAGTTGATTGATGTAGGCAGATTTTGTAGCTGTAGGAATAAAATCATGCAAACCTTGCATAGCATCTCTCGGACATTCAATTAGTTTTACCATGCTCTAATATCTTTTTATTTATTGCTTTAATTAATCCGGGACCTTCATAAATAAATCCGGTATAAATCTGAACTAAATCTGCTCCGGCTTCTATTTTTTCTATAGCATCAGCTGCAGAATGTATTCCTCCCACACCAATAATAGGAAACGCTTTGTTAGATTTTTCAGCTAAGTAGCGAATTACTTCTGTAGAGCGTTCTTTTAATGCTTTCCCACTTAAACCACCATTGGCAATGGCTTCAATTTCTTTTGGCGAAGTTCTTAAGTTTTCTCTGGAGGTAGTAGTGTTGGTAGCTATAATACCATCAATTTTGGTTTGGGCTACTATCTCAATTACTTCATCTAGTTGAGAGTTGTTTAAATCAGGGGCAATTTTTAATAAAATGGGTTTAGGTTTTGCTTTGGTCTGGTTGATTTTTTTAAGCTCGCCCAATAAGTTCAATAGGAAAGGGGTGTCTTGCAATTTGGTTAAATCTTTTACATTCGGACAGCTTACATTCACCACAAAATAATCTACGTAATCGTGTAAGGTGTTGAAATTGAATAAATAATCATCTAATGCATTATCGTTAGATGTAGCTGTATTTTTTCCGATATTGCCACCAATAACAATGTCAGTTTTTCTGTTTTTTAATCGTTTAATAGCATCTTCAGCCCCTAGGTTGTTAAATCCCATTCGGTTGATTAGCCCTTCATCTTCCGTAATTCTAAATAAGCGAGGTTTGGGATTACCAATTTGACCTTTTGGGGTAAGCGTACCAATTTCTATAAAACCAAAACCTAAATTAGCCAGTTCGTTAAACCAGCGAGCGTCTTTATCGAACCCTGCAGCTAAGCCTACCGGGTTTTTAAATGTTAATCCGAATAAATGACGTTCTAGTTTTTTGTTTTTCACTTCAAAAAGAGCTCTTAATAGAGCTGCACCTCCGGGAATGTTGGAAAAAAAAGTTAAACAACCCGTAGCAAAATAATGTGCTTTTTCAGGCGACATTAAGAACAGTAGGGGTTTTATAAGGAAGTGATACATGTAGTTATTTTTTGCAAAGATACGAAAGCATTTGTTTCCAAAATAATTTTATTGAGTACTACAATATTTAAAAAAATGTATCGTTAAGTGTGTAAATTAAAACCTAAAACATTTTATTGCCTATGAATCAAATTACTATTTTTAATTATTTAGCATTATCAAAAGAAGAAGAGCAACTAAAATCGCTTTTGTTTAACGATAAAAAAACAACCAAAAGAAATACGCCCAAACAATCTACTATCAACAATATTTTGAATTATTCAAAAGCATTAAGCGTTAGAGATTCAGAGCATTTAGAAACTGTTTCTTTTGTGCTAAATTAATTAGCCGGAAAACATTATGATAAGCGTGTTGAGATTTTCTTAACACGCTTTTTTTCTTTTTAGAGTACCTATCTTCTCACGGACTTTATTCCGTTTTTAATAGTTTATAGGTTTTAACATTATTATCAATTTCAACTTTCATTAAAACTAATCCATTCGACAAAGAACTTATATCAATTTCTGTTTGGTTAATTGTACTTAATATTTCTTTTCCTTGTAAGTTGAAAAATGATACCTGAATGTTTTTCCAACCTTTATATGGTTGAATTTTGATTAGTTTATTTGATGGATTTGGAAACACTTTTATTAGATCGTCTTCAACAACTTCATTTGAAATGGATAAAGGATTACAATCTAATGAGAATTGCTGAAAAAATGGCCACATGAGGTCAGTAGCATTAATATAATTAGAAACAGGATCTCCACCAGGTGATTGATTACCTCCCGGCCATGAATGACCACCATCTTGGGTTATATATTGTTGTATCTCAACATTACAGTTACAATTGTTCCAATTTATGTGTGTGTATTGCGAATTGTCAATAATGGTATCGTTTAATATTAAACATCCGTTCATACTCGCCCAAGCATTTAGCACAGAATCTTGGGGTGGACTATAATGATTTGAAAAGCCACTACCAACCCCTCCGTTGTAAGGAATATTGGTATCTAGGTAAGAATGAAAACTAATAATGGGCATTGGTCTTTGTGGATTACAACTTGTCATAGTCATTGAAGCTGCTACGGGAGCAATAGCCGCTATTCTTTCCGATAATTCACAAGCAAGCCTATAAGACATAAAACCTCCGTTTGACATGCCTGTAGCATATACCTTATTGGTATCAATGGCATAGTTGTTTATTAATGTATCTAATAAAGCATTTATAAAACCTACATCATCTACATTTGAATTACTAGCATAACCACAACACCAACCTGCATTCCATGTACGGATGCCCAAAGGACTTTTTACACCTTCGGGGTAAACCACTATGAACCCTTCGTTGTCCGATTTAACACTCAGTTGAGATTGATTTTCCAATTGTGGTCCCGATCCAAATCCTCCGTGCATAGCAATAACTAACGGTAAATTTGTATTTCCCGTGTATCCTGTTGGCAAATGAACCAGAAAAGTTCTATCATTTCCACCATAAGGAATGCTATCGTATTGAGAATATGAGGATAATGCTAAAAGTAGAAATGTACTTGTCAGCATTAATCTTAGCGTCTTTTTATGCATTCTTTGTTAACTTACTAGTAACTTATTATTTTTTCAAATATATGAAAAATAGCTTAAAAATCAAGTAAATAGGTTTTGTTAAAAATGAAAATGATATGTTTTATTAGGTGAAATTAATCCACTAGGAAGGTTTAAGATAGAGAGATTAGTTTTGTACCAAATACTTACTAAAAAGTGATGTGATTTCTTCTAAATTAGAACCAAAAAGACCTCCTGTTATGTATATTACATTCTTTCTATTATTTTCACTGTAATATGTGACTTCTATCCAATTTTCGAAATTACCGAATCTTGGTTTAATTCGTTTCAAAGAAATTACTTTGGATATAATAGATGTTGATTTACGATTCGTAAAAACTATTCCTTTATTATTGTCTGTAAGCTTACCAGTATTGCTAATTTTATAAAGGCTAATGAACCAAAAATAATCTAAAGTATTAAGGTAACGTATTTTCATTTATTTAATTAATATCAACGTTTTTTAGCTTTTTGAAGCATCTATTGTTGTTATATATTTTCATCAAATGTATTGTTTTTCAAAAGAATATCCAAAGGAGCTTCTGTTTTTGTTGATGAAAAATATTATCCATCTTTTAAATCTAGTTGTCATATTGAGCAAAATTTTTCATCCGCCTGAAGCGGGTAGAAAAATGCTGTCGACCGCAAAGCCGCAACAATTCATTAATTTAAAATAAAAGAGTTATTGTTAAATATCTTCTTATTTATAGACTTCTATATTTCATTTTGATATGGAATTTCCTAATTAACAAGATCCTACACTTCATTTTACAGCGCTTCGTTCCTCAGCTGGTAAAATATTGTTCAGGATGACATATGAGGTGGAAAGGTGTAGGGGAGTTAACCTAAAATAGTTTACCTTACAGCTAAAATAGTATACTCATTTCCATTTAAAGAAAAGCTTTCTTTCTCTTTTTTGGTGAGCAATAACTTGCCGATAGGAGA
>DATCTM010000123.1:0-90827 GCA_036567945.1 Vicingaceae bacterium
TCATCAGACAAAAAGAAATCTTTTACTAAGAAGCCTACAAATAAAAGAGGCGACTTTAAAAAGAGACCTCCTAGACAAGCTCCTTTGCCTAAAGCTGATGATGGAAAAATTCGTTTAAATAAGTTTTTGGCAAATGCCGGAATATGCTCTAGAAGAGAAGCTGATGTGTTAATTCAAACCGGAGTAGTTGAAGTTAATGGTAAGATTATAACAGAAATGGGATTTAAAGTGTCTGATACAGATAAAATTGTTTGTGGTGGCGAAACACTTCGACATGAAAAAAAAGTGTATTTACTGATGAACAAACCTAAAGGATTTGTTTCTTCATTAAACGACCCATATAATAGGAGAAATGTAGTTGAATTACTCGGTAAATTAAAGCAAAGTGTTATTCCTGTTGATCCATTAGGGAAAGATGCTACAGGCGTTTTGTTTTTAACCAACGATGAAGAATTGGTGAAAAGACTAACTCATCCGAAACAACATATTAAGAAAATTTATCAGGTAGCAACCTCTACCAATGTTTCTAAAACACACTTGCAACAATTAATTAATGGTGTAGATTTAGAAAATGGGCTTACCAAAATGCAAGAAGCCACTCATGTAAGTGATGGTGAAAATAAAAAGCTAATTGGTGTAGAAATTCATTCTTCAAAAAATAACATCGTAAAAAAAATGTTTGAACATTTAGGTTATGAAGTTTCTAAATTAGACAGAGTTTATTATGCGGGTTTAACTAAAAAGAACTTAGCTAGAGGTCAGTGGAGGTTTTTAACAGAAGAAGAAGTGAATTTACTTAAAATGAGTACCCTTAATGTGAAGATCTAATCTACATCTACATAACCTTTCTTTATCGCATATTTAATTAATTCCGCTATATTATTAAGCCCTAGTTTATCCATAATATTTCTTCTATGGGTTTCTACCGTTCTAGAGCTAATAAATAATTTATCGGAAACTTCTTTATTAGTAGCTCCAGAAGCTACCAACTTAATTACATCTACTTCTCTTTCAGATAATCCGTCAGTTTCAACAGCTTGCCCTTTTTGCTTATTCATCAACGAATTAATCATGATATTCGATACCTCAGAGCTGAAATATTTTTTTCCGCTAGCAATAGTTTCTATTGCACTAACTATTTCGTTTGTATCAGCATCTTTTAATGCATACCCAAAAGCCCCTGCATCAATAATGCTTTTAATATAAGGTTCTTCATTATGAACAGACAACACCAATACTTTAATGTTTTCAAAAGAGTCGCTAATTATTTTGGTGGCATCTATACCATTCATCTCTGGCATATCAATATCCATTAATACCACATCAATATCGTTATGATTTTTTTCTAGATAATTAATTGCTTCAACTCCCGAACCTGCTTCTGCAACTACTTTAAACTGCTTATGCCTTTTTAACATCAATTTAATACCATTTCTTATTATCAAATGATCATCGGTAAGCAAAATTCTGATTGGATTCATATGTGAAAATTATATACAAAAACTCAACAAGTAGCTTATTTGTACCTATTGAGTGACGCAATATACAATTTTTTAACAAAACACCAATCCTTCGTCAAAAAATATTTTAATTCTTTAATACTAAAGTCGGAGGGTTTTCCGAAGATAGGTTTAGTAAGGAAGAGTAAGTAACCACTTCGTCTGACATCATCTTAATTCTAAAAATTCTATCACTTATATTTTTGCTATCAACAACATAACAGTATAATAATGGTTGATTATTTGGAGATTTAACACCTTCTTTAGTAGTTACCTCATTAAAATTAACACCATCAAGAGATGACTCTAAAACATAAGCAACATCTTCTCTATTTTCTTGAATTAAAAACTTAAAGTAAAACTTATCCTGAATATGTTTTGCAGTAAATTGTTTTACCACATATTCCGGAGCAGCTTCAAAAGTAACCTTAGTAGTTACTGATTGTGCTCTAAGCTTATTAGTAGCAAACAATAGTAAAATAGCGATAATAGAAGCTATAATTGCTTGTTTTAACGGAGTAAGTTGTATGCTCATTTTCATAATGTATAGTCTTTTAAAATTTAATAATGGTTTTTCAATTTTCAAATCTTTATTGTTTTTGATTAAAAATCTATATGCCAAAGTTCACTCATATATAACTCTGAAAAAAGCGTAAAACACCTGATTTTAAATAGCGAAAATACTTAGTTATAAAACCAATCAGTACGTGTTTATACCAATTATGATTTCAGCATTTATACCGTTTAGCTTGGAATAATTACCAACTACTTTTACATTATTGATTTTTAAAACTATAAACTATGCAAAATTTATTCTCACATTTACTTATAATTTTGTTCTTATTAATAAGTATAAATGGTTTTGGAAACAATAATGTTTTTAGATTTAAAATAAGTGGTAACAACTATACTGATGAAACCATTATAAGAATGTTTAATGGTGCTACCGAAAATTTTGATGGGAGTTATGATGCATGGAAATTATTCAGCTCCAATACTAATGTTCCTTCAATTTATACACAAATTGCTCCCGGACAAGAGTTATCTATAAATGCTCTTCCTGAATATAGTATAGACAAATCTGTAACTATATACACTAACATTCCTGCTTCGGGTACTTACACTTTATTAATTGAAGAAATTTTTCCATTAACATCTAATTACAAAGTTAGTTTAACTGATATTTCATCTAACACCCACTATACTATTTTAGGAGATACTTCAATTATATTTACGCTTAATCAGCAGCAAGAAGTAGCTACTTTTACTTTTAATATTTCTACAGCTCTTTCTGTAATTTCTACAGACGAATTATGTTTCAATAGTGGTGATGGAACAATAGATTTAATAAAACACGGCAATTCCAATTGGGATTACGAGATTCTTGATCTTTCAAACAATATTTTACATTTCGGAACAGCAACTACCGACTCTATACATATAAACAATATAACTGCTCAGATATATTTAGTAAGAAGCTTCAATAAAGGAATTATTGATGAAACGAATATTACTATTAATACTCCTGCACCAATCATCGCTAATTTTGACTTAGCTAATGACACTGTGTATTTAAGTGAAGGTGGCACTGTTAACATCACTAACCAATCTCAAAATGCTGTTACTTATTCATGGGATTTTGGTGATGGAGGAAATTCAACAGCTATTCATCCCAATTATACCTACACTACAGTTGGCAATTATACTATCGTACTAAATTCATCGAATAATAACTGTACGGAACAAAGCTCTAAAAACATTACTGTTTTAGCTTCTCCAAATGTTGCAACTGCTGTTGAAAGTATCGAAAAAAATCAGTTTAGTCTACAAAATTTCGGAAATGGTAACTACCAAGTTACTTCTCCAAGTCAAGTTTTAACAACAGTTGTTGTTTATGATATTACTGGTAAAATAGTAGTTACAGAATCTAATCAACAACTTACTTATAATTTTTCATTAGAAAATCAACCCAATGGCATTTATATTGTACAAATATTATTTGAAGATGGAAACATGCTAACAGAAAAATTATGGAGATAAATAAAAAGGTTTTTTTGTGCCCGCAATGTTGCGTTATCGAACCAAATTGAATAATGATACATCAAAGGTTTTGGTTCTTTGTGAGTAATTTTGTACGCAATGAATGAAGTGCCAAAAAATAGTTTTTGTCCATCAAATAAAGACGAATGGAGAGAATGGCTTGAAAAGAATCATAAAAAAGAAGAATCCATTTGGTTAATTTTTTACAAAAAGAAATCTGCCAATTTCAATCTTTCATGGTCTCAAGCTGTTGACGAAGCAATCTGCTTTGGTTGGATTGACAGTGTAAAAAAGTCACTTGATGAGGAGCGGTATATTCAGTATTTCACAAAAAGAAAACCCACAAGTATTTGGTCAAAAATTAACAAAAACAAGGTCAAAACATTGACTAAACAAGGATTAATGAGTGATGCCGGGCTGAAATGTGTTAGGATTGCAAAAGAAAACGGTTCATGGACAATTTTAGATACAGTTGAGAAGCTAATAATCCCAGAAGATTTAGAACGTAAATTTCAACAATACCCGAATTCCAAAGACTATTTTCAAAGTTTGAGCGTTGTAATTCGTAAAAGACTTTTGTATTGGGTGATATCAGCAAAGAAGAAAGATACGAGGGAAAAACGTATTGGTGAAATAGCAGAAATGGCAGGCAAAAAATTATTACCAAAGAACTTTCGATAAAATCAATTCAAACAAAAAAGCCCTGTAACTTTCGTTACAGGGCTTTTTGTACCCCAAACAGGTCAAATATCGAACTATTTGATGAGAGATTCCGGTATTATTATTCAGCAGTCAAAGTTTATTGGATTGACGATTTAAACTTATGTTGAAGAGAAACTAAATAAAGAAATTAGATTACCTATTTGTGGTATTTCATAAAGCATAGTTAATTTAGTTTTTTTTAAATTCAAACAGTTCAGTTAATAGTATGTAGGAGTAATGAAAAAAAAGACGTTACAGAACTATTGCTTAGGGGTATTCTATTGATAAGCAAAAAATTATTAGTAAAAATTAAAATATTTTAAATACATTTGCATCGAATTTAAAACTAAGCATATAGAAGAAAAATAAACTAACATATTAAAATAGTGTAATGCTATAATTCTTACAAAAGAAAACTGGAAATTTTAAACGTCAATGAGAATTATAAGCAAAACACTCTGTTATGGGGTGGCTTTGCTTGTATCGTTGACGTGGGTATTCCAGTACCTCTTTTGCGAATAAGTTAAAGACCACCCCTCCTATTTTTGAGGGGATTTATTAATTAAAATAAAAACCCTATGATTAACGTATTACTGGTTGATGATAATGCTCTTGTTAGAAAAGCGATCAAAACCATCTTAGAGAACCACCCTGCAATTCAAGTAATCGGAGAATGTCAAGACGGAGAAGAAGTCATCCCCTTTGTACAGTGCCAACAGCCTGATGTTATCTTAATGGATAATAGCATGCCTGTACTTAATGGTATTAAGGCCACTAAGTTAGTAAGGCACTTATTTCCTGAAATAAAAGTAATTGGCTTATCCTGCGACGATGATGAAGTCACGAAAAACGCTTTTTTAGAAAATGGAGCGGTCGGATTTTTATCCAAATATGAGACCACTAATGAAAAACTTGTTTTAAAAATCAATACCTGTTGTTTAATGGTGTAAAAATTCAAAAAATGATGCCATTATTATATAATTATTTCATCACGAATGAACCGATAAATGGAAAAAAACGACCGTTCATTTATAAAAAACGACCGTTAGTAAGATAAATGAATCTTTTCTTTGAAATTAACATTTTTTAATTTACGTTTGGAGCCTTTTATTTATAAATATAAGATAACTTGATAGTACTCAGAGAAAATAACGAAGAAATTGCACTACAAAAAAGATTAGTAGAGTTAGAAAAGTTATTAGCTCAGACAAAGAAAAAACTGTATCATGAAGCAGAATATAATAAACAACTCGAAGCTGTTTTAAAAGAGGAGCATCCAGTTAGAAAGTCAAAGATTATTACCATTAAAAGTGCCACTAAAATAGAGTTTGTAAATGTAGATGATATAATATGTTGCGATGCAGATGAAGTTTATACACATGTCCACTTAAATGATAAGAGAAAAATTATTACAGTAGCAAAAACATTAAGTACAGTTGAAACTCTGTTAGTAGGACACGATTTTTTTAGAATAAGTAAGAGCCATATTATTAACCCAAGTTACATTATCACATTTTATAAAGATAGAAACCAACTTTTATTACAAGGAAATATGGTATTAGACATTGCAAGAAGAAGAAGGGTAGAATTTTTAAAAGTACTTAATAAAAAAGATAAAGAAATAATTTAAATTAACATTAAACAACCGGCAAAATGAAAAAGATACTTTTACTATTTATAGTGTTTACTTCAATGAAAATTTATTCTCAAGACATTCTCAATGCGGCTGGAAATGTTATTTATACTATAGACTCTGTTACAGGAGAAATAAAAAATATAAATTTTGATGTAGTAGGAACGATAAATGAGACCGGAATAATATACAATGAAATGCAAACACCGATTGCTTATTTTTCTGAAAATAATGAATTAATTACCAATCAAGGAGATAGTCTGGGAAAATTAAATGAAGACGGGTCTGTTCAATTTAAAAACGGAGCTCAAATTGGATATATTCAAAATGATGGATTTGTATTGGGTTCAAATCAAAATATTATAGGGTATGGAAACCATGTTGCTAAAAGATTTCTAATGTATTTATTTTTCTTTTACCCATTGTAACTATTAAGGATGAAAAATAAATCAAACAGATAAAACACTACTGATATATGAAAATAAAAGGCGTATTTGTATGTATGTTAAGTTTACTACCATTTTTTGGAGTAACCCAAAATGCAGTTGAGTGGATTAATTTAGTGAACCTTACTTTAACAGGAGATACGTTAGAGAAAACATCGGGAACGGTAGGTTGGAATGCACATGCGAATTCAACTAATATTTTGGTTGGAGACGGATGGATTAAATATAATGTAGCTAGTCTTGGTACACAAAGACTTTTTGGATTTTCCCAACATGGAGTAACTATTAATACAGATGTTCAAGTTATTTACGGTTTTTACGTTAGTGGTACTGATTTATATTCTCGGGAATCCGGTAGTCAAACATATTTAAATACTACCTATGACATCGGTGATGAGTTGGTTATTGAGCGGATTGGAGATACTGTTTACTATAAGAAAGACAGTGTTGTTTTGCGACAAATAACTGTTGATGGAACTTTACAACTAAATGCAGCAGCAGTTTTTAGAAATCAAGGTACAAAACTGGAATCGATAGTTGCTTCATTTGACTCGACAGAGCCATTAAACCTTACAGCAACGCTAAGTCATGTTTTTCAAACACCTCAATCAGGTGCAATAGACATTACTCCAAGCGGTGGAATTGCACCTTATAGTTATTCTTGGACACCCGGAGGAGATACAACAGAAGACCTTAGTAATCTTGATCCGGGAGTTTATACAGTAGTGGTTACAGATTCCAATTTAAATACGTATGAAAAATCTTTTACTATAGGTTATGGAGTGGAATGGATAGATATGATAGGAACCGACACAACCGGAACTACTTTGCAAAAAACTTCAACTGCAGGAGGTTGGATTACCGGTGCAGCATCTAGAAATATTTTAAAATCTACAGAAGATGGATGGGTTGAATATAAGATTCAAGACAGTAATGAGACAAAAGTATTTGGATTATCCTCATACCCTAATACATCAGCAACATTGAACACAGTAGAATATGGTTGTCAAATCAGAGCTGATGGTTATGTGTACATTTATGAGTTAGGAGTTCCGGTGCTACAAACTATGCAATATACTATTGGAGATGTTTTAAAAATTGAACGATCGGGAAGTTTTATCAATTATTATCAAAATGAGGTACTTCAAAGACAAGTTGCTACAGATAGTACTCTGCAATTAATAGTCGATGTTTCATTTAATACCAATGGAAGTAAATTTCAAGACGTGGTGACCTCTTTTCCTGCACCACCAAGTTTAACATTTTCAGTTACACAAGCAGCATTGGATCATTCAGTTTTAGGAACAATTGATTTAACGGTAACAAGTGGAACTCCTCCTTATACCTATAATTGGCAACCAACAGGGATGACAACACAAGATTTAACCGGTTTAAACCCCAATACGTATTCAGTGGTTGTAACAGATGCTACAGGGAGAGAAACTGAAGGGGCTATAGGAGTAGGATATGATGTAGCATGGGAGGAATTGACAAATGTAACAGTAACCGGAAATACAATAGAAAAGACCTCCGGGTCATCAGGTTGGAATGCCGGAGCAGCATCTGTTGATGTATTGCCAAGTTCAGTTGATGGTTGGATCGAATACGATATAGTACCATCAAACACTTATAGAATAATAGGACTATCGAAATTACCCAGTAATCAATCAGCTACATTGACGGGAATAAACTATGGATTTCAAATAAGATTGGATGGTCAAATTATTATTTATGAATTAGGAACAGGAGTACACACTATCCCTAAATATTATGAAGGAGATGTTCTTCGAATAGAACGAAAATCAAATCAACTCAATTACCTTATTAATCATAGTATTGTAAGATCTGTCGTTGTTGATTCTTTAGATTCACTGTATACAGATATTAGCTTTCATACGGTAGGTGCTAAGTTTGAAAATGTACGTTATTTATTTTCGGCACCCTCTCTTGCGGAGTTTACGGTTGATTATGTTGCTACAAGTGAATCCAGTGATAGTTTAGGATCTATTCAACTATCACCAATAGGAGGTATTCCACCATTTTACTATTTTTGGGATGATGGAGATCAATCTCAAAATAGGTATAATTTAGAGTCAGGATTATATAGTGTTACTGTTGTCGATTCTTTACTGGATTCAGTTAGTTTAGTGATACCCGTTGAGGTGGAAATTTTAGTCACAGATTCGCAAGGCGTAACCTTTGATAATCATTATGTAGAAAAAACAGCAGCTGATGGTTGGGGCAATGGAAAAATAAGTTTTTCAAATGCAGTAAAAGGAAATGGAGCAGTAAGAGTGGAAGTTGTAAATGATAACAAAGAATGGGCTTTTGGATACAGACTATCAGCTAACGCTCAGGCAGTTTATTATGATAGTTTAGATTATGGATTTTATATCAATAGTGGAGATACGCTATATACATGGGATAAATCAACCAGTACGCTAACGAATGTGGGGGTTATTACAACAGGTGATATTTTAAGTATAGAACGAGAGGGAGCATTAGTAACATTTAAGAAAAATGATACTTTTATTTCAGAAGTAAGCACTAATGTTGCTAATGAATACAGAATAGATTTTTCTCTCTTCTCTACTCAAACAAGGGCAAGGGTTATTATTATAAGATTCCCTTTTTGGTTAACAGCTAGTGCAAGTATTACAAATAGTAATTGTAATATCCCTAATACAACTACCGGAGAAATTGATTTGACTGTTATTGGAGGTACTCCTCCTTACACTTACAGTTGGACTGGTCCAAACAGTTTTACAGCTTCAACACAAGACATATTTAATCTTGAATCAGGATCTTATACAGTTACAATTACAGATAGCTGGTTAAATCCTAATTCAATAACTCAAACTTATTATGTAGGTCATAAAGTAGAATGGACAAACATAGTTGCATCAACTGTTAATGATAATACCTTAATAAGAAATACATCGACTTACGATGAACCTAGTGGAGCATCTTCGGTTAATATATTGAAAAGTTCAGAGGATGGATGGGCAATATTTGAAGTAAATAGTAATCAGGATGAAAATGAAATTTTTGGGTTATCAGAAATAGATGTAAATCAAAACTTGAACTCTGTTGATTATGGCATTTATTTATTTAAATCAACCAATTTAAACCCTATTTTCCCTTCACAGCTCGTTACAGTATGGGAAAATGGTGTTGATATGGGGGTATTAGATCCCGTTTCTGGAGAAAAATATTTTACAACTTACAAAGCAGGAGATAAATTTAAAGTTGAAAAAACAGGAAATACAATTACTTACCTGAAAAATGAGGTAGTATTTTATACTTCCACAGTTCCTGTTCCATCGTCTACTGATTTAATAGTTGATGCAGCAATGTATGGAGTGAACGGGACAACTATTTTAGAAGCAATTACTTCATTTAGGTGTGTTTCCTTGTGTGATATTGAACTATTATTTCAAGGTGATGATTTTGAAATAACACCGTTAACCGGTGGAGGTTCTTTATATAAATCATACGTGCATTGTCCGGATGATATTATACCTATTACCGTTCAAGCACCGGTAAATTATACTATTTCTGACTATACGCTTTCTTGGAGTCAAACATCTCCAACAGTAGGGACATTTTTCAATTGTCAAAACCCTGCTGAATGTTCAGAAATAATACTATATCCTAATGCCAATGGTACTTATATTTTTGAAGTAAGTATTGCCACCTATTTAGAGGGAGATATAAACTACTGTCCTTTAAATGAGGTTGAATTATTCGTAGAATGTTCA
This sequence comes from Vicingaceae bacterium, assembly GCA_036567945.1. Classification (GTDB taxonomy): domain Bacteria; phylum Bacteroidota; class Bacteroidia; order Flavobacteriales_E; family Vicingaceae; genus BRH-c54. The sequence continues at coordinate 10,082 of DATCTM010000123.1, forward strand.
GCAGATCCAACCTCTGATGATGAAGAAATAATAGGTTGTATTTTCGGAAATTTTGGAGCAGGCGTTTATGTTAGTTCGGGTACAAATTTAAACGTGTATTGTAATTTACTTAATGAGTTAGGAGGGATTAATACAACCACCAACGTCATTGAAAAAGGTGAGTTTAGAAATAAAGGAGATATAAATGTTTCCAAAGAATGGATTAACAATGCAGGCAATTTATTTATAACACAAGAAGGAATAACAGACTTAATTGGAGATAATCAAAAAATGAAAGGGAATTCCAGTACCCACTTTAATAAATTAGAACTTGGAGAAGATGCACAAAGTCTGACAGGAATTAAATCAATAATGCTGGATCAATATGCTCATGATGGGTTAGATTTAGTCAATAGTGAATTAGCTACAGAGGGGAATGTGTTTTATGTGAAAAATAATGATGCTAATTCTATTGAAAGGGATAATGGATTTGTCAGTACGGATGAACCTACAGGATATTTATCAAGAGAAATTGCCAGCTCAAGTGGGGCTTATCTGTTCCCTATGGGTTCTAAGCTTTCTAATTTGAGATATAGACCAATTGAACTAGACATAAATGATGTAAATGATGAAATTAAAGTTAATTTTCAAAATCATAATCCCTTTAATGATGGATTAACTGCCTTGTCTCCGGCAGTGTTAAGTGTAAATGATAAATATTATCATAAAATTAATTCTACTAATACTCCTCAACAGGCGACAGACCTTAACATTAAATATTACTTTCTTCTTAATGATGGTAGTTTTCAGAGCATCGCTCATTGGGAACCAACCAATCCGTTTTGGGAAAATACACCGGGTCAAAATTCCAATTTAACTCCGGTTCAGGGATTGGTTTATGCTGAATCCGATGGAACGCATAGTTTTGATGAGGAACCTTATGTGTTGGCTCAAGCCGGATTTGTGGTAGGAACAGGTAATTTTCCGGCAACGGGTAATGGAAACACAGGAACGTCCGGACCTAATGGTCCGGGAGCAAGTAATGGATGTGTAGCTAATTTTACTTATACACTATATGGTAATCAAGTAGTATTATCCAGCACCTCGGTAGTGTCAAGTAATGCAACTTATGCATGGGATTTAGGAGATGGAAATTTTGCATTAGGAGCGGTTTACACACATACTTATGCTGCAAGTGGAACATATACGGTAGAATTAACTATAACTGATGGTGCAACTACATGTTCTTCACCGGCCACTTTTACTGTTATTGATGGAGGAACAAGTGTAGGTTCTCCAGGTAATTCTAACCCAGGGAGTTCAAATGGTTGTACAGCAAGTTTTTCTTCAACAAATTACGATCCTCAAGTAACATTTACAAATACTACTACAGGACTATCTGCACCTGTTTTTACATGGGATTTTGGAGATGGGAATTCCTCAACAGGAGGAGCTACAGCTGCTCATACCTATGCTAATAATGGAACATTTACGGTTACTTTAACTATAGTAGATGGTTCAAATACATGTACCGCTACTCAACAAGTAATAATAACCAACAATTCGGGGATAGTAATAGAAATTAACCCTGCTAATCCTGCTAACCCATGCGGAACTGGTGGGAATATAGGTACTCCAACAGGCACAGGACCTGGAAGCGGCTCTAATGGAAATAATACATCTACTCCAAATGCAGTTCCTTGCGAATATGTGATGACCATAACCACTAATGATGATTGCAGGTTAGATGGAGAGATTTACTTTACTATCAATAATGATCTTTCATTAGGAGATATTGAGTTTTTTACTACCGGAATGACAACTAAACTTCCACTTTCAGAAGAAGTTTATTATGAAATACCCGGTGTACCCGGATTTGTTTTAACAGGAACTCCTGAAGAAATTTATGCTCAATGTATCAACTCGGTAAAAGTGGAAATGGGAGGAGTCGTACCTAATAATGATTTTGTCTTGGATTTAAGTACTAACGAAGATATTGTTATAACCACACCTGCAGATATTCAAAGTTTTAAAATTTTTGAAATAGGAAATCCAACGGCTGTTTATACGGATGCTAATACTCCTTCAACACCTTCTAACGGACAAGTTATAATACTTTCTAGTGCATTAAGTGCACTCACTCCAAATTCGTACAGATTTGAATTAGAAATAATGATTGGAGGTATTCCGGAAACAATTGAAGGACACTTTATAGTAAAATAATAATGAAATACACAGCAAACATAGCGTTAGCATTAAGCATAGCAATTATAGTATTTATAGTTACAGATAAGCTCATTAATAAACAATATAAAATTGGAATTGTCCAAATGGAGCAATTGGTTTATGAATACCAAGGAATGAAAGATGCCACAGAAACATATAATGCTAAGATGGACAAATGGAGTAATCAAACAGATTCCTTAGAAAATATGCTTAAAAACTTGTACGAAGAAATACAGCTAGACTCAATTGGTGGGAATAAGGAAAAATTATTGCAAAATCAACACCGATTTTATTTGTTACAACGCTCTTATTATGAGTTTAAAGAAAACGTAGGACAAAAAGCTCAGGAAGAAGACCAAAAAATGACTATAGGGGTTATTAATCAATTAAAAGAACACATAAAAGAATATGCAAAACAGGAGCATCATAATATTATAATAGCGAACACACAATTGCAAAATGTGGGTTATGTAGACAATGCGTTGGATATTACAAAAGAGTTATTAGAATATGCAAATAGGAAATATCAAGGAGGTGAATAAATTCATTTACATAGCATTTTTAATTTTTGCAATTGCGTTTAGTAGTTGTAATCATTCTATTGATGATTTCAATACCTATATGGAGTATTTAGCAGATAAAGACAATGGACTAGTAAAAGAAAAATCAATAGGAGGCATTCAGTTAAAGGTAAAGTACTTACCTAATGATTATTTAGTGTATAACGATATTAAGCAAAATAAACAGCTAACAAAAGGCTTGGTAGATAGTGTGAAATTAACCTATGCCAACTCCATAACATTTATGATGGTTATTGGACCGGATAAAAATGAATCTTTTGATATTACACGAGTTGGGATAGCTAATTATGAAGAATTTGTTCAACGAATAGAAGAAATGAATTTTAATATGATGCAACATGTAAAACTACAAGTTAATAATGAAGAGTATAGTCCTGAATTGTATCAAATGGAAAGTACTTACGGATTAGAGCAAAGCAGAAAATTTTTGTTTGTTTTTAAAGCAAAGGATGAAAAATCAAAAACGATATTAAAGGACGATTTTCAATTTATTTATGCTGATGAGATGTTTAATACAGGCATAAATAAGTTCCAATTTAATCATTCAGATGTTAATGCCATCCCAACATTTAATTTTTAGTTACAAATAAGAGATAGAAATAGATAAAATATGAATAACAAATCAATGTTTGCAAAAATAAGAAAAAGTAAAACCATTAAATTAATAATGGCTTTTGCAGCTATCAACCTGTTGGTAGAAATAGCATTTCCAACAGTAGCTATGGCACTAACTGCCGGTTCAGCCTCACCGGAATTTTCTAGTTTTGAGCCTGTGGCTACTACCGATATGGTTAATGATTTTACAGGAGATTTTACCTATAACCTACCTGTGCTAAGTGTTCCTGGTCCTGATGGTGGAGGGTATTCCATGTCACTATCTTATCATAGTGGCGTATCTTCTGAAGAAGAAGCTTCATGGGTGGGATTTGGTTGGACATTAAACCCCGGAGCAATTAACAGGCAAAAAAGAGGATATGCAGATGATTTTAACAATGTGCCTGTAACTAAATACAACAAAACTACCCCTAACTGGACGCAACTTGCTGCTTTTGATTTTAATATGGAATACAACAGTGCAGATAACCCAAAAGATACTTCATCAGCTGTAACTAATAAAGTAAAGAAATTGTTTTTAGATAAAAATGGAAACAATGCACCTAATGGCTTTGGAAGTGGAGAAGTGGGAATATCCTTTAGCAAATCAATAAGGTATAACAACTATTCGGGGTTTAACATTGTAAATGGTTTTGGTGTTTCTTCCAAGGGTATGGCAAGTTTAAACATAAATCGTTCTGCAGGGGAAACTACCTTGGGGTTTTCAGTTAATCCAGTTAGAATTTTTCAGAAAATTTTTAAAACTAATCAAGAAAATAATAAGGTTGAATCAGAGCAAAATGAGCCAGAAAAGAAAAAAGAAAAAACCTTATCAGGTAAAATAGCACAGAAAATAGTATCTGATATTAAACAAAATGCTAAAAATAAATTTATAGCTACTTCATACTCTTCATGGTCATTTAATGCTCCTGCAGTAGGCTATTCAGTAGCTCAAAACTCAGGTAAAGCAACTAACTTTTCAGCCTCTTTACAAATTAATCCGGCAGGTCCTATTGGTTTTCAGGGGGGGATAAAGGGGAGTATGAATTATCAAATTACCGAGCCTTTAGTAAATACTAAAGCTTATGGATATATGTATAACCCTCAAGGAAATCCGGAAGTGATAGATGCTAGTAATAAGGAAGTCCTTGAATCAGATTTTCAAATAGAAAAGCCATCCACATTTAATAAGCATGATAGAAATTTAGGAATACCTTTTAATAATGCAGATATTTTTGCTGCAACAGGCAATGGCGTAATTGGTGGCTTTAAACTATATCACAATCAGGTGGGACATTATTATCCCCCATTTGTAGAAAATAATCAAAAAATTAGTCAATTAGGAGTGGAAGTGGGTATAGGAGGAACTATTTCTGTTGGGTTCGACTTTGGTTTGGGTTTTCAGCAAACCAAGGTAGGTGACTGGAGAGCTGTGGAAGAAGGTTTTGACTATAATAATACCCCTCCTTATTTGAGGTTCAATGGAGACATGGGAGGACAAATTGATTATTCAGATAATGACCAACCATTAACAGCAACTATCGGAGGTGCTTATATGAATAGAAAATTAGATTTAAGAAATTTTAAAGATGGTAATGCAGGAGTTAAAGCAAAACTGGATAATACCAAATCCGGAAGAACTTCTTTTATAGAATATGAAAAAACAGGGAGTTTAATAACAGCAATGGTGATTACCAATAAGGATGGCAATAAAAGTACTTATGGAGAGCCTATATATGTTCATGAAGAAACAGAATTAACCATTGGATTAAAAAACAATGTTTTTGTTGAAGCTACCGGTACTAATTTAGCTCCTATCCTAAATGATGGAGATGCTACTCCGGCTCAATATGTAATTAATCATGAATTAGAGTTTAGTAATCCAACTTTAAATAAAACAGCAGTAGGACAACGGGTAGAGTCTCCTTACGTAAGCACTTATTTACTTACATCAAATACTACCTTTGATTATTTGGATATTTCCGGTGATGGGCCATCAGAGGATGATTTTGGGGGGTGGACTAAATTCGATTATAGAGAAGTGCATAATGACTATCGCTATAGAGCACCTTATAAGGGATTGTTTTACGACAGAGGAAGGCTGTTTGATGGAGATGATCAGACTGGAAGTATGTCTTCCGGAGTGAAAGATGTAAAATATTTAAAATCGGTTGAAACAAAAACTCACATTGCTTTTTTTGTAACCAACAAAACTCAAACTTCAGATTTCGATGCTACTTATTCATCTTTAGACTTAACAGGTTCCATGAATGATAGGTTTGATGGCTTAGATGCAGCGGGTATTTCTTCAGGGTTAGACCTTGCATCTACAGGTAGTGTAGGCAATAAGAAATTAGAAAAACTAGAACGTATTGTTTTATACGCTAAAAACGATTTAAGCAAACCCATTAGTACTACTTATTTTGAATATGATTATGCACTAGTACAAGGTATTCCTAATACAAGTGGTTCAGCCAATCAGAAAGGTAAGTTAACACTTAAAAAAGTATGGACAGAATCAGGAGGAACTATTAAAAGCAGAATAGCTCCTTACCAATTCGAATATGAATATTTTACGGATTATTCTTCTGAAATTATAACTAAGTATCCTAATTTATTGGATGGAATTGCTCAATTAACAAAAGGAACAATAGCTTCTCCAACCTCTAATCAAAACCCTGTTTATCAAGAAGGACAACTAGATATGTGGGGAAATTACCGATTTGATGGAGAAGACCGATTTGAGAAGATGCAGCCTTGGGTAAATCAGAAAGAAAACCCGGCCTCATTTGATCCTGCTGCTTGGCAATTAAAAAGAATCATCTTGCCCTCAGGAGGAGAAATCCATGTGCAGTATGAACAAAAAGATTATCGGTTTGTACAAGATCAAAAAGCGATGGTAATGACTAGTCTTACAAATCATACTGATTTTAATAATGGTTATGATACTTATGATGATATCGCACTTGGATTAGAAAAAAATAAATATTTTATAAATCTAGAAAGTTTAGGTCTTGATCCTTTAGACCCTGATTATACACAACAGGTAACGAATTATGTAAATACATTAACCGAACATTTTGTAACATTAAAAAATAAGCTTTATTATAAAATACTTTATTCATATCGAGCCAACTACATCCCGAATCTACATCATTTTAATCATCGGTATGATTATGTTACAGGCTATACAGCTGTAAATGAAGTTAATTTAGATCCGGTGACAAATAAAATTTATTTAAGCTTAGGCAATGCAGGAGAAGAAGATAAAACCATACCAAGATGGGTAGGCTTTCAAAAGTTGCACCAACAAGCAGATAGAAATTTAGGTTGGGATGCTCATAATATGGAAATTGACGATAGAAGTATCCTTAACAAAGCCTATCAAACTAGTGGTGCAATTACCAGTGACATAAATAAAATAGGAAGAGATTATACAGCGTCAAATACATTTAATTTATTTGGAAATTGGGTAGCAGGAGACGTTAAAAATTACCCAAAGGATAAGGCGTGTAAAACATTGAATGTTGACCTTTCTTATTTTAAACTCCCTGCTTTTCATGCAAAAAAAGGAGGAGGAATAAGAGTAAAAAGATTGTTGTCTTATGATCCGGGTATAGCAGGAGAAACCGGTGATGCGATGGTTTACGGTTCTGAATATAGCTATAAAAATTCCGATGGAACAAGCAGTGGAGTAGCCACTAATGAACCACAACAAGGAAGAGAAGAAAGTCCATTAACTACCATTGTGGAAAGAAACAAACAATCGGGATGGAATAAAATGTTAAATGGAAGAGATTCTAAAGAACAGGAAGGTCCTTTAGGGGAAAGTTTATTACCCGGAGCATCAGTGGTGCATGAGCGTGTGATTATTAAAAACATTCATAGTGGTAAAACAACAACAGGGTATGCGGTAAATAAATACCATACTACCAGAAGTTTTCCTATGCAAGTAGATTTTACTGAAATTTCTAAAGATGGAGATTCTCCAACCTATAAAAAGTATAATCTTAATCTTCCGTTGGGTTTGTTTAACATGTCAGTAAATCGTGCATGGGTTACACAAGGGTATTTGTTTAAGTTAAATGACATGCATGGCAAACCTGAAAGTCAGGCAACTTATTCAGGAACATACAATCCTAATTTATTTAATGAAGCTGCATATACCAGTAAAACTACCTATCAATATACTAAGCCGGGAACAGCAATTAAATCCTTAGTATATGACTCCGGAACACAGGATTTTACTATTGGTTTGATGCAACCCGGGCAAGAAGAAGATTTAACCATGTACCGTTCTAAGGTAACAGATAGAACAAATGATTTTTCCATAGAATTAGATTTAAACATCACCTTACCTACACCTATAACATTAGGGTTTGGGGTATCTTACACTTATTCAGATGATCAGTTAAGTCAGCATGTTACTTCAAAAGTAATCCGACAAAAAGCTTATTTATTATCCACTACCACTACCACAGATGGAGTAACTCAAACAACAGAAAATTTAGCCTTCGATAAAAATACGGGAGACCCTGTATTAACAAAAACCTATGACGGTTATTATGCCGTTGATGAGCAAATTAATACAGCAGGAGATGCAGGAAAACATAATGGAGAATACTATGCCTTAAATGTTCCTGCGAGTTGGGTGTATGCAGAGGTGGGAAGAAAATCTGATTTGGTAACTAATAGCAATCAATTAACAGCTTCTGTAGGAAATATTGTTACTTATGGAGAAAATGCCTTGGTAGATCCATCAACGGGCAAAGCAAAATCAACGTCAGCCAATCCTATTTCGGGGATTTTCACCAATGTGGTAAATGCATCAGCTACCGTGTATAAAAAAGGTTGGTTTAATACTAATGTTAATCAAGCTGCTTTAGAAGCTAATTTTCCATTTCTCTCCACTCCTACTACATTGACAGCATTAAACAATAATTATTATCCACGCAGAACCTATGTGTATAGAGATCAAGTTACAAATGCCAATAATGGAGCTAGAATTTATGGAGGAGGTGTTATAACTGACCCTCTGAATATGTTTGATTGGGCAAATGGAGATTTTTCTCAAAAAGAGTTAGGAAAATGGTATTCAGCAAGTGAAATAATATCGTACTCACCTCATGGGTATCCGGTTCAAGAAACGGATGTGCTAAATATTAGCAGTACAGCACATTTCGGATATAATAACACCTTACCTGTTTTGGTTGCTCAAAATGCGGCATACAGTGAAGTTAATTTTATCGATTTTGAATATGGGTTTAATAACAATGCCAATATCAATAATAACTACGCTCATTCAGGGGCAAAATCGTATGATGTAAGCTTGGATAAAAATTATGTGTTTATTCAAAACTATCCAATCACTTCCCAAATCATAGCAACTAAAGGGTTATCTATAAAGCTATGGGTGAAAAGCTCCCTAAGCAATAACCCATCAAGTCCTAATTATGGACTGAAAAATTCAACACCGGATTTAAAAGCATTAATTGGTGGACAGCAATTTAACTTTAAAAGAATAGCCCAAACAGGAGAATGGTCGCTGTATGTGGCGGAAATTAGAAACTTCAATGGCTTAGCTGCGGGTACCTACAACATTCAGTTGGGCTATAATTATTTGCCAAATGAAATGGTACTAGTAGATGATTTTAGAATACAGCCTCTAGATGCTGTAATGAACTGTACGGTTTATACCATAGATAATAAAGTGGCAGCACAGTTTGATGATCAACATTTTGGTGTCTATTATGAATACAACAATAAAGGACAGTTGGTTAGAAAATCCATTGAAACAGAAAGAGGTAAAAAAACACTACAAGAACAACAATATAACACACCATTAATTTTTAGAAATAATTAAAAATGAATAAAAAGAGTCTTATACCATTATTGTTTAGCCTTATTTTTTGTGTTGGATTTATCCAGCAAAATTCAGACTGCATTAATGAAATTTTAAAACTAGAAGAAAAAATATATGCCAAAAAATATACAGAAAAAGACAAACCGACATTTCTTAGTTACAGTCTAAAAACAATAGATTGGGAAAATAAAACAGTAAATGTTGATGTAAAAATGTATAGAGCATATAATAACATGCATTTTTTTTCAAACCAAACAGACATTTATCAAAATGAAAAAGAAATGATAATGGTATTAAAGTTACAAAAGTTGATTGTGCTAGAAAATTCCAATGAAGAAATTATGGCAAAAGGACTAAATGAAGATTTTTTAGCAGTCAAACGTAATTTTTTAAATCAATGTGAGCTAGTTAGTTGTGCAGCTATAGATAGTGATAAGGAAGTTAAAAGAGTAGAGTTAAAAGTGAATGATGATATGAATGGAGCATTATTTATAGATAAAATGATTTATAAGTATAAACCGGCTTCAAAAGAGATTTTATCCAATTCCACTTTTTACAAAAAAGGATACAAGGTAAAACAGATAGACATTAAATATAATAAATTGGATTTAGAACATACTTATAAGTTCAACAACCCAAAAAGATATGTAATGGATGCTAAAGAAAACTTATTAAGCAAGTATGCCGGATATGAATTAATAGATAATAGAAAATAACTTTTGCCTCTTTGCGGTAAAAAATAAACGATACATACAAAATAGATACAAATGAAAAATAAATTAGTAACTTATATTGGAATAGCATTAGCTGTTGTACTTTCTTCTTCAGTACAAGCTCAAGTATATGAAACGCCTAGTTATCTTTCTGTAAAAGGAAATGTACTTGAAGGGACGAGTAGTTTTACTTCCGGAACAATTACTGTTTCACAAACAGATAAGACAGTAGTATCAGGCTTGGAAGAGAGAAATGTAAGTGCCAACTTATATTTAAAATTAGATTTAGGAGAAGATTATGTTGATTTACAAGATGAGTTTCATGTTGAAGTTACGGTTCAAATTAGCGGTGGAACACCTGCTATAACTCCTATTACAAAGGTAATTGTTATTAATGAGAATACTCCGGAGGCATTGCATACAATTAACTTAATTGGAAATATTGCTAGTATTACCGGTCTTAACACATTAGATGTATCTATTACTGCTATTAATATTTATGATAATCCAACTTCACAAACATCTTTACCTGCAGGATTGCTTAAAAACTATATTGATAACAACCTTCGTTTATCAGCAACTTTAGTGCGTGAGTATGCCGTGGATGTAAGACAACCTAATGGAATAATAGCAGGAGCACTAAACGCCCCAATTGTTGCATTTACTAACCGATTGGCAAACTTTAGCTGGACACCTACAGGAAACACAAGCTATCCTAATTATGAGTTGCAAATTTTGCGTTTATATAACACAGACCCTACCAAAAAGAATGTTAATAATGAAATAGTCGCTAAAATAAATTGGGCTGACGCATTAAAAGTTGAAACACAATCATCAGCAACTAGTATTGATTTAACTATTGCAGAAGGTACAGGTTTTTATGTATGGAGAGTTCGTCCTATAGGAAATTTTTATGAAGGAGGAATTGCCAATCATGAAAATTATGGAATATGGAGCAACAGTTTTACAAATGGATCAACGCAGCCCATACAATTAAATGCTATTGGAGGAGCAACAGCAGCTAATTACGGAAGTGTGTTTTATTTTAAAGACCCGGATGAAAACATAAACTGGATTTATAACCGTGTTTTCACAGAAGGTAACGCTAATCCTTTAAACACACAGGGAGTAAAAACAAGTGAAGGAATAAGTTATGCAGATGGATTACTACGAGCCAGACAAACACAAGCATACAACAGCTCCAACGATACTACGTTAGTTACACAAACCATAAGCGACTATTCAGGAAGACCATCGTTAACAACCCTTCCTGTCCCTGTTGATGGCGGATTAGTAGGATATAAAACAACCTTTGTTAAATCATCAACTAATACCTTATATACTGCCTTTGATTTTGATGATGGAGCTAACATTAATGATCCCACAAAGATTGAAGATAGTGGTACTGACTTTTCTTATTATGACGGAACCAACAATAATGTTGCTGATGCAGAAGGATTTGCTTTTAAAAGAACCTTATTTAAAACTGACGGTACAGGTAGAGTGGATGAAGAATCGGGAGTAGGAAGAATGCATGCATTAGGTACGCAAAGCGGTGATGGAGGAGGAAAAACCACTAGAGTATTATTTGGTAGTCCATCTGATGAAGAATTAATACGAATTTTTGGAGACGAAGCTCCTTTATCTGAATCAGTGATTAAAACCATTACCATAGATCCAAATGGTGTTACCTCTGCTACTTATACTTCTAAAGAAGGAAAAACAATTGCTACAGCATTAATCACTAACGAAATAACCGATGGAACTAAAACAATTTTGTCGGCTTTAGAACAAGCCATTTCGCCATTAACGGTAAACAATGTTGCCAATCAAAATGTGTTGTCTAACAAAAAGTTAGTAAGTTCTAAGCGGATAGCTTTAGAAGAAGAAAAAACAATCACCTTAGGTTATAATGTAGTAGAAGGTGTAGAAATGGGAGGGTGTCCAAGTGGAGATTGTAACTTAAAAGTACGTTTCTTTCTTATTGATGTTCAATCAGGAATAACCTATGTTAGTGATGCTGATAAAAACACGGCTGAACTTGACCAATTTGATTTGCCGGGGACAAGTTTGACATTTACCAGTGATTGGGAATGGGTAGACCCAACTAATACAGTTACTCCACCTTTGGTTTTAAATAATTCACCATACAATCAATTTATCCTTCCTGAAGGAGAATACATCATAATGAAAGAAGTTTTTTCGGCTAATGACGAAAATTTTGCTGAACTTCAAACAGCAGAATTAACCGATAGATTACAACCTATTTTAGATGCATTAGCATCTAAAATGAAAGCCATTAATAACGCAGCAGACTATGCTGCTTTTATTGAGTTTTATGCTGGAAACTCGCCTACGTTGGGGTTTGTTGATTATGTAAATACCTACCAAGCAACACCTAATCAAACTACAAGCGATGCTATTTATACGCACTTAGGATTAACCTCTTATGTAGGGAACACCTTGTTTCCTGATGAGTTTAGTTTTGATAATGTAACGCCAATAAGCAGTGATATTAATGAACCCACACAAAATGTGATGTCCTTTTCACTAAATTGTTGTGGAGCCATGGAAATCCCTGTGCCAAAACCGGAAATATGTATTCCTTGTGAGGCAGAGATTGGTGATGATTATGGAAATACTTTTAATGGAATTAGTTATATCAGAGAAAATTCAACATTAGCCGGGCTAACAATTAATACAGGAAGTGATTGGCAAGCAATTCAACAGATTGTAGAAGAGCATTTTATGGATTATTTATATAATAAATTAGATGAAGATGGATTCATAACTGCTTATGACCCTAATTCCCCATCAACCTATAATCCTTCTACTGATACAGACTTACAAAATGCTTTAGACCGTTTTGCTCCGGGGTTTACTCCGGGAAGTTTGCAAGATATGATTACAAATATGTTGGCATCAAAATATTGGGAGGGTCAATCTAAAGAACACTCCGGGACTTACTACAGAGCGGAAGAAGATGCAAATGGTGCTTTAGTGTTTATTGATGATCAAGGGGTAGTAACAACAACACCTTCAGAATATGTTGCAGTAACCGGTATTAATGATGGAGATGAGTTCAATTATGTTTGTGAGGATTTGTATAAATGTTGGGTAAATGCAGTAAACTTGATAAATGCTTTCGATTTTGATGGAGATGCTAATGTAATGGACGCATTTAACGATTCTGAGGGAAATAATGCTTCTGAAGATCATTACGATGATGATGAAAGTAGTGATGGCCCCGGTGGAGTAGTGGGATGGTTGGCTAATTTGGTTATTTCAGTAGAAATGAGAAATTTTCAGAACAGTCCGGATGGAGAAGTACCACAATCACGATTAGAGTCTTTAGTAAACTTGCCTAATATATTTGTAGGTTGTGCAGGTTATAAATTTGCTAACATTTTAGATGAAGATGAAACATTGCCAACTGATTATGGAAGTGCATCTTCAGCAGGATATTCAAATACTGCTTATGATGTTATTATTGGAGCATCAACATCCTTTTTAAATCACTCAAATTATACTACTCCCGGTTTGTTTTTATATGATGGTACATCATTCACTCAAGATTTAATAACTTGCAATTCTGTTCCAACACCTCCTCTTCAATACAAATACATCATTAAACCCGAATGGATGTTTAAGTATTTTGTGTATAATGCTTATGATGCGTTTATACAATCAACACCTCCAAGTCCAAGTAATGATGATAACGCTATTATTCTCAATCAGTTTAATATTGAAATGGCATCTTGCTACAATGATCCCAGAGCAAATTGTACCACCCCATCACTACCACTTTGTTTTGGAGAAATTTGTAATTATTACCATAAAAATTGGTCGTCAGGACAACGATTAGCATTTTACAAACAAATTAGTGGTGGTTTAAACTGTGTACCAACCTCCCCCCCCGCTTTTCAACCTACAACCCCTCCTGATGTAACTAAAGAAGAACTGATAATAAAAGCAAATCAAGTATTAGATGATGCAGTTTCTATATGTGAAAATAGATTTGGAGAAATAAAAAGTGCACTAATAGCAGAGTTGAACAACAAATGCTATACACTTGTGGAATGTACTGCCACCGGTTCTCCTACCTTTGAAATTAGTGAACCTCAAATTGATAACATGGCAGAAGCAGTTGTAGCAGCTTGCGTTGCAAAAATAAATGATCCTGTTACCGGATTAAGAACTAATTTACCAACTTATAGTGGAAGTTGTTCGGGAGGAAATACAAGCTTAGGATATGGTTGTAGTAAAAATAATACATCAACTGCAGGAAGTGCTAATAATCAATATCCTACTTTGGTAGAAGAAGATTGTAACTGGATTGCTAGTGATGGTTCTTGCCAAACCAACACAAGACAAACAGTGGTTCTTTTTGCTCCTTGTCATCTGGAAATATTAGACCAATTAACAGGGTGGGAATTCCAACCTCATTTACCTATTGCAGACCTTAACGGAAATCAATTAGAAGACGATACTTGTGAAGGAGCTATAGAAAAAGAATGGGTAGCAGGTACTTGTTCATCAGGAACCTGCTCAACTACGCAGGTTTGTACACACAACAACCCTGAAGGGAATACCTATTCAACAACAACACAAATAACGAATCCTACACCTTAACTAATAATTAATAAATATTAATATATTGAAAATAAATAAATTATGATTACATTATCTCTTAGCGAGAAACAAATTTGCGAGTTCAACGAAGTTAAAAAAAACTATAGTAATAAATATTAAAAACCATAAAAAGATGAATATTAAAAATATAATTGTATTGGCTATTTTTATTGCCACTTCATTAACCACATTAGCACAAAATACCGAAGGAGTTTCTATTGCCCCTAATGTAACTCCTCCCGATCCATCGGCAATGTTGGATGTACAAGCAACTGATAAAGGCTTGTTAATTCCAAGGGTTGAGTTAACAAGCACAACGGATCAAACTACCATTGCATCTCCAGCAACCAGTTTATTGGTGTATAATACCAATACGGTATCAGATGTTAGTCCTAATTTTTATTATTGGAATGGAACAGCATGGGTTTTATTAGGCTCAACAAATAAGGTTCCTAAGGTTACCTATAGTCAAATGCAAAGCATGATAGCTAATTTAACAATGGATGATTTAGGATTGTCAGTTTTTGTTACAGACAGAGGTTATATTAGTAATGTTTTACAAGATAATGATATAATTACACATTGTACAGCAGAAGTTTATGGTTTATGGTATTTGTCAAGCATTGAATGTACTAATGGAGATATTCTTTTTTGGAGAAGAATTTCAACAAATCAAGGAACAATAGATCCAAGTACGTCATGTGCAACTCAATCCGGTAACCCAACTCTTTGTGATCCGGTTGTGGAATAAAATAAAAAGATAATTAACTTAATTTATTATGAAACTAAAAACATTTTTACTAACCGCTTTTCTTGCTACTGTATTAATAAGCAAAGCCCAAACAACTAATTCCGAAGGAGTTTCTATTGCTCCTAATGTAACACCACCAGACCCTTCAGCAATGTTGGATGTACAAGCCAGTGATAAAGGCTTGTTAATTCCAAGGGTTGAGCTAACAGGTACCACCGATGTAACCACCATTGCATCTCCGGCAACTAGTTTATTAGTATATAATACCAGTACGGTATCAGATGTTGTGCCGGGTTATTATTATTGGGAAACTAAATGGGTTCCTATAGGAAGAGGTGATGAAAAAATGCCTAAAATAACCTTTGCTCAAATGTTGGCAATGGAAGCTAATTTAACAGATGATGATAGAGGTTTATTTGTTTTTGTTACTAATGAACAAGATGTTACTTTTTGCTCAGGAGTACTAACAACAACAAAAAACGTATATGGCGTATGGTATTTTTATGATACAGACTCTTGTTACGGAAAATGGATTAGATTAATAGACGGATTATTATCTCAACCATGTCCAGAAGATGTTCAAGTTTGCGGAAATCCTCCTCAATTTTAATTTTTAAATAATAAAAACAAACAAGTATGGAAGGAACAATTCCATATGACCAATTTAATAAAATAAAAAACTACATATGAAAATCAAAGTTGCTATATTACTGTTGTTTGGATTTTTTCTAACAATTTTTTCTGTCAAAAGTCAAACGATAGGAGATCCAATGTGTTCACAAACATCTTCTTCAGATTGTTGTATTCAATATAACTTTGATTTTAACTATACCCAACAAGTAATAGCTCCTACACCACCTGCAACACTATCTAATCAAGTAAAAGTTAATTTTACCTTAACCTCTGTTTTAGGAGTTACTACAACAGGTAGTAGATTTACAGGAATATGTAGTGAACACGAAGTAGCAAGTGTAAGTTGGGACTTTGATGATGATGAACTTGTTGATGTAATATCGGATGCTCCTGCATATGTTTACACATTCTCTTCAGCATGTGCCTCAGAGGTACATAAAGTAGTAGTATGTGTACTAATGAGTAATGGAGCTACATGCAGGTTTGAACAATGGATAGTATTAAACAACCCTAATGTAGTAGCTTCTCATACCATAACACCTACCATTAATGCTTGCGGTCAAGTTGATTTTGCCTACACAGGAACAACACTTACCAACCCAAAATGGACTTTTGGAGATGGAACATTTGATAATTCCGGACAACAAACCGTTAGTCATACTTACCCATCCAACGGAACCTATACCGTTACACTAACAAACGATGAATTGACACCTTGTGCAATAGCAGCAACAGTTACCATATCAGACAAACCAAGGGCTAGTTTTAGCTATACCCTTCCTGATGTTTGTAATCTTACTTCAGGTATAAATGTTACCATTAATAATTATAACCCAAGCCTTTATACCTACCTATGGAAAGTAAATAATGTATCAGTACCTGCAACAGGTGTTACCACCAATATAACATCTCCACTCGTGTCAGGACAAAATAATACCATTAAACTCATTGTTCAAGATGCGTCAAGTTGCCAATCAGCAACTTCTCAAAACATCAAAATTGGAGCAGTAGAAGCAGATTTTAACACTCCTTTAGAATATTGTTTAGGAGATTTATTGAATGTTACAGGCATTCAATCGGGAGGAACCACCTACGATTGGAAAATAGAAAATACCACCACTTCAACTACAGTAAATTTAACAAACGCAGGTATGTTTCCTTCCTACCAATTTACTACAGCTGGAACATACGAAATAAGCCTAACCGTTACCACCACTTATCCCAACCCTAGTAATCCGTCTAGTCCCTTAATTTGTACAGACCTTTTTACCGAAACAGTAGAAGTATTTGAACAAGTAGATGCCAGTTTCAGCATTGCCTCAGGTACCAATTGTGGAGAAATAGCACTAACATTAACTAATCCTACTACTACCACCGCATATACCATTAATTATGGCGATGGTACCGTAAAAACAGGTACAGACATTACCAGTGCACCAAGCACTGATTTAGAACATATTTATACCAGTAATGGTGTTCATGCCGTAACCATCACCTTAACCAACGGAACATGTACCAACACAAAAACCAACAGTGTCTCCATTAACGACCAAGCCACACTAACCATTGTAGCAAGTAATACCAATTTATGTCCCGGAAGCAGTGTAACATTAAATGCTGTAATAGCTAATGTAGTTATAGGTTCAGGAGGAATAACCTATGCTTGGGAAGATATTACCAATCCGCTAAGCCCTATATCACTTAGTGGAACAACAGCTCAAATAACCGTAACTTCAGGAGGCACCTACCAAGTAACTGTCACTACAGGAAGCAACATTTGTTTTAGCAACAACGATAATGACGCTACTATAGTAATTAACGAATTAGAAGCTCCAACAGCAACATTTGATGTACAAAATATAACAGCTACAAGTTGCGGACTTTCTACAGGGGAAGTAACTTTAGATGTTACCGCTAATTTAGCAGCAGTAGGCTATACTATTGATGGTGGAGCAGTACAAAATACACTTCAAACAACAATAGAAAACTTACCCGCAGGACCTAATTACATCACCATAGCCAATGCCCAAGACCCTACCTGTACAGGAACTGTTTTGGTGAATATTCCTGACGATAGCCCGGAGGTGGAAGTGGTAACTATCGATGCTACTTGTGGAGCTTCAGGCAGCATTACTGTTAATGGCGTACCAGGAGGATATAGCACTACTGTATATGCCGCAAATGATTATCCATCAACACCTTTATTTACAGGAACAAGTGGAAACGTACCTGCCGGAAATTATGTAGTGGAAGTAACTGAAAATTCACCGGGAAGTTGTGTAGTTACCCAAAATATAACCGTATTAGGTGGAACATTTAACCTAAGCTTAGTAAATCCTAATTTAGGTATTTGCTCTGGCGGAAGTGTAGAAGCAGCATTAGACAACCCTCCCTCAGGAGCAGTCATTACTTGGAATACGCCTGGAGCATCATCCACCATTTCACAACCGGGAGAATACTCCGTAACAGTAACGGATGGCTCTTGTACAGAAACACTCTATTTTACAGTACAACAATTCGATCCCATCACCATTAATTTTGAAATCATTCAACCACTATGCCCGGGATACCCTGCTCAAATTAACGCAATAGTAGCAGGAGGAAGCGGCAATTACACTTATAGTTGGAGCAACTCCGCCTCTACAGATGATAACATCTCCATACCAACAGCACCAGGCGGAACAGTTATCCTTACCGTAAATGATGCAAACACTGCCTTAGGATGCGGACCTGCTTCTTCTCCTGACCTATCCACCGGTATCACTTTTCCAGACCCTATTGTATTATGTGCAATAACAACTCAAACACCGGCTTATGTTGGAACGGATGCTGCCTTAGCACCCTCAGCCACTTATGAAAATAATATTTCCATTACAGGGTGTGAGCTAGAACTATGTGCCACAGGAGGAACAGCTCCCTTAAATTACGAATGGTTCTTAGAAGGACAACCCTCCACAGAAACCAGAATTGTTAGTTTTACAGTAAATGGTGTTACAGGAGCGTTAGAATACAACGATCCTGACCCAAGTTCGCCTACTTTTGGAAATGTGCTTGCGGCAGAAAAACCAACAAGTGTTACCATTCCGGGTTATACAAGTGGAACAGTAGCGTTTAATGTAAACGACCCAAATATTACTGTTACACCAACTCCAACTCCCGGGTTTTACATTTATCCTTATTGGATGTATGACGGTACGAACATTTTCCCTGCCTTTCAAACCGATGGCGTTACTCCTTTTACCGTTACCGTTCAGGTAACCGTAACCAACGACATTATGGTACATAACCATACCGGCTCAACAACAAGCACTGCCGATTTTGCCGATTTTGCCGATCCTAATGGTGCTTCAGTTACCTACACCCTCGTAATTACAGATGCCAACGGATGTAGTACCTCCTTCCCCGGAGTAAAAATTACTATACCTCCTGTTCCTGATTTTCCCGAATTTAGCTTTGTATGGGCTAAACCCGGACCATCAACTGGTGGAGAAGCTCCTGAAGAAGTAGATATCAACCTCAAAGATAACATGGCAGAAGCCGCCAACGAAATGATGTCTAGCACCATGGCTTGTTTGCAAAGCCAAACACAAGGAATGATTACTGCCTTCGAAGACAATTGTTTCGACCTCAATACCTTTAGAGATTCCACCAACATCAGTTATGAGGTAAATGAACACCACTATACGCTCTATTATTACGATAGAGCAGGGAAGTTAACCAAAACAGTGCCGCCTCAGGGAGTTAAATTCTTAGATGATGGTTCTATTTCATCCAACGAAATTCAGGCAATTATTGATTACAGAGCCGCTAGCCCTAGTAATTTACCTGCCGTAAGTAAATTCGTTCCCGATCATACTATGGAAACCCAATACCAACACAATAGTTTAGGGCAGCTCATCAGCCAAAATACGCCCGATGGAGGAACCTCCAACTTTATTTATGACGGACTAAACCGTTTGCGTTTTTCACAAAATGAGCAACAAAATACAGATGGAGTATTCAGTTACACCAAATACGATGAACTCGGTAGGATTATAGAAGTAGGTGAAAGCAATGCCACAGGATTAAACTTTGTAGACCCTACATTAGCAGCAAACGTAACCACTTATGCCAATGATGTTAACTATCCTGATAACACACTGGCAGGAATTATAAATACGGAAATAACCAAAACACACTATACTACCCCTGCACAAGTAAATTATTATGGTTTACCACAACGTTACCTGCAAAATAGAGTAAGTTTTGTGTTTAACGATGAAGATGGAGACTTAAACACCACCAACGATCAATACCATACTTATTTTAGTTACGATACTCATGGAAATGTAGAATGGCTTATACAAGAAGATGCTGAAATAGGTAAAAACTATATTGCCTATGAATATGATTTAATAAGCGGTAATGTAACAAAAGTACGTTACAATGAAAACCGTAGCGACAAATTTTTTCATAGATACGAATACGATGCAGAAAACCGTTTAACTCATGTATTCACCTCTACCGATAACCAATTGTGGGATAACGATGCTCATTATGAATACTACGCTCACGGACCATTAAAACGAAATACCCTAGGCGAAGACCATGTGCAAGGCTTAGATTACATCTACACCATACACGGTTGGTTAAAATCCATTAATAGCCCTAATATAAGCAATAACACTGACCCCGGAAATGATGGCGATTTAGTAACTGCCATTAATGCTTGGCAACAAACCAACAAAGTAGCTGAAGATTACTTTGGGATGAGCCTGGGCTATTATAATGGCGATTATCGTAATGTCAACAATTTCCACTATAACAGTACTACAGGAGCTTCTCCTTATCAAAATTTATATGCATCAACCAATAACGATGCAGCAGACCTTTACAACGGTAACATTAGCCATTGGGTACACAGCCAATTAAGCACTATAGGAGGGCTAAAAGACCCAAGTGTTAAACCAAGAGCAAGTGTTTATAATTATGATGTATTAAACCGTATCAAGCAATCTACCAACTTCGAACAAATAGGAGGCGATTTACTCGGTAATTATGCATTTTCAACCTATACTGGAGTCAATGGTGCAGATGCTTACAAAACCAATTATACTTATGATGCTAACGGTAATCTCCTCAACCTAGACCGATACAATGCGTTAGGAATACTCATGGATGAATTAGGCTATACCTACGATAATGGATTAGCAGGAGTAGCCCTAAACAGCAACCAGCTTACTTCTGTAACAGACAACAGCACCAATACAGAAGATGGTAGAGGCGATTTAGAAGCCACCCATACCTATACCTATGATGGAATAGGAAACCTAACCATAGAAACCGCTCAAGAACGGATGGATTTTGGTGCCGGATATCAATTGTTTGATGTAGCTACCAACATTAGCTGGACGGTTTACGGAAAAGTAAAACAAGTTACAAAAACCATTAGCACCAACAGCGGAGCAAACGTTTACCAAGTAGAAAAAATAGACTTTGAGTACGATGCCTCAGGCAACAGAATTAAAAAAACGGCTAATAAGAAAATTGATGCAGCAGGAAGTTTGTCAGGAACAGATGCCAACCCCGAAACAGCCAATTTCTTGGTAAACGAAATTACCACCACCTATTATGTAAGAGATGCCCAAGGAAACACCTTGGCAGTATATGAAAAAACAGCAGTAGAAAATGGTAGTAACTTCGATGTTACCCTACAACTTAAAGAACAACCCATTTATGGCTCCGACCGTTTAGGACAACGCACAGCAAACAAAGTATTAGCAGCCTCCTTAGGCGTAAGCGGAAGCTCCAATAATATTATTTTTAACCCACTAGGCAGCGGAATACAAAAAAAATCGGAATACCAAAACTGGATAACCAGCAGCAACAAACATGCGTTAATTGATGCTACCAACCAACTTTGCCAACAAAAAGTAATACACTTAGAATATAACAGTACCGAATACGCTACACCAACCACACCGGACATACCCGCTACCACCAACTTTTTAGGAATAGCCAAAAATGGAGTAGCCATAGCCGAAAATACCGATGGCGAATTACAATTTTATGTTGTACTTGCCGAAAAATACTTGGGCAACAAAGATGCGTGTTTAATTTACGATGCCACAGGCAAATTAATGAAAAATACAGAGTTGATTAGTAATATAGACATCAATAGCAAGCCTATTGTCATTAATTTAGCCATAAATAAATATGCGGTAATTACCCTCAATGCCAACAAGCAACCCATGTACCATATTGTAGACATGGATGCACAAGGCTATGGTACGCTTACCAATGCAGGTGAAGTGGACGCTACTCAGGTAAACGTAGCCATGACTACCACCACTACAGCACAATATGGTTTACACTTTACCGCTTACGAAGACCACGTTAACAACAAAAAAATAGTGTACAGTACCCGCTATACCCCTAATGTGGCATTGCCCGACCAAGGCACTACAGAAATAGTAGCCTTTGAATTTATAAACAACACCACCCAATTGCAACAGCACGTGCTGTACCAGATAAACGGATGTGGCAATACCGAACAAGGCGAACTGCAAATAGCACCCGAAGGAGACAAACTATTGTGGTACCAGCACGATAAATACGTAACCGGCTTTAGCCACCGTGTGTTCGATGTGTACAGCATAGCCCTGCACCCCGATAAAATAAGCACCACAGGCATAGTAGACATACTAGACCACACCCTGGTAAACAACTACGGAGGCAACTATGGCGAAGGAAGAGCAGAATACGATGCCGATAACCAAACCATGTACCTTAGCCAACGAGGCATTTATTTAGATGGAGCAAGCGGAAACGAAAGCGAACGCAACCTTTGGAAATACTCCCCCCTAAATACTACTACCCTCAACCCATTAAACCCTACCAGTGTGTATTTATTTAGCGAAATACGCAGAGGAGTAAACGGAAAACTGTACATGCCCAATATGGATGCAGCTGCAGATGCCATACACAGTTATGATGGAAGTAGCATGAGCAGCATTACCACCAATAGTAACTACAGCTCTTACCACTTTGCCTCCGCCTTACCTACCCAAGTGTATAAACTATTTGGAGAAGAAATAGTAGCAAGTACAGGCAGAGAAATAGGAAAAAAACAGTATTTCCTTAACGACCATTTGGGTTCGGTAAGAGTAATAATTTCTGATGAAAAACATCTTAATAATGTAAATAGTAATGACCAGATTGATGCGGGAGATTATTTTAGTCCTTTTGTTGTTTCATTTTCAGATACTTATCCTTTTGGAATGAGCTTGAGAAACTTTAATCCAAATTTGGCGAGGTATTCTTTTCAGGGACAGGAAAAAGAGAAAAATGCTGTTGTTGAAGGATTTTCTTTTAAATATAGAATACACGATGCAAGGATAGGAAGATTCTTGAGTACTGATCCTTTAACTAGAAGCTACCCTAAATATACACCCTACTCTTTTTCACACAATAGGGTTATAGATGGGATAGAATTAGAAGGATTAGAATTCTATAAAAAAGGAATTGTTAGGGAATTTGGTTATTATTTGGTACAAGGTGGAAAATCTATGGATAATGTTTGGGTAGATACTGATACAAAAATGTTTTTGATAAATGGTAGAGTGCCAAAAAATCCAGACGAATCTCCTATTGAGTCTGATATTATCATGCCTAGACGTCAAATAATTGATAAGAATAGTTTTAGAGTGCCAGGTATGCTTAAAGATGAAAATAAAAAGAAAAGTGGTTTGTTGAAAACTCATGCAAAATGGAAAATAGTATCAACTACTTCAGATGGGAAATCTCTTATATTACAACATTATAAAGTTGATTTTAAATCAAGTAAAAGTAATTTTTCTAAAGGGGCGGGTGGAATAGCTGATTTAGCAGTCATGATACTTACAGAAGTATCAAAATGGCACAAGATTACTGATGGTTATTATGAACATAAATCAATGTTAAAAGAAAAAGCATTGGCAGTTGACCAAGCATTTGATTTAGTTTCACTAGCTAAAAAGAATGGATATATTCCTAGTTTAGCTAATCCAAATGCAAAAAATGGCGAAATACTTCCAATACTATCATCGGATTTAGTAGACTATATTACTGATTTTGAATTGGAATCAACAGATATAAATTCTGGATATGGAAAATTTGTTGCATTGTTAGGCAAAGATATGTTTGAAAATAGAGATTTGATTGAGAGTGGGAGATATGATATATTTTATAAATTTGAAGTTTCATTTGAAGTAATTACTAATGTTTATGGAGTAGAATCAGTAATTGTAAAAGAACGTAGAGTAGAGAGAACTGACAACTTAGAGTTACAAGAATTAGTAAAAGCACTAGAAAGTTTTAAATTAAAAAATTAATATTTAGATAATTGAAAAAATTAATAAACAAGAAATATCTTTTAATTATAATCATAATATTTGTTTTATGTTTTATAGGGTATAAGTATCATCAATCTAATCTTTTAGATATTAGAAATAAAGTTATAAGCGAATTCTTTCCAACTTATAACAAGGTCGATGATTTTTTTATTCAATATAATTATGTTGAAAATAATAGAGATACCATTAAAATTGAGTTATTGAAGTTCAACAATAAATTGTATATTAATAGATATTATAAAGGTTATAAAGAATCTTTTTCGGAGAATGCAATAATTTCAAAAGATAAGATTTTTAAAGGATGGAATGGTACTTTTATGAATCAATGGACTATTTATTATTATAAATTATTTTATTTGCAAGATAAGTTTTATAATGCAGAATTAATAGGCAATTTAAAATTTCGTGATTATCTAAAGAATAATTATGAAATTTCGTATGAAAATATAGATAAAGAAGGAATTAATCATTATTTAACTGATAAAAATAATCTAACGACTAAATTTTTTATTTCAAAGAATGATACTTTATTGAAAGAGTATAATTATAGTTATGAGACAATAGAAGTTATGGAATATTTTAGATATAATGAATATCTTATTCCTAAAAATATTATATATGAAAACCGATATTCTGGAAAGAAAGAGGTTGTAATTCTTAATAAGTTTTCTATTAAAGATTCATTATTAATTAATAGTTTTAAAGATATTATTAGCTTAGAGAGTAGTGATATGGATGGTAGTGTCTCAAATAATGAATAAATTGGGTGTTGTGCTCGGTGTGTGTGTGTGCTCGGCACTGTTCGTGAAATCTTGTAGCTTGAACACCGCTGAAAAAAACGAAGGTAGTTGATTTTTAGGACAAAGTCAAGAGATAAATGAAAGATTTTTTTAACAATATGTGTATCCGTACGGGGAAATAGGTATAGCTGCCAATCATACAAAAGAGATGATGATATGAGGAGTTGGTTGGATTAATCTAAGATAAGCTTATGTGGTAATAGCAGTTTCAGTTGGGTGGTACCCATACAATACGATTTTTTATAATCCATCCCTAACCAAGAAAAGCACAACACAAATAAAGATTAAAAAGCCATAAGCGAAGATTAGCTCTGGATTGGAATATTCCTTCTTACCAAAGATAAGACTAATGAAATCGTTTAATAAATTCCTCATCTCATCAAGTATTCTAGATTAATACTATCTAAGTAACCATGCCAGTCTTGTTCATTTTCTAAAGCATTGATTCTTTTTATTTCATTATTATGAACATCATAAAATACCTCTACATAAAAATTACCTAACGCGTAGAGTACTATTTTATACTTATTGTATTCTACTCTATAATCAATGTATATTCCTTTGGAAAAAAGAATCTCACCTTTTTGATTAAGATTTAACTGATTGTATTTTGTAATTGAAAGTATCACTTAAAACAAAGATAATTATTTTAGGTAATATTCTATTTTAAAGTGTATCAAAAATGATAGTGAAAAAAATAAGTTGAAAATTGGAATAAAGGATTAGAATGAATGTTTAGTGACACGCATAAACATTCATGACAGTGCGGTATACATTGTTACGTAAAGAAATTTTATTATTATTTCTTAAACTAAATTATTACATTTGGATTTTATACAACTTTAATAAAAATCCAAAAATAATAAATAGCATGGCTCAGCTACTTAATATATTCCTGTTTATGGTATCTGTTTTAATGTTTGGCATACCTGTGGCAAATGACAATTGTCCCCCAAAATACAAAACAAGCTGTTCACGAGTACAATTGGAAGGCTTTTGGTATTATGCCGAAGCACCCGAAAATACCATATTAAGAAGACCCCATCAAGTAGGCGAACAAATAGCAGACTTAGGAATAATGGTGAACTATGACATAAAATGGCAAGACGGCTGTAACCATGACTTAATAGTAAAAGAGGTCTATTTTGATGAAAAAGTTCCTAATTCAGAAAGAAACGCCCACATTTTTTATCCGGGCGAAGTCATCCACCACCAAGTAACAGCCGTTTGGGCAGACTCTATAAAATACAAAGTAACCATAAAAGGCATTACCACCTGCGAACAAACGCTTTACCGAGTACCCGAAGCACTCTATAAAAAGTAGTAATTGTATCACCTATCTTCCAAACTGCCCTAAAATAAGATTGCACCAATAAAAAGCAAATTAGTATGAATGAAACAATCCCCCAACCCAAAAGAATGACAGCTATTATTTCCGCAAAAAAAGCCAACGATATTTATGGCTCCATAGCAGAAATACTTGTTGCCCATCTTTTTCGGGAACTTGGGTTTAAGGTACATCACTCTGGAATGGAATATGCCTTTCCCGCTTTAGGAAACTTACAAAAATTAAATGCCGATAAAGATATTGCTAACCATATCAGACACTATCCTGATTTTATCCTGCAACGAAAATCAGATAAAAAAGTATTTTTAGCCGAGGTTAAATACAGTTCTAAAAATACCTATAGGCTGGAAGAACAATATGAAAAACAATATGGCGACTACCCATTTCCGGGAGCGTATATTATCTTTGTAGGAAGAGACAGAATTGTTGCCAAAAAAGTATCCGAGATCAAAGCCAATGGCAATAAATTTAACCTTATTTCTGAGATCAAAGACTTTGAGTGCCATACAGCCGATAAGATAAAAATCATTAAAAAATACCTAGAATTAGCTCACCACATCTTCACCACCTTATAAGGGAAGTCAATAACTTCGTTTTTTCATTTAGTATTTAAGTATCTTTGAATCACTTAAGATGTAGCAGATGAAAATAAAGGTCTTTAATAAAAACAGTGAGGAACGAGTAAAAGAAGGTCATTACAAAATAACCATAGAAGGCTCTTTTATAGACTTTATGTCCGTATGGGCATTTAAAAACAAATACGGGCTCCCGGATAATGCCAAAGAGCAAAATGCTATTGATACCGAGCAAATGAATCTTAAGTATGGAGCATACCCCTACAAATGCCTTACAGAAAAAGGAGAACCTATGGAAGTTTTTCTACACCCGGTAGAACAAATGGAAGCTTACTATGACATATAATTAATAACAACCATCAACTTAAATAATTAATTACCGCTTGTTTTAACACGACATCTCCCTGTCCATCATTAAGCTCTGAGTAAAGCATAACAACAAAAGGCATAGGGTTATTATCTTGAGTATATTTAATCCCTATCTTTTTTACATTATCTTTCTCCTGAACAACTACTTTATGAATCTCTATCATAGTATGATGATTTAATAAACTTCAGGTAAGCCTCCTGACAATAATACCTTAACCATTCCGGTAGCCCCTGTAGGTTTTGAAGTAATTGCCTTGGCAATAGTTCCCGGCCATCCGTAAGCAGTACCATAAGCCAATCCATACAAATCACCGGTATAAATATTATCTCCTATATTTACAGCATAAGTACCTACATTCACCTCTATCATCCCGGCATATTGAATGGTGACCATCTCCTCATTCGCTCCTCCTGTTTTTACTACTCCGATGACATCCTCATGATAAGTTATATTAGTTGTAGTTACCGATAAAGGATTAGTTTTATCAATAATTACAATATCTCCATATGCCAATACCCCTGCTGAACGGTTAGTAAGCTCTATAGTTCCGGCTCTACTGGCGTTCCTTCACCGGAATCAGCAGCACCCCCTTTGATAATTCTATTTCTTGTCAGATACCTCATAACTATTACGCCTGTGCCGTTTGATAATACTGAACCCGGAGTGTATGGGTTTTCTCTGCTTCGATACCAATTACCTTAAAATTAGTAAGGCTTGTTTTACCAAAGAGTTCCAATACATCTCCGTCACCAAAAGCTTGACCCGAAGCAGCCGTAGGAGCGGTTCCGTTTTCCTTGTACCTTAACGCCCTTGCTTTGTTAGTAGCAGAGGCATCCACCTCAAAGAAAACAGCAGCCGATACAGCAGCTTCAGGAACAGTCAATGTTTTAGCTTCGGTATCATCTACTTCAAGGTCTTCATATCCGCCATTATTTTCATCAATGGGAATACGTCCCCGTTCTCCCGAAGTCCATAAGATTAATTCTTCCAAATAATCTTCAGTGGAAGCAAAATTTTGATGTGGATATGGATTGTTTTTCATGTTTTGGTTGTTTGTTATTAACAGGAATTATGCTATCTCTCTTTACTCTATAAGCTATTTCTCTTCTCTCTATTCTAACTTCCAACTCCTGTTATGCCGCTAATATTCCTGTACGTTCATATTCACGGTAAAGACTGGCAATGGTTTTCCCTGCTAAATCCTGAAAATGAGGTTTATCTTTGATGGAAGTCCAACGACCACCCCACTCCAATCCTAATGCTTCTCCCATTTGTCCTATCTTTTCCCAGTTGGGGTTAGTCCATAACGGTTGACCGTTTTTAAATTCAACTACATCTACTGCTTTTTTGTAATTATGGGAGCTTTTACCGCATTTGGCATTGGTCACAATTTTTCCTGGAGCTGTCCTGCCTTTAGCATAGAGTTTGTTCTGCTCGGTACAATCCCGATAAGCGGATATTACTCTGAGTTCCATTCCTGCATCTCTCGCCTTGGAAAGCAGTTGCTTAATTTTCTTTCTGAACTTCGGATCTAGTGAAAGTAACAACAAATCGGTTTTATAATCAAAATGCTCATAAATCTTTTTTCGGGAAAGGTAAAGACCTACTCCCAGAGCTATTACACCTGCAGCAATACCTACGTACACGTATTTCTTTTTAATTTCCATCTATTTTTTCTCCTGACAGTTACACGCTTTCTTTCTGGTTGATCTAATAAGATTGATACTTATTGAAATGATACTAAGGGTTAAGAATGTTCCTGAAAGTATCAGTATGAGTTTGCTATCCTTATTTTCCATCAATCAATAGAATTATATCAGCTATCTGTTTTTCTTAATTCACTATCAGTAACCCTGTCACAATACCCACACCCACACCCAATAGCACTTTATGAGCATTACTTCGTTTTAATTTCTTTTCCTGTATTCTAATTGTTTTCTGCAGTAGTTCCATACCTGTCTGCCTGTTATCATAAAGCAGCTGCATGTTTTTTATCTTTTGCTCCAGACCATTTACTAAGCTGTCATTAGTTTCTATGGTTTGATTTAAAAGCTCTACCCATTGCTGCTGTTCCACCATCAAGGAATCACACCATATTTTTGCTTCGATATACCCGGCAATTACCTTACTCTGACTAGTGGTAAAGCAAAATAGCGTATCACCATTCAGTTTTTGTACTGTCGGTGTCAACCCTTGCGAAAAACAAGAACAACTCATCGTTAGTATAATGCTCAATAGCGTTAATTCTTTCATTCTTTTTTTGTTTTAATTCATTTATCTTTTTGGCTTTATTTACCAGTACTTCTTTTAAGCTATCCTGCTTTACTTTCAACCCTTCATTGCTCTTATCTAATATTTTATTGTTTAATAAGAGCCTATCGTTTTGGATGTTAAGTTCTTTGAGTTCTTCTTGGTATATCCTCACTTTTTCATCCCTGTTTTCATAAAAGAAATAAGCTCCGGTTACTACTAACCCTATTAATCCTATCATTATCACTCTGCAGCTAATCATCCTATCAGGGTAAATGGTTAAACCTGTCGTAATAACCCCTTTCCGATGCTTCTTCTTTTTCAATAACCGATTTAATGCGTAATTTTTTCCCGATGTAAGTAGTTAATCCTTCTAAAATAAGTTTGTGAAACACTAAGGCAAACACAAAGGATTGAAACAAACATTCTACTTTTTCTAATTGATATCCTCTGATAAAGTAAAGAGCTACCCCGTAAAGCAAACCAATAAAGGCTACCCGGTATTTGGTTTTTGATTGTACTCCGGTAACTGTCTTAATGCCTCCTTTTACTTTGTGGTGATTACACCCATAAGCAATAATGATAAAGGTGATAATGTAGGTCCAGTCCAATCCGCTCACATAGGTGGTAATCTGATTCCATATTGCTACAGTTAGTGTTGTGTTCATAAGTTGTTGTTTTAGTTATTATTTTTTAGTTAGTTGTTTTTTATCCCGGAAAAACAATGTTTTCCAATGAGCTTAAGTCGGCCCTTTGGAAAATCTTTTTTTCGTTAATCTTTTGGTAAAATTTTTTCATTCGTTTTTCTTTCTTTTCATCCGGTTGTTGCCCATAATCGGGTAATACAGGCATTATCCAGGTGTAGGCTACCAGCAGCTCCAAATCACTGTACTTTAGTTTTTGCAACTGTTTCTTAATAGCTTCCTTGTCCATCTTTTTTTGTTTCTTATCGGCTGCTGCCTTCCATTTTTTGAGTAACCACCCGGTCAGTGTATTTTTTCCCAGTGGGGTGTTAGCAAAAGCAACATAACCTAATCCTGCAAAAACAGATATACCGAAAAGTGTTATGGCTATTTTTTTCATTTTTTTTTATTCTAATTTCTCTGTTCTTTTTTCTATTTTCGTATCAGGCGTTACCTGTTAGGTTATCCATCTTTTCCATGTTTTTGACTACTCCACGAACGCCAAAAACAATAAGGGTAATCACTAAAGCAGTACCTACGGCATACATGGAGGTTTTCCTCAAGGTCTGATCGGTCATCGTGATTTTGATATCCGTTTTTAAGCCATCATCACTTAATACATTGTCCAAATAATCTTTTATCGTTGCCATATCACTTCTTTTTTAATTGTTCTATATCCGTCCTGGAAACCGTAGTTTTTCCGATAAATTTCTTAACCGCTGCCTGTGTCATATCTCCATACTTTCCATCTACTCCGTCTTTGTTACTTCCGGTTTTCCCTAAGTCAGCTCCGAGTACATGTACTATTTTTTGCAGGGTAACTACATTTTTCCCACAGCTGCCATGTTTTAAAGGGTAACTATCATCGTATTTACAAAACCCTGAAGCGGAGGAAGAACCGGAACTGCTGCTTTGTCCTTCCGTTAAGTTTTCTTCTTTCTTTTTGAAATAGAAATAAGCTCCTGTTCCCAATCCTGCCAGTAACAACATACCTCCTGTTATCCATAATGCTTTGTTATCTATTTTAAATGTATCTGCTGCCATTTGTTTAGTTCTTTGTTCTCTGTTCTATCTTCCGTCTTCCGTCTTCCGTCTTCTGACTTCTGACTTCTGACTTCTGACTTCTGACTTCCACCTTCTCAACTTTCTATTCATCAATTATCACGGCATCTTCTCTGACATACCCTTCACTTTTTCCATTAACAGGCTCAGTTAAACTGATTCTGTACCAGTAATAACCGTCTTCTCCTTTTACTCTTTCCAAGATGCTCCCCACCGGATTGCTGCTTACCTTTTTGATCAGGTTATGCGAAAAATCAAACCTTCCCCAGTTCTCATTATCCACCTTTGGAGAGCTGCGGACATTGGCATAGCCTTCTGCTCCATAGCTGACTGTTTTGGTAAGGAGTTTTTTTTCTTCCTTTTTCTTTTGGTTACTACTACTGGTATGGTATCCCTTTTTTTTGAAATACCTGTAGGTTCCATATCCTGCTCCGGAAAGTACCACTGCGGCAATTCCGCCAATCATCACATATTTTTTTGTTTTTGCATCCATGTTAGTAGCTGTTAATAATGTCCTTTATGCGTTCCATTTCTCCTGCATCATCCATATAATAAGTAATGTATTCAGCTAAACTCTTTTTGTATTTTGCTGTAAACATCCGTGCAATCAGGGAAAGATTATCGGCATTTCCTGCTTCTTCCAGAGCCGAGTAAAACCCTCCTTCATCATCGTTGAAAACACCTCCTGAATCATAAATCTGTTCGGCTAATTTCTTCGCCCTGTCGTGAGAGATGGTTACTTTACCCGGTCGGGAGTAGTTCGGATCAAAGCCTTTAAAGCTCATAATGCTTCGTATCTTTTTACCTTTCTTGCAATCAGCTATTCCCGTTGCACACAGAATAGGGCGGACAATACCAAAATAGGTTAGTCCTAGTCCAACTAACACTACTCCTCCTATGATATAGGGAGTAGCTTTATTTTGTGTTACTGCTGCTCTTACTCCTGTTATTGTGCCTACCATTTTTGTTATTGTTTAAAAAGAGAGAAGAGAGAAATAATACTATAAAACCTCTCTATTCTTTGTTCTCCGTTCTTTGTTCTATATTCTTCAATTAATAATTTCCTTTACTGCCACGTCTACTTGCACTGGGTTTAATCCGTTTTCTTTCAAGAAAGCTTCCAAACGGCTTTTTACCCGCTGCTGTTTTTTGTTGATTTTCTCCCTGTCATACCTGACATATAGCTGGCGAGCTAACCAAAAACCTACGGCAAGTGTTACTACTGTTCTCATTGTATATTAAGTTTTAAATTTTTGAATTAGTTATTATTTATAATTCAATCTCCAATCAATCCCCAATCAAGGTTGAGGACAAGGGTTCGGGACAGGTTATTCAACATTTTAAAAAATGTTCTTTTCAGGTACCCCAATGCTTTCTAACCATTTAGCTACATTGAAGCTCGGCATTTCCACTTCTCCCATTGCCGGAACCTGATTTAGTCCCATAACTATCAAGTCAGGGTTTCTCAACAATTGGTATTGAACATATATTTTTAGTGTTTCTTTCTGCTCTTTAGTTCGGGTGTCCCATTCTTTGCTACCATCCTTGGTTCTTCCTCCAACAAGAGCTACATATTTTGCCATGCCCGATAATCCATTTATTCCTTCAGAGATTCCCCATAAGTCTACTTCGTTAGGACTGCTTTCAGGAATAATACTGACCAGTTCTCCTTCTAAGAGGATAAGGTCATCTATTCTCGGACGGTTTAATCCCAACCCTCCTGCATGAACAGCATTAGTATGGTACTGGATAATGTTTGCTTTACTGATAGCGACCCCTCCTGGAGTATCGGTATTGACAATAATTAAGTAAGCTGCTTTTTTCATTTTTTTTAGTTGTTGGTTAATAATTAGAGGTTAGAACAGAGAATAGTACTATCTACTTCTAACTTCTTTATTCTATTTTCTCTGTTCTAACTTCCATCTTCTTTTAGTCTTCTATACCCTAATAATTGTGAGGCGTTATAAGCTTTAATACATACCTGATTGTTTTGATTTCCACCCAGACAGTAGATGTATTTGTTATCTTCTGAATGGTTGATATAAATGGCTACGTGTCCTTTCCAACTGCCAGGTTGCTCTCTCCAAAAAACAACCACGTCTCCCGCTTGTGGTGTTGTGACTTCTTCTCCTACTGTTAGCCAAGACCTTGCATTGAGCTTTCCTGAACGGGTTAACCCTGCTTTTAAGGCACACCAATTCATAAAGATAGAACACCATGCCGTTTCATCGGTAATGATACCTCCGTAACCTATCTCTTTGGAATAACCCACAATGGTAGGATTATGCTCTTTTCCCTGAATTTCTTTCACTCCGTATTGGGAAAGTGCTATACTTAGTAATTTGCTCATTTTATTTAATTTTTTTCTGTTTCATGTTAATTATCTCCAGACATTGTCCGGATGGTCCGGAATTGTCTGAAATAAACCAGTATGGTAATGGTTTGATTGGCTGCTATTTTAAATTGCCAGGTGTTCTTCCCGTCAATGATAGTTCCTTCCAAATCTGTGATTTCCGATACATTGAGAAAGTTCTGAGGATTTTTGTAATTTTCATGTGAAATGGGGGTTGTCTGTTTCATTCCGGTAGGTGTTTCTTCAATGTGGTTTAACACCTTGAATCGCTCTGTCCCGGAGAGTACCCATTTGGTATGTTTAACAATTCCAGGAGAGTACATGAAGTCTTGCGACTTATGCCTGTAATCCTCACTAACCAAAATACTGCTGCTTTGATCGGCATAGCCAATCAGATTCACTGCATCTGCAGCGGTATCTGAAACAACCAGTTGATTGGTAGCTGTATTAATAGCAATACCAATGTTGACATTTCCTTTACTGATGGTTGCCCGAACAGCTTTATCAGGAGCAATTACCGTAAAGGTTTCATCTAGACGGTTGCCTACATACAGGTAATTATTAGCCGGATTGAAAATACTTTTGTAAGGACTATTTCCGATAGCTATTGAAGGCAGTAAATTATGCGTATTTACTTCAATAGGAAATACTTCATTACTCTCAGAACATACCACATACATTTCATCATTTACAGGATGATAAGTAACTGAAACGGGAGTGGTTCCCACTGCTGCTATGGTGGTCAATAAATTATTAGTAACATCAAATACACTTACCGTATTATCCGATGAATTGGCTACATAGATTTCTCCGTTTATAGGATGGATACCAACTCCTAAAGGAGCTGTTCCTACTGCTAATGTAGTGCTTACATCTTCTGTTTCGGTGTCAATAACTGTTACATCATTTGAAAACAAATTGACTACGTAGAGCTGATTATTCACCGGATTAAATGCCAGATCAACGGGACGGGTTCCCGTAGCAATGGTACTAGTTACATTAAAGGAAAGGTCAACCACACTTACCGTATCTGCTACCGAACCTGCTACATAAACTTTTCCATAATGAACACTTAAGCTCTTGGTGTTCACCGCTACGGCTACCGGAGAGTTGAATCCCAAAACTGTTGAAGGTTGCAATTCCACTAACTGAACCAACTGTCCTGTAGGATCTATTACCGATACATTATTGCTTAACTGGTTGGCTACATATATAAGTCCGTTAGCCGGGTTAACTGCTATTCCTTGAGGATGCACAGCCAAAGAAGCTCCGGAGTTATCAATAAAAGCTGAATAATTGGTCGTATGATTCACTTCATGATCCTCTACATCGGTTAACAAGGGAGGGCTAACAGTGTTTCCTTTATTCATTCCCCACAAACTTATCAGTCGCTGCTGATTAGAGGTATTGGTAAGGGTAATTTGTGTTTTATCAAATACTCGAAGCAACCAGTTATAAAAAGCACTGTACAAGCGGGGTTGTTGTCGGTGTACTTGTTGAATAATATGGGGGTGTACCCGTTGAACCAGCTGCTCTGCGTTCTTATCAATGTGGTATAATATGTTTGCTTGTTTATTTATCATTAGTTCACTGCTATGTTAGCTGCTTTATATCGGTCAATAAAATCAATAATGTCTTTGGTGCGTA
Source organism: Vicingaceae bacterium (assembly GCA_036567945.1). GTDB lineage: Bacteria > Bacteroidota > Bacteroidia > Flavobacteriales_E > Vicingaceae > BRH-c54. The sequence goes on from DATCTM010000123.1 coordinate 45,514, forward strand.
TGACTTGTTCCCCTCCGATGGCTTCAGGATGCATACGAAATACTTTGGTGGCTGCATATACTGCTTCTATGGTGGGATAGCCCAAATCCAAGTAGAGTTTTAAGGCAGTCATGTCTGCGGGTTTTTCTTTTCGGGTAGGCAAGGTAAAATGCTGCCTTTCGTGTAGCATAATGAATAACCTTACCGGTATAGTAAAGCGTTTGAACAGCTCCTGTGCTACTTGATGTCTTCCTGTTACCCGGTGGGTGCGTGCAGGGGTAATCATCACTTGTCCCATACTGCCTGTAATCTCCGGTAAATAATGAATTAAAAACCGGTAATCCGAACTATGGTAAAAACCTGTTTTGATATAGCCTGCTTTTTGACAAAAGTCTTCAGCAAACCGGATAAAGTCGTGCATGTGCTCATCTGCCCAAACCTTGGATTCAGGCATGTCTTCTACCTTAAATTTTTCTATCCGAAAAGAAGTATCGTCTTTACTGAATTTATCCATCAACTCTACCGATAAGGTGTTAGGAGAGACAGGCATAGGAATGATAATTTCCCGATAGGTTTTTCCGTTGGAAAAATCTTCGGAAAGAAAAGTTACTTTTCTTCTAAAATAGTGGGTATTGTAACGGGTAGCATCATAGGCTTTTATCCCCAAATGAAAAGGAGTTAATGCCCGTATGCCAATACGAATGCGAAAACGTTTTTTATTTGCCGATACCGGTATAACCATTTTTTTAATTGATAATTGATAGATAATTGCTATTTGTTACTCATTCATTTTCATTGCCAGTTTTTTTAGTGCTTGGTTTTTTCGGTAATGGCTAATCCCCCAAATCCCTACTGCAAATACTGCTACTGCACCCATGATGAGTACCTCTTTGGAAATTCCTTTTTCCGTTATTTCTTCTTTCTCTTTTGTATGGCCTATGTTCACTTCAAAATCATCGGGCTGTTCACCTGACTTAATGAACGCTTTTACTCCCTGTGCTGTCCCGACAATTCCTTCCACACCACCTAATTCCTGATAGCCTTTGCCAATACTTTCCCAAAAGGCTTTTCGTTTATTTTTGTTAGCTGCTTTCTCTTCTAAAGTTTTCTTGCCAAACAACTTCTTTAAAAAGTAAGCATATTCATCATTTCCTCTTGATCCCCATCCGTATAAGTATGCTATTTCTCCTGTAATCATTTTTGAAGTTTTAAATTTTAAGTGTTACATAGCCTGTCCTATGCTATCATCATTACCCTCAAGGTGGAACCGTTAACTACAAATGGGAGCTGTGGATAGCCTTTACCAACAAAGGGATAGCTTTTTTCCTCCCCCGGTGGGAGATCCACACCATTGACTGTTGCTGTTTGAACTCCTATATTCTTAATGCAAGCAAATAAAAATCCTTGTGGCAGGTTGCCATCCACATTGTAATCTTGTTCTGTTATTTGTGCCAGTATGTTCATCCTTTTTTAGTTTAACATAGCAAGTGAAAAAGTGCAAGGTCTAAATACCCCTATTTTTATCTTCTTCATATTGTGTTTTAATTTCTTTATTCTTTAGTTCTATTTTCTCTAATCTTTGTTGTTCTCTTTTCTACCTTTTTTGTTCTAATTACTACCTCTTTTATTCTAACCGCTCTATGCTGCTTTGGCAACTACGGGTTTTCTGGTTCCTACAAAAAGTGCAATTCCTCCAATTACTACTACTGCTGCAATCCCTCCGAAGATAAGTACATTGTTATTGTTTGACTTAGTAGCTGTTTTGCCGGACTTTTCTACTTCAGCTCTTCGTCTGCGGTCTTCTTCTTCCCTGCGTCTGCGGTCTGTTTCTTCTCTTTCTCTCCTTTGTCTTTCTTCCTGCTCACGCATTCTACGGTCTGCTTCTTGCTGCTGTCTTCTTCTCTCGGCTTCCATTTGTTGCATTTTTGCTTCCATTTCAGCTTTCATCTGCGATGCCTGTGCTGCTGCCGCAGCTAACCCTGCTGCACTGCTTCCTCCTGAAGAGCTTTTTTTACCTCCAAATAAGCCGGATAATCCGCCAATTGCTCCTTTGGCTAGTCCGCCAACTAGTCCACCCAAAAACAGGTCTTCTTTATTCAATAATGCACGCTCACTCTCTAGTGCCATAATTTCAATGCCTTTATGTTCTAAGTGAATGGATAATAATTTCTCCAGGTCATTATTGAATGACCTATTGTTTTGTTTTAATAGTTCTATTACCTGATTGATTAAATCTCTCCGAGTTGGTTTAAAAGAAAAAATAACTCCGTGTTTTGCTAGCAGTTTAACCACTGCTTCGGGTTTGGTTAGAATTAAATGGGTGATTAATTCTAACACATCTTTTTGTTTTTTGGTGTATGTAGTTTTCATCTCTTTTAAGTGTTTAATTATCATTAAATGGTGTTTATCTTTAAGCTGCCGGGTTTATCAGCGTAGCTTTATTTTTATGCGTGCCTGAAATAACAATACCTGCGGCAAAAGCAACTACTCCCATTATCCCCATAATGCCAACTATTTTTAATGCTACAGGTGTTTTTTCTTCGGAGGAATTTTCATCGTTCTGCTTGTTTTCACTTGAATCAACTTTGTCTTCTTGTTTGTCTATCAGCTGTTGATGTGTCTGAAAACTAATGGTGCTTTTCAAACTTTCCTCTTGGGCTTGTTGTTTTAATTGTTGTAGCTGCTCTGTTGATAATCTTTTTACAAAAGGCTTTCTTAAGGAAGTGGCAATAAACTGTTCTGCACTAGGTTTTACTGTTGCTTCTTTAGGTACTGCATAACGAATCAGTGCATCAGGAATAAATGAATCGGCATTCTCCGGTATTCGCTGACTTGCCAGAAGTTGAGCCAGATCATAATTGAACTCATTGTTTTTCTTGCTAATAGCATAAATGGCTGCTTCTGTAAGTAGTGTTTTTTTGGGGTAATCAGGAAGCTTTATTCCATACTTTTTTAATAAAACGCTAAGTTGTTCGGGTTGGTCAGCTACAACCACACCTAACAATCTAAACAGTGCCAGCGATGGTTGATCCAACGCCACCGGCTCTTTTTTCTGCTGCTCATCTTGTACTACTCTTACCATTACCTGAAATGTTGAATTTTAAATGTTAAATATTAAGTGTTGAATGAATTGTTGGTTATTTGTTCTAACTTTTTTGTTCTATTTTTTCTATGCTAACTTCCGTCTTTTGATTACTCAATTACTTCTAAATGCTGAACCAATTAAGATGCCTGTTGTCAGGATAACTCCGGCTATAATCAGTTCACTTTTTTTGATGTGTTTGCAAAAGGAACACTCCTCTGTTTTTTCTTCTTCCTGCCCGTTTTCACGGGAATCAACTTTTTCAGTGCTTTCCATGCGTTGTCTCAGCTCATTCCATACCAGTTGTACTTCATCGGCTAAGCGGTTGTCTTCGGGATTTTTGCTAGCTTTGCTTAGTACTTCCCCGTAATACTTTTCTAAGGCTGCTGTTTCCATCTTTTTCAGGTTGTTCAGAAATTTGCCTACATCGGTACTTCCTGTAAAATTGACATGTCCGCATCCTCCGCAGTAATTGTCTTCAGGGAGGTAAGTAGAATTGCCACAAGCCTCGCAAAAATTAGCTGCTTCGGGTTGGGCATATTTCAAGATGACTTTTTTATCCGGATGAAACTGAACGAGGTCTTTAATTGCCTTTCTTCCTTTTTTCTTGACCAGTAATTTTACTGTCTCCACTAACGAATGCACATCTTTCGGAGCTTCATACCCGTAATTGTTCACGAGTTCCCTGGCTTCTTTTTGCTTACTATACACGATATAAGCAATCTTGTTTTGGGCAAATCCCGAACGTCTTTTTTTATTCTTGTTTTGCATAGATGTTTTATTAGTCATTTATTGGTGGAGATGTGCTGTGAAACAAAAACAGCCAAAGAGAGCTTTATGCGGCTACTTTGACTGTTTATCTTCTCCTCTTCGGCAAAGCCTTGCTTTGTTTTTCTTATCTTCTTCTAACTAGCCTCATAGCAGGTCTTTTCACTACAGTAGTTCTTGGAGCTGCTGATCGTACAGGTCTTGCTACCTGTCTTACAGCTGGTCTGATACCAAATGCACCGGCATTTTGCTTTCTTAATAGGTCAATTTGTGGTAACCCGGTTGTTCTCGGTGCATCAGATAATTCAGCTACATTGTTTCCTTTTAACAGGTTACCCATATTGGCTCTCGCTTTAATGGTAAAGGTAAATACCATGGTAACACCATCTTTCACAATCACTCGTAATGAATCCTGACCGGTAACATCCATCTCGAAGTTGTTATCGTCAATCAAGCTTTGGGTAAAGTTTTGTGGGGAGGTAGCATTTCTTGGTTGATACACTCGCTCGGTATTACTTCCGGCTGCTGTTCGCTTTACTATTTTCAGTATATTATCGAACTGCAAGGGGTTGGATACCGACAGTTTCATTCCTCTAATCTTAAACGGATTGGCTTTGGATTCTTCTCTCACTTCTTTGTGGGAGCTTTCCTCAACGGTTACCGTTACGCCTGCAGGCTGTGCTGCTTCTTCATTCCCTCCAAACAGGATGGCTTGTGCCGCTGCTCCTGAGGTATTGGCTACTACTACGGTCAGTGTTCGATCGTTCGGATCTATCTTTCCGATGGAAGTGGTGGTGTAATTGTCATACATCCCCGATCTCATCCCGCTTACATCTATGTACTCCATTTCCTGAAAGTCCTCATTGCCTTCAAAACCGGTATCAAAATAATCTTCATCGTAATCTCCGCTGAAATCATCGTACCTGCTTTCTGCATCTAGCTCGTAGTCTAATATTTCGTCTTCATAATCTCTCATGATTCTAAATTTTAATCGTTAGTAATTTGGTTTGTTTTTGGTACAAAACCTTTAACTAGTCCTTTCCTTTAAGGAAAAGTCTTATTTTTTAGTAGTGCTTGTGGCACCCTTTTTCTCTGCCAGCTTTTTTGCTTTGGCTTTATCCAATGCCGGCTTAACTACAAATACACCTAGTGCGGTTCCTGCTGCCAATAACCCCAATCCAACGGGAAGGCATATTTTCCAATCAATATCTTTCATGTGTTTACTTTTTTTAAAAAATTGTAGTACTCTTGTAAAAGTGTTGAAACAGTGTTCTTAAGTCTTTTACTTTTTTTGTTCCTTCACAGGGAAATCTTTCGCTTTTGTTCTTACCTAAATCTTTAAATGTTTAAAACAAGCGTGCTTACTTGAAGTGGTCTTTAAACCGAATGGTAGGGCTAAATTGGAGGGATTTTCCCTTGTTTACAAGGTGCATTTTTGTACTACGGTACTTAAAACTAAGTGCTTGTTATCGTGAAAAGAATGTGATAATCGGTACAACTATTTTTGAAAAAAGTAGTTGTGTATAGTATAAATATCAAAAATAATCATCATATTTGTACATTATTTATCTTTGTTCATGTTTCGTGAACAAGTAATAAAAATGAACATGAACCATCAAAATATCATAGAAAACGGTTTTGCTTATTTAAAAAATGAGTTAGAAAATGCTATTGAATGGGGAGGTCTTGAGATTAAACAGAATGGATTATATGCTGATGCTGTTTTTATAGTGAATGGTAAAAAACTCTACGTTGAAACAAAGAATGAAGTTAGGCCTGTTCAGGTAGAGCAATTTGCTTATCGGAAAAACCATTTTGGAAACTTATTGGTCATTGCCAATTATATCACTCCAAATGCAAAGGAATTATTAAAGGAAAGAGGAATCAACTACATAGATGAACAGGGAAACATTTGGTTAAAATTCAACCCCGTTTACATTCATATTGAAGGTATTCCCAAACAAAACACTCCAAAACATAAGAAAAACAGGGCTTTTACTAAAACAGGAATCAAAGTAGTTTTTCAACTTTTAGTGGATAATGAGCTAGTCAATACCACTTATCGAAACATAGCAGAGAAAGCCGAAGTAGCATTAGGAACAATCACTAGAGTAATTGAAGGATTAAAAGAGGAAGGTTTTTTAGTCAAAAAGAACAAAGACCAATGGATAATTACCAACTATACTGAATTGTTGAACCGTTGGCAGGAAGAATATACCAAACGATTAAAACCTACCTTGTTTATAAAGCGTTATCGACCTACCGATGAAAATTTTCATGTAAACTGGAAAAAATTACAACTCCAACACGATACGGTTTGGGCAGGTGAACCGGCAGCAGATCTATTAACCAATTATTTAAACCCTGAACAATATACTTTATATACGCATCAGCACCAACAGGATATTATAAAAACTTATCGTTGGATTCCCGATGATGAGGGAGAAATTTATATTTACAAAAAGTTTTGGAACACTCCTTTGGATGAAAAAAATATAGCTCCTGCATTATTAGTTTATGCAGAGCTAATGGACACTAAAGATAGCAGGTGTATTGAAACAGCAACTAGGATTTATGAGCAGCACTTACAAAAACCTTAAACACTACGCTTTTAGTGAACATGCTACAGCATTTAAAGTTTTAACTGAAGTATTTCGTGAATTTTCTATTCACTATTTCTTAATTGGAGCACAGGCAAGGGATGTACATTTTTATCAACAAGGTATAAAACCAAATAGAGGAACACGAGACATTGATTTTGCCGTAATGATGCAGGATATGGCGGGGTATAACGAATTAAAAGAAGCACTAAACCAAAAGGGATTTGAAAATACTAAAGATCCATTTCGTTTAAACTGGTCACAAGGTGATACCGTCATTGATTTATTGCCTTTTGGACAAATCGAAGAAGATTACACCGTCAATTTTGATGAAAGGGATTTAGAGTTATCTGTTTTGGGTTATAGCGAGCTTAATGAGGAATTGCAGGAGTTTTATTTGGACGAAGATGAGTCGGTTTCGATTCCTGTTCCACCGTTGCACGGTATCTTTTTATTAAAACTCTTGTCATGGGACGATACCAAGCCTGATCGAAACAAAGATTTAAAAGACCTGAATCAAATATTAAATAATTATTGGGCATTCGTAGAAAATGAAGCCTACGAAAAACATTTGGATTTATTTGATGATGATTTTACTATGGATATGGCTGCTGCCCGAATTTTAGGAAGGCATTTAAAAGCAACCATTTTAAAATCTCCAACTTTACAAACAAACATTATTCGTATATTAGAAGAACAAACTAACCAGATTGATCCTCCCGGATTGATGCTTCAAAGTTTTGCCGGTGAAAATGATACATCCATTGAAGAAGTTAAAATATTGTTGGATGAAATACTGAAAGGGATTAAAGACGAACAATAAATCAAACTGAACGGGATGGAATACTATACATATCCTTCTTTTTCGAGTAATTCTGTAATTTGCTGATATACGCTAAGCCATGAATCTCCTCTGACCTTAAAATAAGCAAGATTGCTAATATCCTTGTAGGCAATTGATTTGATGCCATCACATTCTTGGCAATCTAAATAAAGCTCTACTCCTTCCCGAAGCATGAATCTACCTCTTAATTTTACAACTACTTCAGATCTTGTCATTTAAATATTCTTTGAATTATTTTTACTACCGACAAAATTGGTAATTTTAAAATACATTTGTAAAAATAATAAACAGAAAAAAACAAAAATATGGGGGTAGGAATTTTATAAGAACATACTAATTATAGTGTATTATTATAATTCTTGACAAAGAAAATTTGGAATTTTTTAAATTTATTGCACCTTTTTCAGAACAAGTCATACAAAACCTTTTAGCAGTTATGAGCATTAAATGTTAAAATCTAATCTAATTACATACTAACATTTACTGTAATTTCGATTAACTTTGTCTATAGCTTCAATCAAAAAATGTTGACACCAGATATAGAAACAATAAAATATACATTCTCAGGTCATGACTCCTTTCAATGCCGACAACTTTGGCTAAAAAAGGGATATGATTATGTCATAGAAGGAAAAAATTTCAATGATGAAGATGCGGTTGTACAACTTGGTGTAGGAAAAAACATGGTATCCTCCATTCGTTTTTGGTTAAAAGCTTTCAATATTATTGATAGTAAGGATGTTCCTACTGAATTTGGAAAAAGTTTATTTGATGATGAAAATGGTTATGACCCGTTTTTGGAAGATGAGGCGAGTCTTTGGCTTTTGCATTATCAATTGGTAAAAAATGGATTTGCTTCAATTTACAGTATGATTTTTAATGATTTTAGAAAGGAGAAATTGTTTTTTAACAAAGAAACCTTTGTGAATTATGTGAAAAGAATTGGAGAGAGTACTCCCGATTTGAATTTTAATGAAAATACTGTTGCGAAAGACTTTATTGTTTTTGCTAACCTGTATAAAAACGATATTGAAAATAAAGATGTTGAAGATAGTTTTTCCGGAATATTGTCTGAAATAGAACTTTTAAAGACCGCAGGAAAAGGCAAAGACGAGCAATATTACATTGAAAATACGGAAAGAGATAATCTTCCCGAATCGATTGTATTATATGTAATTCTTGACAGCCCAACCTATGGAAATTCAATAAGTTTAAACACTTTAGAATTTGACTTTAATAGTCCTGGGGCAATTTTCGCTTTAAATCGTTCTGGCTTGATGAATAAAATCTCCGAGATAATAAGTGAGTTTAAGGACATCACTTTTACTGACCAAGCTGGAATTAAGGAGTTGCAATTCAAAAACAAACCCAATGCTAACACAATATTAGATAAATACTATGGCAAATAATTTCACTACATCGGTCAATATAATCAGAGATACTGATAGGGATTTCAACTATATCCCAACACCCAATGCAAGACAAGTTGTTAGCCAAATAGTTAATGACTTTAAAAAAGGCATTCGTTCTTTTAATGTGGTTGGAACGTATGGTACAGGGAAATCCTCTTTTTTATTGGCATTTGAACAAAGTATTAAGGGAACAAAACGCTACTTTGATCCTAATTTCATTGCAAATCCTAAATTTGATTTTGTAAAGATTATTGGTTCCTACTCCTCTATCGTGGAGCAATTTGCTGATACTTTTGAAGTTCAAACAAAAAAGAATGAGCAGGAAAATATCCTTTCAGAAATATTCAACAGATATCATTCAATCGGTAAGGAAAACAAAGTTTTATTTATCCTACTTGATGAGTTTGGAAAATTTTTGGAATACGCTAGTAAACACAACCCTGAAAAGGAACTTTATTTTGTTCAGCAACTTGCGGAATTTTGTAATAATCCCAAGCACAATATTGTTTTGATTACAACAGTTCATCAAAGTTTAGAATCTTATGCTTATTCGTTAAGCAAAACACAGCAGCAGGAATGGACAAAAGTTAAAGGACGTTTCCGTGAAATCACTTTTAATGAACCTGTTGAGCAGCTTTTGTTTTTGGCATCTGAATACGTTGACGAAAATTTTGAAAACAAAACCTCTAATGCAACTATTGAAAAGTGTTTGAAGCTGACAACCGAAACAAAAGCCTTTAACTTTAATAATGATTTCTTAAAAGAGATTACTTCAAAACTATATCCGCTTGATATACTTTCTGCTAATATTCTGACCCTTTCATTGCAGAGATACGGACAGAATGAACGTTCATTGTTTTCATTCCTTGAATCATCTGACCACACAGGTTTGGCGAAATTCAATAAGCAGGAAAATCCGTTTTACAATTTATCAAATGTTTATGATTACCTAAATTTCAATTTCTATTCATTTTTAACATCAAAATATAACCCCGATTTTTCTGCTTGGAGTTCAATTCGTTCTTCTATTGAAGAAGTAGAAAGAGCATTTGATTCTTCTATCAATGATTACATTAAGACAGTTAAGACCATTGGACTTTTGAATATTTTTTCAGCTAGTGGCTCAATCTTAGACTTGAATTTCTTCATTGATTATTTGAAAATTGCTTGTGGAGTTTCAGATTCTAAAAATGTAATTAAAAATCTTGAAGCCAAGAACATTATCCGCTATCGTTCTCACTCTCAAAGATTCATTTTGTTTGAAGGAACGGATTTGGATATACAAACGGCTTTAATTGAAGCAGGCAATAAAATTTCTGAAGTTGTGGATATTACAACACTTCTGAACAGACATATTCAATTTAGTCCAGTTTTTGCTAAACAATATTCTTTTGCCACAGGAACACCAAGATATTTTGAATTTGTAATTTCAGATTACCCAATTCAAAATATTCCAGAAGGAGAAATAGATGGTTTTGTGAATCTCGTTTTCAATAGTAAGCTAAAAGAAAGTGACATTCAAAACAAATCCAAATTACAAGAGGAAGCAATCATTTATTGTTTCTTCAAAAATTCTAGAGAGATAAAGAATTTGTTGTTTGAGATTGAAAAAATTCAAAAAGTAATAGAGGAAAACAAGGACGATAAAGTTGCTAAAAGAGAACTGGAAAATATAGTTGAATCTCAAATACGTTTGCTAAATCACTACATAACTGATAGTATTTATTCTGGAAGTAAGGATGTGAAATGGCATTTCAATGGAGAAGAAAAGAAAATCGCTGACAAGAAAGACTTTAATAAATTACTTTCTCAAGTATGCAGTATTGTTTATGATGCTACTCCTGTTTTCAAAAATGAATTGGTAAACAAACATAAAATTTCATCATCCATTCACACAGCAAAAAGAAATTATTTTAAAGCTTTAGCCAATAATTGGGATAAAGAGAATTTAGGTTTTGATGATTCGAAATTTCCACCTGAAAAGACAATTTATCTATCTCTTTTGAAAGAAAATGGTATTTCACCCATCAGAGAAAATTCGTTGGATGTGATTTCCATTGATAAGATTTCCTCTTTTAATAGGTTATGGAGAGCTTCAGAAGATTTCCTAGAAAGTGCCAAATCAGAACAACTTAAGATTTCTGAGTTAACCGAATTGCTAAGTAAGAGACCTTTTAAACTAAAGCAAGGATTGATTGATTTTTGGATTCCTACGTTTTTGTTTTTGAAACGAGATGACTTTGCTATTTTTAATGATGAAAGTTATATCCCGAATTTGTCGGAAGAAAATTTGGAATTGATTGCCAAATACCCTGACAAATATTCCATCAAAACCTTTGACATTGAAGGAGTGAAACTAGATATTTTTAATAGTTACCGAACGTTTTTGAACCAATCAACGGAGCAAAAATTCGACAACAACTCTTTTATTGAGACTATCAAACCGTTTATTGTTTTCTATAAACAGTTACCTGATTATTCTAAAAACACCAAAAGACTATCTCCTTCAGCTTTAAAAATTCGTCAAGCTATTTCAACAAGTAAAGATCCTGAGGAAACTTTCTTTGAAGCTTTTCCAAATGCATTAGGAATAACGCTATCAACTTTACAAAAAGACAAATCTAAACTTCAGAATTACACAACGAACCTCCAAAATGCTGTAAGAGAATTAAGAACTTCCTATGATGAACTTTTGAAAAGATTTGAAGAATTTATTTGCAATGAATTTGTGGGTAAATCGGTTGACTTTGAAGATTATAAAGATTACCTACAAAAGCGTTTTTCAAAACTAAAAAAGCATATGCTTTTGAGTAATCAAAAAACGTTTGTTCAACGATTGGATTCTCCATTAGATGACAAAAAAGCTTGGTTGAATTCTATTGCTCAAGCCGTTGCAGGCAAAACGCTCGAAATGTTTTCTGATGAGGATGAAATTTTGCTTTACGAACGATTTAAGTCAATGATTTTGGAATTGGATAGTTTAACCAAAATTTCAAAAACGGATATAGACGAAAGCAAAGAAGAAGTGATTGGGGTTAAAATCGATTCATTCTTTAGCAAAATTGACCCGAAAGTAGTTAGAGTACCCAAGAGCAAGAGTAAAGAAATAGAGCAATTGAAGAACGAATTGAAAAATAATTTAGGCAAAGACAATACATCTAACATTGCTGCTGTCTTGAATCTACTTAAAGAATTATTACAATGAGCAAAGTAAGACACGTATTAGGCATTTCAGGAGGAAAAGATAGTGCTGCTTTGGCTATTTATGTCAAAACAAAATATCCTTCTATTGATTTAGAATTCTATACCTGCGACACAGGTAAGGAATTAGATGAAACCTATCAATTGATAAAAAACCTTGAAGTTTATCTTGGAATAAAAATCGAACTTTTACAAGGAGCACAAAATAGCTCCGAAGACCCCTTTGACCATTTCTTGAAAATGTATGGTGGTTTTCTTCCTTCATCTAATGCTCGATGGTGCACGAAGAAACTTAAACTCGACCCCTTTGAAAACTATGTAGGCACTGACCCTGTGATTTCTTATGTGGGTATTAGAGGAGATGAAGAAAGAGAAGGATATATTTCTACCAAAAAGAACATTCAATCCATATTTCCATTTCGCAAGAATATTTGGAGTAAAGATGTTACTGATTTAATACTAAAGAATGATAATATTCCAATTTTAAAAGAGATTTATGAGAGTCAATTTCGAAAAGAGATTAAGGATAAATTTTTAGTCACTTTACCGCAAAAAACCACTTTGAGTTTTACTAAAGAACAAAAACTTGATTTACTTTTGAATGCTGGAACTAAGGAATTTAATAAAATAGTTTTTGAATTTCTTAAATCTACCGATTATCCTCTCTCCAAAATTGAAGACTTTCCTTTGATAGAAAATGACGAAATATTAATCAGAGCAGATGTTTTCAGAATTTTGGAAGAAAGTGGGGTAGGAGTTCCTGCTTATTACAACAAAATTGATTTTGAAATAAATGGCAAAAAAGGACAATATGCTAGAAGCCGTTCGGGTTGTTTCTTTTGTTTTTTCCAACAAAAAATTGAATGGGTTTGGTTATACGAACAACATCCTGTTAGATTCAAAAAAGCGATGGAATATGAAAAAGATGGTTATACTTGGATGCAGAATGAAAGTTTAGAAGAATTGATTCAGCCTCAAAGAATGGAACAAATCAAGGAAGATTATATTAAAAGAATGGAAAGAAAATCAAAAGCAAAATCACCTTACCTAATGGACATCTTGGATGATGCAGAGGGTGAAGGTTGTGCAGCTTGTTTTATATAATTTTTTTTTTTGAACAAATGACAGGGAATGCATTTTCATTAGGTGAAGAATTGGAATTAAGAAAAGTCGAATACAAACTTCATGGAGAGTTATGGAACAAATTTAACCTTCCTGATTTTGATTTGAAGTTTGAGAATTGGATCAAAATAAAATACTTGAATAACAATGCCGATGATTTTGATGATAGCATTAAAAATATTCCAAACGATAAAGGAGGACTATATATGTTTTATGTGAAATGTAAAATAATTTCGGGAATAACAGAATATCCTTTATATGTCGGAAGAGCACAAATTACAGAACATCAAAACTTAAGAAAACGCGTGAAGGAATATTTTAATAAATATAAACAAACTAATGAAAGACCAAAGCTTACAAGAATGTTTAATTATTGGAAAAATGATTTGTATTTAGCATATTTTCCGTTAGATGACAACGAAGATGTAATTAACATTGAAAATCAATTCATAAATTCATTGCTTTTACCGATGAATACTGAAATACCGGATGCAGAAGTTAAACAAGCGATAAAAGCATTTCAATAATGAAAATACCAGCATTAAGAGCTAAAATAGGAGATTGGGATTATTATGTAACAACCCTAACCTTCGAACAAGTGAGTCAATTTGTTTCAAAAATAGACGAGCACTTGCATAAGTCAGAATCCCTGAAGGATTTGATTCAGCGAAGCATTACAAACAACTTTCTAAGTATTAAAGATTATATTATTAATCAGCCTTCTGTATTTTTTAATTCCCTTGTATTAGCAGTTTATGACGACTATCCTAATTGGCAAGAAATTGAGTTCAAATATGATGATATGGAAACATATCAAATGGGTTTGCTTGATTTCCCTGGAAACCATAAAATATTTCCTGTTGATGGGCAACATCGAGTTGAAGGAATAAAAGCAGCATTAAAAGAAAATCCTGAATTTAAAAATCAACAAATAGCAGCCATTTTTATAGGTCATAAAAATGACGGACAAGGAAAGCAAAGAACAAGGAGGTTATTCACAACTTTAAATAGATATGCAAAACCTGTTAAATTAGATGACATCATTGCATTGGATGAAGATGATTCTGTTGCAATAACAACAAGATATTTGCTTGAAGAATATGATTTATTTACTGACAAAAGGGTGATTTATGCAAAGCAAAAAGCAATACCTACCAACAACAAGGAGGCATTGACTTCAATTATTACTCTCTACCAAGCGAATATTGAATTATTTAATGTTTACTATGAAAAAAAGTTTAACAAGAAGCCTACTAAAAAAAGAGTTGCCGAGTATTTGAAATTCAGACCATCGGACGAAGAAATTGAAGAATTTAAGGTTTTTTGTGTTCAATATTGGGACGCATTAAAAAATAAACTGTCTTTTATTACCGAATACTTAAATCTACCAGTAAATGCGGCTGTACCATATCGAAATAATGAAACTGGAGGAAATCTTCTTTTTCGACCAGTGGGATTGCTACCGTTCCTAAAAGCAAGTTTGACAATCTACAATAGAGAAGAAAAAACATTTAATGAAATTTTTGAGCAGTTTAATAACATCAATTTTAATATAGATAGTAAACCTTGGCATTATGTGGTTTGGAATCCTATTGAGAAAAAAATGCTTATGAATGCCGCTTCATTAACATATTTGCTTTTGATATATCTCTATGATAGCGGATTACTACAAGGGAATGAATTGCAAAAACTAAAGGAAGGATATGCTTCTAAAATTTCGTATGAGCAAGATTTAGATAATGTTTTACAAGAAATTTGATTGAAACAACAACACAACATATCATACCTAGACTACAACTCAACCACCCCCATCGACCCAAGGGTGTTCGAAGCAATGCTGCCTTTTTTACAAGACAACTTTGCCAATCCAAGCAGTACCCACCATTTTGGACAAAGCATCAATGAAGAAGTTAAAAAAGCTCGTGAACAAATAGCTGATTTTATAAATGCAGAATCTAATGAATTGATTTTTACAAGCGGAGCAACAGAAGCTATCAATATTGCCATTAAAGGAGTTGCTGAAAACTATTCGGGGAAAGGAAAACATATTATTACCGCTTCAACGGAACACAAAGCGGTTTTAGATACTTGCAAAGATTTAGAAAGAAAGGGCTTTGAAATAACCTATCTACCCATTCAAAAAAACGGATTGATTGATTTATCTGAATTGGAAAAAGCTATTAGAACAGATACAGTTCTAATTTCTGTAATGTA
Organism: Vicingaceae bacterium; assembly: GCA_036567945.1. Lineage (GTDB taxonomy): Bacteria > Bacteroidota > Bacteroidia > Flavobacteriales_E > Vicingaceae > BRH-c54. Next base: position 60,736 of record DATCTM010000123.1, read on the forward strand.
TGTCAATAACGAAACGGGAGTCATTCAACCTATCAAAGAAATTGTAGCAATAGCTCACGAAAAAGGAGCTTTGTTTATGACAGATGCCACACAAGCGGTTGGTAAAATTGAAATTAATGTTAATGATTTAGGTATTGATTTATTTTGTTTCAGTGGTCATAAAATGTATGCTCCAAAGGGAATTGGAGCATTGTTTGTTAGACAGAGAAACAATAAAGTAAACCTCACACCACAAATTCACGGAGGTGGGCACGAACAAGGATTGAGAAGTGGAACACTTAATGTTCCTGGAATAACTGCTTTAGCTAAAGCTTGCGAATTAGCTAGTGCAGAAATGACTTTAAATCAAAAAAACATTTCTGCCTTGAGAGACAAGCTCGAAACTGAATTATTAAAACTGCCAAATACTTCACTAAATGGTGATTCAAAAAGTAGAATATACAACACCACTAATATTTGTTTCAAAGGACAAGATGCCAATGTTATGATTGGTAGAATGAAAAAAATTGCAGTTTCCAACGGTTCTGCTTGTTCATCAGCAGTCGTTGAACCCTCGCATGTTTTGAAGGCAATGGGGTTAAGTGATGAAGATGCTTTTGCTTCTTTGCGATTTTCACTAGGAAAATTCAACACACATGAAGACATTGAAACTGTAATTCAAAAAATAAAAGAACTCACACAACCAAATTTTAATTATGCTTAAAGATTGCGAATGGTCATTGGATAGAGATTACAAAACAGGTTCAGAAGACGAACCCTTGCAATTCTATTTAGATGGATTAGCTAATAGCAATGAGTTTAATTTATTGTTAGGTTACTTCAGTTCATCAGCTATTAATTTGCTTTCTATAGGCTTTGCAACCTTTATCAGTAAAGGCGGGAAAATGAAAATGGTTATCAATCATTTACTTTCTTGCAAAGACAAAGAGGCCGTTGAAAAAGCAAATGGAAAATCAATTAATAAGGTTTTTGATTTAACGGATGTTGTTTCGCTTGGAAGAGTGCTTGACGAATACGACACACACTTTTTTGAATGTTTGGCTTATCTCATCGCTGAAAAACGGATTGAGATTAAAGTTATCAAGCCAAAAAACGGAAAAGGAATTGCTCATTACAAGTCAGGTGTTTTCAGTGATGGACAAGATTTTGTTGGTTATAAAGCTTCTTGCAATTTCACTCTTTATGGATTGTCTGAAAATTTAGAGGAATTAGAAGCCTTTTTAAGTTGGGAAAATGGCAGATCAAACAAACTCATCAAAAAACAACTAAAACTCATTGATGATTATTTTACCGAGAAAGATGAAGATGTTGAATATATCCCTGTTAACGAAATAGAGGTGGTTCTAAAAGATAGATTTGGCAGGAAAGACATCAATGAATTACTTGTTCAGGAAGAACAATTGCTCAAAAAGAAAATGAGCTTGATTTCAAATCCCAAACTTAAAAAAACAATTACCAAGCTTTTTAGTGAAATAGAAATAATCAGAAAAACACCAAGATTTCCATATTCAGACGGACCACGAGAGTATCAAATTAATGCTTATAATAATTGGATTGCAAACAATTACAAAGGAATGTTTGCAATGGCAACCGGAACAGGGAAAACAATTACCTCACTTAATTGTTTGCTGAATGAATACCAGAAAACAAAGATTTACAGAGCGATAATTACGGTTCCAACAACTGCTTTGGTGGAACAGTGGAAAAAAGAATGTGCTAAGTTTAATTTTAAAAACATTATTACAGTAAGTTCCAAAGAGAATTGGGATAAGAACCTTGCCTTTTTCAATACCGCTTCAAAACTCATCGACACTTCTTACATAGTAATTGTAACTTATGCCTCCTTACCAAGACCAAATTTTCAAAGTTATTTTACCCAACTTCCCAAAGACACTGTTCTAATTGCAGATGAAACACACAATTTGGGTTCTCAAGGACTTTTAAAATTATTACCAAACATACATCTTGAAAAGCGAATTGGGTTATCGGCAACACCACACAGAAAATTTGATGAAGCAGGAAATCAAGCGATTCAAGAGTTTTTTAATGATGAAGCACCCTATATTGTTTCTTATTCAATGGAAGAAGCGTTGAATATTGGTTGGTTATGTAAATACACCTATCACCCACACATAGTAAAGCTTACAGGCCAAGAGATGGGGAAATACAGGGAACTTTCCCTTCAGTTGCTGAGAATGGGGTTATTCGATAAAGACACAGGCTCATTCAGAAGCACCCCCGAAATTGAGAAAAAACTCCTTGAAAGAAAACGCATCATTCACAAAGCAGCTAATAAATTAGATGCTTTTAAAGATATTCTAAAATTCGAATTCGATAAACGCAAGAATCTGAAATATACGTTGGTTTATGTTCCAGAAGGCATAGAAGCAAATTATGAAGATGAAGATTTTAGCAATGAAACAGAAGAAGAAATCGGTTTAATTGAAGCATACACAAAGGCGGTAAGAGAAACTGATAATCTAATAATGGTTAGCAGATTTACAGCCAAATCGGATAATCGTGAAGAAATCTTGAAGAACTATGAAGATGGTAAAATTCACGTTTTAACTTCTATGAAATGTTTGGATGAAGGAGTTGATGTTCCTCGTTCAGAATTAGCCATATTTTGTGCCAGCACAGGAAATCCAAGACAATTTATTCAAAGAAGAGGAAGGGTATTGCGTTTACATAAAGATAAAATCCATGCTACTATTCACGATTTAGTAGTTGTTCCAGAAATTGCAGATGAAAGCACCTATGAAATGGAAAAGGGTTTGATAAGGAAAGAATTAGAACGAGTGGTTGACTTTGCTAATCTAGCAATGAACAAAACCGATACTTACGAAACACTCAAACATATCTTAGAATACTATAATCTGAACCTTAACGATTTATAAAATCATTCTTATGGCAAGAAAAGACGATATACTCAAAAGTTTTTTAACCCACGAACTACTTGAATCCAAGTATGAACTCAAAGAAGAAGAACTACCCAATACTGTTAGGGAAGCTTTAATTTCCGATAACCCAATTGTAAAAGCTATTGCATTAATAGTTGAAGGTCTTGAAAAAAATCCACCTTCAACTGACAACGAATTAAGAAATAGTATTCTTCAATTTTTAAACACCGCAATATGATAATTAGAAAATTACAAATAGAAAATTATCTCTGTTATTACGATACCAACACTTTTGAATTATCGGAAGGCTTAAATATTATTCTTGGTGAAAATGGAGAAGGAAAAACAAAATTCTTTGAAGCGGTTGATTGGCTTTTTAATGGGGAGAATCGAGAATTAGACATGCTCGTTTCTGCAAAAAAACTTGATGAAACAGAAATTGGGGAAAGCTTTAGAGTAAGGGTATCTATGACGGTTGAACAATATGGTGAAAAAAGTACCATTACCAAATCTTTCCTAGCCAAAAAGGAAAAAGCAAACGAGTGCTCGACTTCAAGTTTTATGATAGAAGGCATTGAAGAAAATAATTCTGGAGAAAGAAACCAAGTTGATGGTGCAATACTTCTTGACAGGATATTCCCTTTTCAGATTCGGAAATATTCCATGTTCAAAGGTGAAGCAGAACTGAATATTTTTGAAAGTGATAGTGCATTAGCTAACCTCATTAATCTTTTTTCAGAGGCAAAGCATTACGATAAATATTCAGAAAAGGGTACGTTCCTAAGAGAGAAAGCTGAAAAAGCAGTTGAGGATTCTTCTAAGCTAGATAAAAAAAATGAGGTACTTTATAAAAAACTTGAAAGCGAAATTTTGTTACTAGAAAAAGAAAAAGCAAAATATCTCGTTCATTTAAACTCTACAGAAGAGGAAATCAGAAAAATTGAGGGAAATTTACAAGATGCCGAGAGACATGTAAATTCTGCTGATGCTTTAGAAACCTTAAATAAACGAATAAAAAATATTGAGGAGACAATTTCAAGCCTCAATGCAAAGATTGATGAAAACTATACGACTTCGTTATTTGATGAAAATTGGATCTTAGTCAATTTTGAATCATTCCACAAAGAATTTGCAGAAAAAATATCTACACATAGTAAAAAACAAAGGAAACTTCAATCTGAATTTGACAAACAAAAAGGGATTAAGGAAGGGGAGAAAAAAGCAAAAGCAGAGTTGCTCAACAATGCAGTACCACTTCCGATTGGAGTACCATCTAAAGCACATATGGAAGAAATGCTTAATGATGAAATATGCAAAGTATGTAATCGCGAAGCCAAAAAGGGTTCAGAGGCATATGAGTTTATGATGAAAAAACTTAAATTTTATTTAGAAAGTCAGGTTGTAGAAGACAATGAATCTGAAAAAGATGAAACACTTTTTAAATTTAATTACACCAACAGGCTTGAAAATTTAAGTATAAGTCATGAAGACAACCTGAAAAACCTGAGATTGATAAGAACCAAAATCAAGGAACTTTTTGAATTTAATGATAACCGTAAAAAAGATATTGAAGAACTCAATGAACAATTAGAAAAAGAAAAAATGGAAAGAGAACGAATTTTAGGCAATTCAAGTATTGCTGAAGAAAAATTGACAGATGTTCTCAAAAATTACACTACATGGCAAACAGACTTAAAAAACCGGAATCAAGATCAAGTAGACTATACATCAAAATTGAAAACTTTCGAATCTGAATTAAAGGAAAAAAAAGAAGAAAAAGATAAAATAGATACCAATTCAGTTAATTCATTCTTGATAAAAACAAGAAACATCTTAAGAGATATTGAAACTATTTTTGTAGATACCAAAGAAAAAAAGTTTGATGAATTCATTGAGAAACTTCAAACTAAATCAAACAACTTTTTCAAAACAATCAATATTGATGCTTTTACTGGAACTATTGTTTTTACAAGACAAAATAAAATTAATCGAACAATAGTTGAAGTTGAGTTGCAAGAAAACGGTAGAACATTTTACAAACCAAATCAATCATTGGAGACTTCAATGCACATATCAATCCTTTTTGCAATTTCAGAGTTAGCATCAGAAATTAAAGAAGAAAACTTCCCTATGATTTTTGATGCTCCAACATCATCATTTGGTGAAAACAAAACATCCCAATTTTTAAATCTGATTTTTAAGACCGATAATCAAAAAATACTCCTTATCAAAGACTTTCTTCACACAGATGAAGTCACAAAAACACTTTCTATCAAAAAAGAATTTGAGAATGTTAGAAGAAACAAAGCTTTTTGGGTCAAATTAGAAAGACCATTTGATTCAAACAATTTAAAAACCATTAATACACAAGTAATCACATTATAAGATGAAGAATTTATTTGAAAAATGGAAAACCAGAATTCCAAAGTATAGTGAAGTACACAAGGACTTATTCATTTCTCTTTCTCAAAAGTTTGGGGCAGAAGGAGAAAAGAAAATTAATCTTGGTAAACATTTCAGTACCAATTATGAATTATACACATATGCCTTTTTTTTAGGGCTTTATAATGATGAATTAGCTCCAATTCCTGATGGTGAAAAGAAAACGGACTTTAGTCATCATATTCAGCATTGGGGTAGTAAAACAACTGTTTCCACTCGTAAAGACTTTACCAACATACAAGAAAATATCTTTATTGCTCTTGTAGCAAAAACAGCCATTGACTTAGTAGCACTTGAAAAAGGAGAATTAGATGAAGATGATGCAGTAAAATTGTTAATTAAAACAATGGAATCCTACACCAACGGAGGACTAATTTTGATAAAGGAAAAATTGGAAGAAAATCCAAATTACTTCCTTCAACCAACTTCATTTTTGAATATGATTTTAGAAATAAAGCAATAACTCTAAAAAATCCTATTACTATACCTTACTCATATATTTAACATATCATTATAGCTAGATAACGTAGTAAAATTCAACTGCTTCCCTAAGTTTAAATGGTTAGTAAACCATGCACTTGCAAACCAGGAACCATCACCTTCACCAGTAGGTGTTTCAAAATTGATGCGTTTGTTAAAGAGTATCATCTCTAATCCACACTGGTGAAAAAAACATTGTCGCTTTTCAGATTCTAGTGTGGTAAGAGGCAGTAGAAATGCAAAAGGTTTTCCCAAGCAATAAGCCCGTTCTAAAAACTCCTGTTTTAAAGAAAAGGGAGGATTAGTGATAATACAATCATAGTGTTTAGGTTCATAGGTTAGAAAATCTTTCCCGGAATTAATATCGGAGGCAATGACTTTATATCCTTCCTTTCGGAGAGCTTTTACCAAATTACCCTCACCTGCAGCACACTCCCATATTACCCAGTTTTTCTTGAGGTGTGGTAGCAATGGAGTTAGTGCTAGCGGTGGGGTTTGGTAATCATCCCTACTTCCTTGCCTTTGAGCTTTAATCATAACCGGGAATATCAGTAGTAATTAATTTGCTTGATAATTTTCTGTATACGGTCTTTTTTATCTATGCCTAACCATATTAAAGCCACCTGATGCCCTGCTCTAAAACCTTTAGGGCTTTCTTCTACCAACGCTTCACGGGAATAATCAATGTTTCCATTTTCATAAACGGGGCAGAAATACAGCCTTCCTTTATATACCCGATACGCTGCATTATGATTTTGAACGATGTAGGTTTTAAATGGAACTTTATAGGCTTTTTTCCTAGGAGTTTGTCTTGTTGATTTCATTTTTTATTTATTAATGGTTTCTTCTATTGGTTTTAGCAATATTCCCTTGCTTATCTAAATAATAAAGGAATCCTTTTTCTTTGATTATACTTGTTTTAGCAACTACCTTTTGATGACTTGTTTTGGGTTTAATTTCGCTTAAATCTCCATCCCGATTGATGAAGTATAACATGCCTTTCTTGCGTTTAAAATTCAGTTGTCTTACTATTGTTGCCATTGGAAATTATTTGTATTTAAAATGCTGAATTGACTTTTTGCTCATGGTGTCGCAGGTATTTAGCAATAAGATGCACGACCACCTCACTCCGATTTTTAAACTTTGGGCTATCATCCATGTTCATTTCCTGCAGCATCATTTTTACTTTTCTGCTTTCATGGGTATCTATGTATTTTTTCGCTGCTCGGATAAATGCTGCCCGGCTTACTCCACGAATACGCAGTCTTCTCATATCAACATATACACAGAAACTCTTACGTTTCTTGAATTCATCCTTGCTAATATCTCCATCCACATAAGCTGCATTGGCTAAATCATACTGTTCATCTACAATGAAAGTCGCTATACGAACCAAAAAGTAATTAGGGATGCGTTCCCGGTACCTGCTAATATCATCTACCTGGTGGTGTAATCTCAGCCAGGTACAGTTTTCCCATTCAGTAGTGGTAATCTTGGCAATAGATTGATGACTGATCATAATGTCCAATCCATTGTGCCGGTTGGTGGTCAATAATCCGACTATGCTTTGCCCTTTTGCTCCCACCATGTACTTATCCAAATCTTCGAGTACCAATAAACCATTTTTAAAACGGTTCACCATTTGTTCTACCACATCTCTCTTTTCTTCAATGCTCATGTTCCTGCCACTTTTAGTAATGGGACGGATTCTTCTTGCATTGATAGCAGTAAGGTTCTGAATCAAATTCACCTTGACGGTCTTAAATTGTGGATAATCATCATCGTTAACATCAAAAGCCAGTACTTTACGCCCCTTTCTGCCTGTATCGGAATCATCTTTCATGTAACGGAAAATCTCTATCAGGTTACGGTAAGTTTTTCCCACACCTGTTTCCCCACAGGTGAGTACTAGCATAGGTTGCCGTTCCAAATCTTCTTTGGAATAGCTGATCTTCTTTCTTCCCCGATGTTTCTTTTCTATTGTTTCTGACATGAATAATGGTTACCCCAAGGGGTTCATTATTTTATTGCCTTTGGGTGGGATTCACCTCTCTGGTTCATTTGTAATGCTTCGCTGTGTGCGATAAGTGGTAAGTGACACTATTCTTCTTCCCTGTCATCCCCGTCATCATCAGCCACTTCTAATAAAGTACTGTGTAACCGATCAGGAGCTGTTGTTATGCTTTCTTCAGCAACAACAGTTTCATTTTCTAAATGCTCTTGCTCAAGGTGCTTCTCATTTCTTTCTTTTTCATGGAAATGAACTTCTTGTTCTTCCTGATTTTGCTGTCCTTCCTGTTCAGTTACGCTTGGCTGCTGTTCTTTCTCTTCTTCCTCCTCTAAAGAGGTTTCTTCTACATCCTGATCGGAATACCCTTTTTCTTCTCTGATAACATCGAGTATGCGTTCCACCATTATTTCATTCTCTACTTTAATTTCCATTACCAGCTGTGCCTTTTTCATCAGAATAGACAACACAGCTGCTAATAATTGCTGTTCGGGGGTAAGTTGTTTTGCTTTTTGTTTTAGCATAGCAATAAGCAAGGGACGAAGCAGTATTTTATCATCTTCATCAAGCTTTAACCGCTTTATATTTTTCTCATTCTGCTGGTCAATAATCTGGATGACTTCCTCAAAATCATAAAACTCTTTGTGTTTTCTGATCTTAATGAAAAAACCTCCTCCAACGCTAATTACATTATCAGCAATTCCAAATATGGCATCTGTAGCTCTTTTGGCATGAGAGTTAGGTATTTCAAAATCTTCTCCCGCAGGTATTTCATCCTCTGCCTGCTCATCGTATTCTCCTGAGCCTATTTCCTGTTCGGGAACATCATCTTTGGTGTTGTTCTTAAAATGAAAATCATCATCTTTTACCTGTTTAGATGATTGCTTTTCTTCGACTTCTTCTTCCCTGATAGTTTCTGTTAATACATCGTCTTCTTTCGGTTTTCTCTGTTTTTCCGGTGCTGCACTACCTGAGCTATGCCCTATTTCATTTTCGGCTACCGGCTGATTTAAAGGGCTGTTTTTAGCCTCTAAGGATTCTTCAAAGGCTATGTTATCAGTAGCTTGTTCCAATACTTCTTTTACTTCTTCTTCTACTGTTTTTCCCATATTATTGGTTGTTGGTTAACTATTTGAGGTTGGATGTTGTTAGTAGGTGTTATTCTATCTTCTCTGTTCTATCCTCTATTTTCTCTGTTCTAATTTCTGTCTTCTATAACTTTCCTATAAATGCTATGGTGCTTTTATCGAGTTGCCGGTATTTTTCTGCAAACTCCTTATCAAAAAAGGGTGTTTCAATCAGGTCTTTGCACTTTTGGCAGTAATACAGGATGCCTCGTTTGTTTTTTCCAAAGAGTTCTCCTATTTTGGCATAGCTGCATTTGGTGTAAGTATAAATAATGTAATAACACGCCATCCGTGCTTCCCGATACTCCCGAATATCACTAGTATAAAATTCGCTTTCTTCTAAGCTGAACAGTTGTATGGACAGAGAAACAACATAAGCTGAAATCAGTTTGACTTTCCCCATTTCACTGGCGGTGATGGAGGAATTGTTATCGAAATTTTCTAATAATTCGGTGGTTTTCTGAACACCGATTTTATTAATTACCCTTTCCAACGCTTGTTGTAAGCGTTGGAAAGTCATTATTGGTATGTGCTGATTTTCCTCCATGATTTAGTTCATTATGCTTTCAGCCCTATTTCCTTCAGATAAGCCTCTTTGTTATCAGAAGTGTTGATTTTTTCAGCAAGATTTTGTTCCAGTTTATTTCTATATTCTTTAGAGGCTGAAACCCAAGCGAGTGTTTTATCTAAATCAAGTGATAGTATATAGGCAGCATCATTAGTTAGCTGCTCATCACTCATTTTCTTTAAATGGGAGATAATCCTCTTTTCTTCGGGGTTATTATTTTCAATCACATCAAGGTAGTAGGTATAGCTGAATAAGGCTCTACTCAGTCTATATTTTCCTACTACATGCTCTTTTTTATCCAGTTTCCCTTTAAACCCTAATGCTCTTAATGCTGAACGACTGGTGCTCTTTTGTTTTTGTTGCAACAATTTTTCAATAATGGCTTCATCGGGATTGTCATTTTTGGGTTCAAGTGGAGGCATTTGTTTTTTCGGTTCAGGTATTGGAGTTTGTTTTTGGGGTGCTTCTTTTTTTAAAACCGGTCTTTTCTTTCCTATTTCAATTCCAAATTCATCATAATCATTGAAATCAACTTCCTGTTCAATTAAGCTTTCCGTTTCTTCAGAACGGTTAATGCCAAATACTTCATGATTGTTTTGGAATAACTCCAGTGCTTTTTTTTTGGGAATCATCATCCACTTGAACCCATCGCTCATGGTATAAATGATTTCCTTTTCGTCTTCTTCTATGTCATCGTTATTTTCTAACCACTGTTCATACTCGTCATAGAGGTCTTCTTCAAGCTCCATATCTAGCTGCAGTATCTGAGCTTTCATCTTCTCGCTATCCTTATCTACGGCATGTTCATAATCATCCAATAATTCATCAAATCCTTTTATCCGCTTTTGCAGCATGGGTGAAAGGTTACTGATTTGGATGTCGTTGTTGTTTAAAAATTCCCGGTGTTTGTACGTGTTATTTTTCATCTTTTTAGTTGTTAACTTCTTAATTCTGTTTATACTTGAACTGGTATTGGTTTTCCTGCCAACATTTTCTCTATTCCATTGGATAGAGTTGCTGTCAGAATAGAAGTAATGGCAACAGCTGCCAATGTTTTCCCTAATTCTTTTCCGGAGGGTATTTCATAGTTAAATTCCTTTCCTTTTCGCTGTTTACCCATGTTATAATAAATGAGTGCTTCGGCAAAGCCAATCACTAACCCTGCTCCCGTAATAATAATTACGCTTTTATCGATTTTCATAATTTTATGTTTTTTCTACTGTTACTTTTTCCTTTAAAGCATCAAACTTTTCTTTTAATTCATCTTCAATGGGTTTAATCTTGTTCATCCCCCAGATGCATTTTAGTTCACTTAAGAAAATCTGTACGGCATGTTCGGTTCGGACAATTTTTTGCTCATCTTGCTGCACGGTTTTGGGCATCATGCCTATAATTTTCTTCATCGTTTCCTTGAGCTTGGTGGTCAATTTCCTTTTTACCGGAGCTTTAATTTCTCCTGCTGCTATCTTTCTTTTTCGTTCTTCCTTAAGTTTGATTCTACATTCGGCCAGAAAATCCATTGTCTTATCTGCTTTTTCTGCTATCTTTTTGGATTGGGCTTTTCGAACCCGTTTTTTCTCCGTCTCCTTCACTTCATCTTTTAATTCAGCACTAATTTTAGCTATATCATCTTCTAACACTTCCAATGCTGCTTTCCCGATTTGTTCTGCCATCTCCTTTAAAGATTTATCATCAGGAAATTCCTTCAACCCCTCTAGGGTTTCATCATAAATGGAAAGGGCTTCTTTGGCTTTATCGGATAACAGATTTTTGGCTATTGCTGATTCTTTTAACAAAGCGTATGGGTCATTTTTTATCATATTTTTTAATTTTAGTAGTTAAGAAGTTAGTTGTATTTCTTTTTTTCCATCTGCTGTACTCTATTTCCTAGCTTCTAATCTCTAATTTCTATATTCTTCATGCTAGTTTTATGCTGCTTTCAATGCTTTAATTCGTTGTAATCTCTCCTGCATGGCGGAAAATGCTTTTTTCAGGTTTTTAATCTTTTCTAATCCGTCTGCAGCACTTTCAAGGCTTGCTCCTTTTTTTGCCCGTTTTTGAATCTTGGCTTGTGCTGCTTCACTTCCATCATACACCATTAGTTCAGTCAATACTTTATCATTCATAGAAGCAAATTCTTCCACCCGCTGTTGAACCGTTTTGGGTTGATAACCTTTAGCTATCCGCTGTTTGATAATTTCTCCGGCTTTTTCATTCACCGCTTCCTGACCGGTTCTTTCTTCTAATACCTTTTGGTGTTCTTCGATTTCTTTACCTATTTTACCTACTACTTTATCGTAATCAAAATTGATGTCAAATCCTTTGGGTTCCAGCACTTGCTCTAGTCCTCTTTTAAGTGTGGCATTGGCTTTTCTTACTGTATCGTAAATGGTTCCGTCCCGATAAGTGGTCTCGGTATTTTCATCTTCTAAGTACTCTTTGTAAATGGTAAAAATGGTTTCCAGTGTTCGGGCTTTTACCACTATCTTATTACCTTCTTTATCAACTGTTTTTTGTGGCTTATAACGATTCACTGCATTTTTCACATGCTCAATGTTCTCGTTAAAATCCGTTCTTGCTTTGTTGATGTCATCGAGTACGGATTGCTGATTTTTTAATCCGTTAATGGTGTCCTGCAATTGTTCCCGTTCTTCCATTAAAATTAATTCAGCTAGTGCATGCGGGTCGGTAATTAATCCAGTCTTTAGTTCCGAAGGGTTAAATTCTTCTAAGTTGAGGGAATTGGTTTTACCGGCTCTGTACCAAATCTCATTGATACGACTTGTTTTTTCTTCCAACTTTTGAAAAATGAAGGTATCTACACTGTCTTCCATCAGTGGGTTCACAATGCGTATATTGGCATGCCGGTTACCAAATCGCCAAATCCGACCTTCCAGTTGTTTGACATCGGTAGGGTTCCAGTCTAACCAACAATTGTACAATACTGTACTTCTGTTTTGTAAATTAATACCCTCTTTAATAGAAGCACTACCAATAATAATTTTAATGGTTCCGGCTAAGAACTTTTCTTTGATGCCTTCTTTTTTGGCTGCACTTAATCCACTTTTAATAATGCCTACTTCCTGTTCATCGTAACCAATCTTTTTGACCAAATATTCTTTGATGAGAGAGAAGAAATGTACTCCGGAATTCATATAGATAATCTGTCCTGATACCTCTTCGTTTTTCTTTTCATGAAAACGCTTTACACTCTGAATGCAACCCATCACATACTTTAGTTTCGGAGAACTGTCTATATACTGTTCATAGCTTGGGGTTTTGTTGGGATTACAAGCATAGAGGTAGGGGCTTAATGCCAGTTGACGAGCAAAGGATAAGCCCCTTAATATTCTTGCTCCTTCTTCTTCTTCCTCCGATAAGTTTTGTTCGTTAAGGGCTTCTCCTTTTCCATCATCATCGGTTTCTTCTTCAAAGCCCATAGAGTTCACACAAAAATTCACCAAACTGGTTTTTCCGGTTACATAGGATTCCACGTCTTTCATGTAGTCCGCCTGCGTAGCTGTTAAGGGTAGATTGGTACTGATTTGCTGCTGAACAGGCAGAGGAACTACCTTGTCTCCAACTTTTTGGTTCATCAGTGGCAACACGATTTTATTAGGTCGCTGGATGTTGGCATCTTCTCCTGTTTTGTAGGTAATGAACTTAAAAATAAGTGCCTGAAGAGCAACGAGATTGGAAAAACCCATTACTATTTCTTTTCGTTCGGGTTTAAGTTTGGCATTAATGACCAGTTGTAAACTAGTTTTAATGTAAGTATCGAAAAATTCTTTGATGTTTTTTACTCCTGAACGCTCTAGTTGCTGATACCCAATGAGTGCCAGTACGGAATAAATCTCCAGTGGGCTATTGGTAAATGGGGTGGCTGTTAGAAGTAGTACATTTCGCATGTTGTTGTTACGCAAAATATATTGGCTAATCATAAAGCCTCTGAGTGCCGTCATAGAAGGCTGGCCGGAGTTAATTTCATAAGGAGCTTTGTCTCTTTTATCCGTATCTCCTTTTTGTTCTCCTTTTACCTGAGTAAATGATTTTTTCATGGCATGAGCTTCATCCACTACCATATAATCAAATCCCAGTTCTTCAATATTAGCTGAAGCTCCTTTAATACCCTTGCCCATCATTTCTTCTATCTTTTCAAAGAGTTTGGCTTTTTCCCGTTCTTCTTCTGTCCCTTGATTTAATATCTCAAAAAGTTCCACTCCAATTTCACTCCAGGTTTCATCATTAAAAGCTAAGCGATTAAATCCTTCATAAGTGAGTACCGATATGGTATATTCTGCAACGGGTTGAATGTTGCCTTCTTTATCCCGCAATTGATCCAAATAGCTTTCTCCCAGATTGTACAAATCCATTACCCGGTATTGAGGTAATACACCCGTTAAGCTAACTTTTCCATTTTCAATAACTCCCTGCAATTCTCCTAGCCAGTTTTTATAGGTTTGATTGGGAACCACAATAAAGGGACGTTTGCATTGTCCGCTTTCCAGGGCTTGAGCCAACGATAAAATGGCGGTCATGGTTTTTCCCACTCCTACGTCATAGGCAATACATCCTGAACCATGCACACTGATAAAGCCTATTCCTTCCCGTTGTGCCGGACGAATGAATAAGGGTTTGTTCTTAAAGGTAGAACTACAGGTAAAGGCTACGGGTATTTTAAAATAGTTGATTTCCACATACCCATTGTAGCGTTCGTTCCATACCTGCTCAATGACTAACTGATCTTCTCTACTTAGTGCTTCTGCCAAAAACTTTACAAAAAAGGCATCTCCTTCTTGTTTAGCATTTTGTTTCATCCGTAATTTTTCTTCTTTCTCGTAATAACGGGGTGGGGTTTTGTTTTCTAAGTAATACTGAATAATGTTCCAGTCACTTGATTTTTTAAAGTCGTCTTTGGGTTGTTTTTTTAACCATTCCCTGAACCCGTCTATTAATCCTGTTTTTCCTGTTTCCCACTTTCCAGTGTCCTTATTGTACTCGGTAAAAGATGTCCCATCAGTCAAACTTCCGATTTGTATTTCATTAGCAAAGGCTGCCGTTGGTTTGATGAATAGGCGATTTTCTTTTACCGGGTTTGTTAAAGTTAATTGGGGTGGTTTTATATTTTCCAGTCCCTGCCATTGCCTGTCATATTGTTGTTGTCCATAATCTTTAACAATAGCATCTTTCTCTTTCAGTAGCATTTGTTGCCTTTTGTAGATATTCTCTGCATAATACAGCACACTTGGCATGAAGTCTCCTTTGTAGTAACAAATTACGCCTTCTTTTAACCATTTGGAGGTGTAATTAGCTACCTGACCAAGTGGAACAACATAGTCGGACCACCCGTTCTTTTTATTTAAGATGACGGTCTCATCATTGTACCCGTTAATTTTTCGTTTATACCATACCCATGCTTTGATTTCATCTTCGGTAATGCCTTTGTTATACTGCTGCATGATGTCCTTAAAACTAAACTGAGCATTTAGGTCGGTAACTTCTTCTTTCCCGTCCAGTTGCTTAAGTTTTTTCTCCGCTTGTTTTTTCCTGGTGGCTTTAATTACCGTAGCAACATTTTCTTTATGCATCTCTTCGTTGATGAATTGTTCTAGCGGTTCTTTTACACTGGATTCCAATGCTTCTACATGGTGTTTAGGTACATCTACCGTAGGCACATCTATTCCCTGTAGGGCATCACTCAATTTTCCTCTTACTTTGGTAATAATTTTATTAAACCGGTTAGTGGTATCGTACGCTTCACCCAATATTTTAGAAGGGTGTTGTTTGAACCACTCGTCAGCCACCAGTAAAGATTTATCAGATGACTTATTCTTCTCAGTTATTTCAGGTTCTTTTGTTTTCATTGTTGTTGCCTTTTTAGGTAGCGTAGTATTTCCGGTTGCTGCTTTTTTAATCAGTTTAAGCTCTGCCAAAGCAATAACCGGTTTTCTTGTTTCAGACACAAGGTGTGCTAAGGGAATTAGCTCATCCTTTTCAAAAATGGACCTAATTACTCCCTGCTCTTTAGTGTTGCGTGACGTTTCCCATTCAACGGTATCTCCTTCACTGAATTTTTCATACAGTTTGAGTACACGGTCTCTTTCTTTGAGCCGTCTGTCTGCCTCTTGTGCTATTTTTGCAAATCCTTTGTATCCCATTTTTAATGTTTATAGTTAAAAGATAGAAAAGATGTTAGAGGATAGAAGTTAGAAAATAGAGGTTTTCTTTTCTCTCTTTTCTAACATTTCTATTCACCATTCACTATTCTTCATCTTCTATGTGGGCTAATTCCTGTTCTATTAGTGCAATGGCAGCACCTATCGGCATGGCTTCTTTAGCTGCATAGCGAATAATCATTTCTTCGATGCGGGCATAACCTTTTTCGGTACTTTGCATCTCACACACGTAGGGCCACTTCTTATCATCACAATCCTTTAGCTCTTCCCCAATGAGTTCTTTTAATTCGTTCAAATTGTTTTTTTTCATTTTTTTTGTTTTTAGTAGAAGTTGGAATAGAGAAGTTAGAAAATAGAAGTTAGAAAATAGAGATTTTATAGTCTTATTTCTTCTCTTCTCTCTGTTCTAACTTCTTTGTTCTCAATTCATAGTTTTCTAAACACCACGATGTCTGTACCAATATCCGTTCTCTTAAATGTCCGTTCGGGTAAGCGATACGCATCTATTAATTTCGCTTTTGCTGCTATTTTTTCTTTTATCTTATTGTATTTAGAAGCATTACTTAAAAAAGAACTTGGAATAATGAAAATAAGTAGCCCATTTTCCCGAAGCAGATCCAGTCCCCTTGTTATGAAATACTGGTCGTATTCGGTAGCTCCCGTCCATTTCTTTTCTCCCATACCTGCCCATTTACCTGAAAATTCTCCGTAAGGAGGATTGCCAATTACTAAATCGTATCGAGTGTCTCCAAAATCATCTTTTAAATGCACGTTGCCGGCAAAAAAGAGGGTTTCAAAGGGTTGTTGGTAGATGGTAGCGTGTGGATATAAGATTTCTGCTATCCGGTTGGAATAGGGGTTAATCTCATAACCAACCACCTTAGCAGCTGCAGGAGCATATTTGATAAAGTTGCCTGTTCCACAAGAAGGTTCCAGTAAATCTCCACCATTATAACCATACTTGATAGCTAATCCCCACATCTTTTGGACAATCTCATCGGGAGTAAAGTATTCATACAATATGCCTTTACCTGTTGCTCCCTTTTTGATTAATCCTCCGCCTCCGGTATATTGTTTTAAGTAGTTCTTGTCTTGTTCAGTATACACATGACCTTCACTGTCTTTTTCTACTATAAAATCCTCAATCATTACATTAAGCTCATGTGGATTGGTCGCTATTGTTTTCTTTTCCATCTGCTTGGGTTTTGTAGGTTGATCTACCAGTGTATCGGCTGATTCAAACAACTGATTAATGAGCCATGCCATTACACCTTCTTCTATTTTTTTAGCTGTTCCATCTGTAGCTCTTAACTGCCACAAATCATGGTCGATAATAATATCGTCCACATAAGAGCGAATGCCATATTTTTCTTTTTTTTCTTCTGATTTGGTTAATTCAGCTATCGACTTTTTACTCCCTGCATAAGGTCTTCTTTCCTTAAACAGATTACCAAGTGTTTCGATTAATTCCAGTTGGAAGGTAAGAGGCTGACTGTCCAGCTCATCAAGTAACAGCTCTCTTAATCTGCTTTGGTGATAGGCTACCCCCTTAATGACAATTTGATTAACCGGATAGGTTTCATCTTCCTTTTGCCATAAGGCTGCTTCTAATTTTTTTATAATAATGCCCTTAGCTTCTTTTGAAGGTTCGGCTCCCAATAATTCAGAATACTGAAGCATATACTGAATGGCTTTCTTGAGTTTGGATTTGGGCATCGTGCTGCCTATATAGTTTACTCCTTCTTCGAGTGGGTTTAAGCTACTAATTAGTAAGGTATTGTCCTTATATGCCTGAAAATGAATTTTGTCTTTATCTGATTGCAGGCTTATTGATGCTATTCTAGGATTGCTGTTTTCTTTAACATCCAGATATCCCGGTTCAGGGGTCACTTCAAGTTTATCTATGTGGTCATTAATGAGCTGCTCAAAAGCCGTTATGATCTTCTCGTCTAAGTTACTCCATCCTTGCCCTAGCCGATAGGTTATTTTCGTATCTTCTTCTTGAATGGTTTCATTCTCCTTAAATGTAATGTCTTTTTCTTTTGCAAAAGTTACTATACTGTTCAGGGCAGTTGTTAGCATTTTCGTTTTGTTGGGTTCGTTGCCCAAAATCGAATCCCGGCTTTGAATATCTTTTTGAATTCGCTTGGCAATTTCTTTTAGGGCTACCTCCAATGCTTCTTTTTGGGTAAGATAAGCCTTACTTTCATCAGTTACTGGTGAACTGTGTCCACTAAAATCTCCAAATTGTTTATGGGTAGAAGTAGCCATTCGATACGCTCCATTTTCATCTTTCACCATAGTTATACTTGCTGTGTATTTGGCACTTTTAGAAATAGGGATGTCTATGGTTTCATAATGCTTACCGGCAGTCTCTTTGGTGTAAACACCGTGCTGATTGGTTAGTTTTTGAGTGGATCGGGGAGTTGTTGAACCGGGTTTACTATCCTTTTTTGCTACATATTCCACCTGTTGTTGCTCTATTTGTTTTTCATCAAACACAATCCAGTCATAGCGGTTCTCATGTGCCCACTCTATGCCGTTTTGATACCATATACTGTCAAAACCCTGTGGCTTTAAGACTTTATTCAGATAGGCGGTAGAAAGTGCTTTGTAATTAATCAGTGGATGACCATAAGGATTCCACTGATCTGAATTTAATGTATCTACCAGATTTTTTTCATCCTTCTTATCTGTCTGATAAGGTAGCTTTAAAAGATTCAATAATTCCGCTTTTCGCTCTTGGATGATGTCATTTTCAATGCCCCATTTCAAAATGGTTTTTACCAACGTTTCTTCGGTGGTTTTTAAGGTTTTATTTACTTTTAAAGTAGCCTCAATGTACCTGCAATGCTCATAACTATCTTCAAAAGGGTCATTGGCAAACAGGGTAGCTGCCAGTTTTTTACTGGGGGTAAAATGGTAGCCCAAATGGGAGGGAATGTCTCCACTTTTTAATCCCAAGAATTGCTTGTCAAATTGGTTGAAAGGAATACAGGTTCCGTGATAAACAGGGGTAATTTCTCTTTTTTGGTCAATGATTTCAACTCCTGCGGTATTGAAATTTTCAGCTGATTGAGCCTTAGCATCTTCATTAGCTTGCCATTCTTCTTCTTTTTCTTCCTCTTGTTGTTTCTCCCATAAAGCAAATGCTTGTTGCTTCTCTAATTGCTCGTATCGCATCTTGTCCCTACTGAACTTCGGTCTCCTCTCAATATACGCTTTTGCTTTTTCTTCTGAAAGTTGAAAACTATCTATCTTACCGTTACCGGCATATACCACCCAGATCATTTCTTTTTCTTCCGGTTGAATCAAATCTTCTGAAACGGTAATGATTTTTCCTTCTGAAAAAAGCTCTCGGGCTTTTCGTTTGTATTTCCTTGGTGCTACATCTACGGACAGGAATTCTTTATAGTGCTGTTTACCATAACGGATGGCAATGGCTTCGGCTACTTTTTTGTAGGAATCAAATATTACAAAATTGGCTTGCTTTTTTTGCTCTTCTTCTCGGTAAGAGATGGTTACATAACTGAATTTGTTATGATCGATGTTTTCTTCTGTTGCTTGAAAAGACGGGCGAACGGGGATGCTTAAGTAATCCCTGTTTTTTAACAGGGCTTCTTTTAATTCTCCAGCATAAGTAGCATACGCAGGATGTCGTGGAGATGTCCACTTTAAGGGAACAATAAATCCTTTTTTAAAGCCCAACTCCATTAAGTAATCAGCCAGCACTATAGGAGGCTGCTCACTAAAGAGTAGTTCTATGCCATCTTTTTCATCGTTATAGGAGATTTCCAGCTTCATATAAAGAGGTTGTTTTTGTGATAAAAACTTAACCTCTTTAAAGGCGTTGTTTTTTTGACTTTTAGAAACGCTCCTTTAAGGGGAGGCTTCTCTTTTTTTGTTGTAGGTTTCCCTATAGGGAAGCTTCTTTTATTTTTTCATTAAACACTCCCTATAAGGGAGCTTCTTTTTTGCTTTTTGTAAAAACACACCCTATAGGGAGGCTTCTCTTTTTTTTGTGAGAGGTTTCCCTATAAGGAAGCTTCTTTTTATTTTTCATTAAACACTCCCTATAAGGGAGCTTCTTTTTGTAAAAACACACCCTATTAAGGAGGCTTCTCTTATTTTTGTCAGAGGTTTCCCTATAGGGAAGCTTCTTTTACTTAATTTTCAAAAAAAGTTTCCTTTATAAGCTGCTTTTTTCCCTTTGCAGCAAGTAAAAGTAACCGTCATTTGTTTCGTTTCCTTGGTTGTGTTTTGTACTTCGGTACACTTCATTTTTCGTTTTTTTGGGGTTCTCTTAATTTACTTTTTGATAATGAGTGTTTTAGAATTTACCCCAAGGGTAAATTCAATATAAATAAATTGGTACAATTTTCACCTTGCTTTTTTAGCGACTTGCTTATAGGGAACTCTCTTTTTTTCTTTTTTGCCGCAAACATAGCTCACATCGTCTATGGATAAAGGCAACAGTTCAGATAACCAACAATATTCTAATTTTTTGTTTTCACTAGTGGTGAGTAGCATAAAATTAATTCCAAAAACATCCTTTACCACCCGGTAGGTTTTGCCTTTAATTTTCCAATATTCTTTTTCGCAGAGGGTAATATGATGTTTTTTGCAGCTACGGATAAAATTAGCCAGATGGGCTGCTTTTTCTTTGTACTCCGGTAAATGAAGTAAAACCCGAACCACTGCATCCGATGTGTTTTGAACAGTCATTTTTTTGATTAGTTGGAAGCATAAACAGGTAAAATTAACAATTCAGGACTTTGGTTCACAATGTAGTCTGCTCCAAAAACATCAATGTAATACTGGCAAATAACACTGCAGATAAATTGCAGGTCTTCTTTTTTTACCTGCTTTTCGAGTTGGGTGAATAATGCCCTGGAGGATTTTTCATGGCTGCAAATAATTTCCAGCCCGTTGATGTCATTTACATTCCCTAATCGCATGACCAGATTCATTACTCTGGGCAATAGTAGGTTGGTTTTTAAAAACCATAAAAAATAAGGTTCCAGTTCTTTGTCTTTTTTAAGTTGTTCTATCAGTATTTCTTTCATCTTTTTTTGCTTAGTTAATATTATGCTATAAGTGTTTATGATTCTAGCTTTATAATTATCAGCCCTCACCAGGGGCTTAAATAAAAATGTCTTGTAAAATTTTAATGTTTCTACTGGTATAACTGTGATGCTGCCACAGGGTTTTAAAGGCTCCTTTTCCAAGGCCATAGCGATACTCCTTATCAGTAATCAATCTCTCCATTTTTATCAGCCATTCTTCAGGAGTAGCTGCCAATAGTCCTGTTGCTCCATCTGTAATCACTTCATTATAAGGGGCTACATTGGAAGCAATGACCGGAATAGCAAAAGCGGATAGCTCTAAATATTTTATGGGTGATTTTCCTTTCGTATTAAAAGGGATATCAGTTAACGGCAACAAAACAACATCCAATACCAGCTCATTGAGTTTTTGGTAATACTCTAAAAAGCTAACTGATTTTTGGGTCTTCATATTCAGCTCTTTTAAGGGTTGCTGATTACCTAGAAGTTTTCCATCCCATCCGAAAAAAATGATTTCTATTTGGTTACCAAATTTTTGCTGAATAGCCAGTAAAACATCCTTAATGGAAAGGGTGTCATAATAAGCACTTAAATTGCCAATAACACCTATTCTTACTTTATCGGTATCATTTTTTTTGATGCCGGAAATTTCCTGTAGCCCAAAATCAGAAATAAGGTTAGGCAGGTACTCCATCACTACATTGGAGGAGGGATAGTGTCGAGCAATGTGCTGTTCATATTCAGTCAAAAGTCCGAGAGTCGCTCCGGTTAATATATCGACCTGAGCAATGTTATTTAGCAGGGTTTGTAATTGTGTGTTGCTGACTTTTTGATAATTGGGGTGTTCTTTGGGGTAACAATGGTAATTGCAGTCGATGTCCATTACAAATTGTAAATCATCATTGATTTCAAGTAAGGATGCGATGATGTAACTGACATCAGAAAATAGAGCAGGCAATATCACATAATCTGCCCATTCTATTAAACGCTTATCTATAGGATTATCATAATCATCAAATTGTTTGGAAAAGCTCCATTTGTGAAGAGTGGAAATAAGGGCTGCATGCGTAGTGGTTTTATTTAACTCCAACATCGGAAAAACCATGCGGTAACATCCTGTTCCGTTAATACAGGGAGCGATATACAATACATGTATTTTTCCGTCATTTTCCCTGTAAAAAGGATATTTCTCTCCAAATTGATAATCTGAGTTTAATAATTCATATAATTCTTTTACGTGTTTCATTTCTTTTTATTTTAGTGGTTATGTGTTAGAACTGAGAAGTTAGAAAAGAGAGAAAAGAAGACACCAATTGATAGTACGATTTTCTGTTCTTTTTTCTTTGTCCTCTTCTCTGTTCTCTTTATTCTTTTTTTCTCTACGCTATATTCCATTTTCCCTCTCAAACGTTGCTTGAATTTTTAGAAAAATAGTTAATCAATTGTTTTAAGGGAATGATTTCGATAAACTGATTGTCCCGATATGCTTCTACCACTACCTGCCTAGCAGGTTGAGCAATCACGATGCTTAGTTGCTCTGTATGGATGCCTTTGGTGCTTGCATAATCGGTTAAATAATTTAACACCTGTTGTGTTACTTTTTTTTCCATTAATTCGCTACTGCCTTCTCCCATGAAGAAGCTAATCAGTTCAGGGGGAGTTACCTGCCTTAATGGCTTGCTTTTATCATAGAGAAAACCTGTTATTGTTGTATTTTTACTAATTTTTACTCCAATACTGTTTGCGGAGGTTTGGTAGCTCTTAGCTACCTGATGAAAATAAGCAGTGATGTTTTCGCTTACGATTGCTTCGTAGTTAAACAGGTCAATAGTGACCTCTTTCATGTAGTTTTTTATTTTATCGCTTATCCGTGTACCAGTTTTCTTTTTATTGAACATACGTGTTATTTTTAATGGTGATTATTGAAAATATTTCTCGGTGTATCTTTTATAAAATCCACTAGCTTGTTCTTTAGTAAATTTCTTTTCTTCAATCATCTGATGGCAATAATACATCAGCGATTTTTTAGTAATAAAGCGTTTTATTGAAAGGTCATAAGGATCATTGTAACGTGTCTTTTTATGAATGTAAAGTGACTTTATCTGATACTCATTTCCATTTTTAAGGGCTTCGTAAAATTTATCTAAAAAATGAATTACCTCCTTATTTTCCATTGCCCAACCGGTATTTAAACATTCATAATAATGATAATTAAGCTTTAAAACAGCGGTTTTTCTGGGAAAATCATTTAAATAATAGGTTATATCTATAATGGTTCTTCTTTTATCTTGGTGGTTAATATCTAAATAACCCGATTTGTGCATCCGGATAATCCAGTTAATCAGTAAAGCTTGTTTATCGTTCTTTTCTGCATATCCATTTCGTTTTGAATACCCCCAAAATTCTAACCCGTTTTTTAATGAAATGAGTTGAATGTAGGTACTGTCATAAATGTCCCAAGCTGCGTTATTAAAATCTTTTTTTTTCATTTATTTTTTCCCTAACGTTTTAGGTAAACTTTGTTAACTTCTTTTGTAAACTTTAAGCACTGTAAGAATAACTTCTTTAAAAAATTAAAGTAGCCTAACAGTTAACTTGTTAAGCAGGTACACAAGCTAACTGAAATTTGGGCAATACACTCCTGCTTCGTCCAATATGGTGTGTTGGCGAACAGGTAAAAAAATGCACTTATGCTAAGTAGCTACATCAACATAAGTGCAGGGGGTAATCTTCCACTATGGAGGAGGATGGATTTTCCGGTCGGATGGATAAAGTGCTTGTATCTTCATGGTCTTTACTATTGTTGTAGTTTAAGTTTCAAATAAGTAGCTTTATCAAACCGTTTGTTCCCGACCAATTCATGTAAAGCAAGTTCTACTTCAGTAATGTTTCGCTCTACCTCTTTTTCTCTGCCTTTAGCCAGCTTATTATTTGCCTGTACCTGCTCCTCCAATTGCTCAATAAGCGTTAGATAGTTCCGGTCTTTTTTTATGTCAATAATACGCATACTTAAACAGGGTTTTAAGAGGAAAAATTTAAACTTTGTTGTTGTTTGTTTGTCATCAATGTTCTTAATTTTTTCTTGCGGTAAGCCGTCCTGTTTTGATGTTCTTCTATCACTTCCAAGGCTGCATCATAAATTATTTCTGCATTATTTTCACGAATTTTTGAGCCGGCAAAAAATCGGGCAATCGTAGGTATGGATACCTTAGTTTTCTCGCTGATTAGCTCTCTATATCTGGGAGGAAGCTGACTTCTTAGTTCCTCTATTTCTTGTGAAGTAAACAATTCTTCCATAACGTTCTGTATCAGTTTTATCTCAATTTTGTATCAGTTTAATAAAAATTTACTACATTTGTCATCGTCAATGATTATTTGTCAGCAATATTAAAAATTAATGATGACATATAAACATATTTCAGACAAAATTTTTAAAGAAATTTTAAGATGACAAAAGAAAAATCAACGAATGAAAACCTGAAAAGAGACTTAAACGCAGTAGACAGAAGGTTTTTAAAAGCTGCTGATATTTTAATAGCAACCGGAAGGGCTAAAAGTCATTCTGAAATTTGTACGACCATCGGTGCTGACCGAAGCATCATTGCTAAAATGAAAAGCAAGGGGCGTTCTATTACTATACAACAACTTGAAGCCACCATTACTACTTACGGGCTAAACAGCGAGTTTTTCTTTTATGAGGATAGGAATTTATTTGTTTTGGAGAGCAACAGAGATACTTCAGGAGTAACCACTAATGGAGACAATAATAAAATCTTTCATGTGGGACAAGGCAACATTGAAGGCAACGTCTTGTATGAGCAGGTAGCCGACCAAATCATCAACCAGGCTCCACCGGAATTACACGACAAAATCAATACCCTTGTTCAGGAAACAGGGAGGATAAAAAAAATGGCATATAATTATCAACAGGAGATTATCCAATTAAAAGCCGAAAAGGGCGATTTACAAAGAGATTTACACAAAACCAATAAAGAACTTCACCGGGTAAAAGACGAACTCCTGAATGTTTTTAGAAGCAAAAATTCTTGAGCTTTCTTTACCTTCTCTGTATTTTTTAGCTATAACATACGTAATAATACGTAAGTCAGATTAAGTAATTTCACCATATCGGTATATGACAAAAGTCATTTTTTATGTTACCCCAAATAAGTAAGCACCTTCCTTCTTACCTACATCTCTTACTCACAGCTTTTTCATTCTCTTTCCATTTATTACTAAAAAAATACGGCTATCCCATCAATAATAGATATCATTTTTTCGTGCTGTCCATTTGCTAGATGTGCTTAATAGGTAATTTTAATATATTTTTTAGTTACCTATTAGAAACTTATGTATCTTTGCAGGCAACTAAATTATTTATTCCCTGTAAAATGAAAGACGTAATAAAAGCTTTTTTTGACGATGAGATTAACAGTACCATTAGCAGCACGATTAATGAAAAGGTATTATCCAATCAATATACTGATTCAGGAGCCAGAATAATTAACCTTTGGATAAAAGACGAGCTGCTGGATGATGACCGGGATGAAACACAACGTTGGCATAAGTTTTCACTTATAGAAGTCATATGGATTAACCTAGTGGAAGAATTAAGAGACACAGGTTACAGTAAAGAAAAGATAAAGAAGGTTAAAGACCAGTTACTACTTTCCATTGAGGGAATAAGCAGCAAATATCCCTATCTGGAATTTCATTTGATTGCTTCCATTCTTTACGGATCTCCGTTTTTTATTTTAATTGATAAAGAAGGCAATGCCAACATTGTGGGACGAGATAATTATGTTGCTATTTTAAACAGTGAACATGTTACGTGCCATACAGTAGTAAATCTGGACGGTTTATTTAAAAGACTAATGGATAAGATTGACCGATCAAAATGGACTTTTGCGGAGCTTTTCAAATTATCAAAGGAGGAACTGGAGCTTTTGACCTTTATCAAGATGGGTGACTTTCAAACGATCAAAATTGTTAAAAGAAATGGGGAGATAGACCGTATGGAAGGAACCGAGAGAATAGCCCCTGGAAAGAGAATGATAGACATATTGAATCAGGGAGATTATCAAAACATTGAAGTAAAACAAGAAAACGGGAAAGTGGTCTGTATCCACAGAACCGTTAAACGAAAAATATAAGGCTATGAATGAATTTCAAGCATTATCCAAACTATCATTTCTACTAAATAACATAGAGAGATGGTTGAGTAATCAAAAATGCCGACAACAACTTCAGTTCCTTTTATTGAAGAGAACAATAAAATTTTAAATGCACAAAAAATGACACCGGAACGATTAAGAATGTTCTCGGGATTTGAAAAAATTAATGAAGAAGAAGCAAAACAGATTATCGAAACACTCGAATGTTTTTGTGGAACAATAGTAAAACACGTATCAAAAAAAGAAAACGATGAAAAATCTTGACGTTTTTAAACAATTTGCAAAAGAAGCTAAAGGTCAAACCATTAACACCGATGGAAAAGCGGTAATTTATACTAGGGTATCCACCAAAGAACAAGCGGAGAATAATGCCAGTTTACAAACGCAAAAGAAGTATTGTGAAGAGTTTGCAAAAAAGAAGAAGATAGAAGTAATTGAATATTTCGGAGGGACTTACGAATCAGCAAAAAGTGATGAAAGGAAGCAATTTCAACAAATGCTCTCCTTTGTGAAGAGAAAAAAGAACATCTCCTACATTATTGTATATTCTTATGACAGGTTCTCTCGTACGGGAGCCAATGGAGCTTACATCAGTGAACAATTAAAAAAACAAGGAATCGTTACCTTGTCCGCTACACAGGAAGTAGATGCAATGACAGCTGCAGGTTCTTTTCAACAAAACCTTTACTATATGTTCAGTCAGTTTGACAATGAGCTAAGAAGAGACAAGTCTGTATCGGGGATGAAGGAAAAATTACGAAAAGGCTATTGGATAGGCACTATTCCTTTTGGATATACCAACCTGAATCCGGGTAAGGGGCAGCAGCAGCATATTGTGATTAATAAAGATGGGGAAATACTAAGAAATGCTTTTATCTGGAAAGCGAATGAAGACATCACTCACAATGAAATTTCCGACCGATTAGCTAAGAAAGGGTTAAAAGTAACTGCTAAGAAATTGAGCGACTATTTCCGTAATCCTTTTTATTACGGATTGGTGGTAAGTTCACATATTCCCGGTGAAGTAATAGAAGGAAAGCATGAAGGATTGGTATCAAAAGAAATATTCCTGAAAATCCACCAACTATTAAATAAACGTGGCTATGGTGAAAAACGTAATGCAGATTGTGTTCACCTTCCTCTAAAACAGTTTGTTCGTTCTGCTGATTGTAATACACCATACACAGGGTATTTAGTTAGAAAGAAAGGACTGTACTACTATAAAAACAATCGTCCGGGAAGCAAAGAAAATAGAAGTGCCAATGTGATGCATAAGAAATTTATCGAGACATTGACCAACTACCAATTAGCGGATGAAAAATATATCGCTCCTATGAAAGAAATCATGTACTATATTTTCAAAATTGAACACGAAGCAAAAATTCAGGAGACTACAGTACAACAGCAACAAATTTTAGAGTTGTCTGCCAAGTTGGAAAGATTGGAAGAACGATATGTATTTGAAGAAATTTCACAGGGTCAATACGAGAAATTTAAGCAGAAACTAGAAGCAGAAAAGTATAAAATTGAGGAAAGTTTGTTCAATAACGATTTTAATTTATCGAACCTTGAAAAAGCCATAGATTTATCTTTAAGATACTCACTGAAACTACCGGAATTATGGACTTCCGGAGATTTGGAAGTTAAACGAAGTATCCAAAAAATGGTATTTCCGGAGGGTATTCTGTTTGACTTTAAAAAGGATAGTTATCGAACCACAAGAGTAAATTCAGTTTTTAATTTAATCCCTTCATTTTCAAATGATTTAAACGATAAAAAAAACGAGACAAACTCAAAAAAAATGAATTTGTCCCGTTTAGTACTCGAGGCGGGACTTGAACCCGCACGCCCTAATGGGCACAAGATTTTAAGTCTTGCGTGTCTACCAATTCCACCACTCAAGCGACTATCTTACAGAAATGAGCGGGAGACGGGATTCGAACCCGCGACCCCGACCTTGGCAAGGTCGTGCTCTACCAGCTGAGCTACTCTCGCTTAATTGTATTGATATGCTTTAAAGAACATCCCTTAAAAAAGGAATGCAAAAATAGATATTTTTTTATTCCTACAAAATTTTATTCCTTATTTTTTATAGTAAGAAATCAAACCATTTTTTTTATAAATGCTAATGAATACGTTAACACTTTTTTAGCTGCTTCAGAAAGTTGTTCTTCTTTATGTGGATGACTAATATCAAAGGTATGATTAGCTCCTGTAATTATTTTCAAATCAGCATTTTTATTCCACTCATTTAGTTGCTTAGCTTCTTCCACATTTACTGTTAAATCATTATCTCCATGAATGATTAAATGTGGCTGATTGGCCTTTTTAATGGCATTTTCTATTTTGTATTTATTCTTGTTCGCAAACAAATCTTCTACAAATGAATAATACATAGGCATTTGTTGCTTTGTTCGAACATTTTCAATATAAACCACTCCTTTAGCTTTCCATTCGGACAAATCTGATGGCAACCTACTCTCAAAATCACTGATAGCAGCCCATGTAATTATTCTTTTTATCCTAACATCTATACTGGCCGCTAACATAGCTATTCCACCGCCTCTACTATGTCCTATTAAAGTAATGTCATTAATATCTAATTCCTCTTTAGGAAGTTCATCTGTTGTATGTATCCAATCTAACAGATGTGTAACATCATTTAATTCTTTAGAAATAGTGTTTTTCCCAAAAGCTTCTAAATCCGGAAAATCTATTGGCTGCTCAACAGTTCCTCCATTATGAGAAAAATTAAACTTTAAAAAAACACATTCATTTGTAATGAAAAAATCCATTATATCATTAAAATGTCCCCAATCTTTAAATCCCTTAAATCCATGAGCAAAAATAATAATTGGTTTAGGCTTTTTATCAAATCTAAACCCTACATCCAACACAATAGGTTTTTCTATAACATTATTAATCAGTACTTTGTTTTTTATTATCATTTACATTAACTTACTTATGCAACATATCTAACGATTATTTCGTCTTGAATAACGTGTCAATTTAAACCTTATACACTATAATTATTTACTTTGCTACAAAATTTTATCTTTGTAGCTTTTCAAAATTAAACATAAAACAAATTTATTAAAACATATGACAATGAAAGTAATCGAGTAATTTAAAATAATACTGTAGTCATTATACAAACTACTATAACTTCGTTTTTATTAATACTCAACATCTTTCATTGTTACTGGTACTGTTTTTTGCTTATAAGTATTTTTTAATTTACATTTGAAGAAGTTATTAAAATCGTTTTCTATGAAAAAAATCTATTTTTTATTTTTTGCTATATTTCTTAATACTTGTTTAATTAGTCAAAACAATATTTTAATCATTGATTACAACAATGCTTTTACAAGTGATCAAAACAATAATGCTAGTAGAATTTACAATAGACTCCTAGCGACTCAAGCCAGTGTCACAAGAGTGGCATCAATTCCTGCATCAATTAGCAATGTTACATATAATCAAGTATGGCTATTCGGTAATATGGGAGCTCCGGTTGCTGCTAACTTGAATCCTATTATAAACTTTATGAATGGTGGTGGTGGTGTTTATGTTCAATCTGAAGTTTCATGTTGTAATACTCAAGCAAATTATCTTGATGCACTAATAAATGCAACAGTAATTGCAGGAGGGTCTATATCTCATAATACTACGTATTCAAATCCATATCAATACACACCAAACCCAAATACTATATGTTCATCTACTGGGTCTTGGTCTCATTATGGCAATGCTGTAAGACCTTTTATTGGTGTTGCAGCCCAAAATATATTATTTCAAATTACAACAACTTGTAGTAATTTAGGAGTAAATAATGCAGGAGTTCAATTCAGAAGTTGTGATTTAATTTCAGGTCAAGGTGCTTTAATTGGAACTGGTGATATAAACTTATTTGCATTAAATGCAAACTGTGCTGGAAACTCTGCTTTAAATGGCAACCCAAACAATAATGTGGTTATTGACCATATTGCTAATTTATTTCCTGCATTAAGAAACTGTTCATTTGGAAGTCCAACGGGTTCAGCTGCATGGACAAACCCCTCTCCAATATGTGCAGCTGCCGGGTCTATTAATTTAAGTAGTTTAGTAACTGGTACTGGTGGTGGAACTTGGAGTGGTACAGGCGTTTCTGG